>QGVE01000123.1 GCA_003242675.1 Bacillota bacterium | reverse complement strand
CGGGGGAGGCTGCCCGCCCCGCTCGAAGCGCTCCAGCGCATCGAAGTAGTACCAGCCGAAGCGCACGGCCACCCGCTCCACCCAGGCGGGGTCCAGGAAGAAGGGGCTGCGGAGCCGCTCCCGCACGGCCTGGGTCATGCGCCGGTACACCCGCAGGAAGGCGGCCCGGTGGTCGCCGTCCCGGTCGAACCGCGCCAGATGGGCGTCCATGACGGCCACCAGGTCCGCGATGCTGTTGACCTCCGCCCCGCCCATCCGCACCTGGGCCACCTCCCTGTACCAAGGCCGTCTTCCGCTGCTGGCCCTAACCCGTCAGTAGCTTTTCCATCATCACGCCCCACCAGCGGAAGCCGACGGCCAGCGACTGCTTCTGCCCCAGCGGGTTGGTGGCGTGGACCCAGTTGGTGACCCGCCGGATGCCCAGCCGCCGTAAGTAAGCCTCGCCCGCCTCATGCATCCGCCGGGCGATTCCGCGGCCCCGGTACTCGGGGCGAAGGTAGACGTCCGCCATGTACCCCTGCAGCTCTCCGGTCCGCTCGTCGGGCCGGATGCCGATGAGCAGGAAGCCCACGGGCCTGCCGCCGTCGGCGGCGACGATCGCGGTCCCCCCGGGGGAGTTCAGGGTGGCCATGAGGTTGCGGTGGGCGTTGGCCTGCACGACCTCCGGCCTGGCCACCGCCCGGTCGGTGGGGTTCATGATCTCCCAGTCGGTCACCGCCGCCATGTGCAGGAGCCAGGGCAGATCGTCCGGCCGCCAGAAGCGCACCTCCACCACGATGCGGTACCCCCTTTCTGCCCACCACGGTACGCGACCCCGGGGAAGGAGGTACCACGCAGCCGGAACTCCGCACGCTCCGGGGAAGGGACCGGTCACCGGGGCCCTCCATAAGATGGAGGAGCCCCCACAGCAGAGGAGGGAGCCGCATGTACCAGTACCGGTACGGCCACGCCGGGGACCTGCCGTGGCTGCTCCAGGCCGCGGCGGCCGCCGCATGGGAGGTGCTGGACCCCGAGGAGCGCATGCGGGTGCATCCGCTTGCCGCCGCGCAGCGGGCGGCCTTGCAGTGCCGGCAGGTGCTGGCCTCACCGGGCAGCGCGCTCTTCGTGGCCCAGTACGGGGCGCAGCCGGTCGGCTACCTGCTGCTCGCCCTGGCACGGGATGGCAGCACCGAGGAGCCGACGGCCCTCCTGATCGACCTCTGGGTGCACCCCGCCCACCGGCGGCGCGGGGTCGGGAGCGGCCTGCTGGCGGCCGCCGAGGCGGCGGTGGCCGCCCTGGGCCTCCGGAAGATCAAGCTCTGGGCCGGGCTGCACCAGCGGCCGGCGGTGGAGTTCGCCCTGAGCCGGGGCTTCGTGCCCGGGGGCCTGATCGGCGTCAAGGAGCTGTAACCGCCTGCCAAACGGTTACATAAGCTGAGAGCGGAGACGTTCCACCCTCGCGGTGGTGCTCATCCCTCTGTACAAATCGGAAGGGGGTTGCTTCGTGTCCCACAAATCGCGGGTCGTCACATCGACCGCCTGCCCCGTTGACGTCTCGCGGCCGGTGGTTACGGTAAGCTGCCCGAAGACGTTCCCCACCGCCGGGGTGACCGACAAGGTGGATAAGAAGGACTTCTTCGATAAGAAGGGGTTCTTCCCGTTCCCGTTCAGCTTTGGCGGCAAGAGCGTCCCCGGGCAGGTGTTCAAGAACCCGGCCGTAGACCTGGCCCCGTTCAGCAAGCTGGCCTCGCTGGCCGCCTTCTCCCCGGCCGCGGCGCTGGCGGCCAAGAGCCCGGTGCTGGCCTTCTTCAACCCGGCCATCAACCCCGCGGCTGCGTTCCTGCAGTTTAACCCGGGCGCAGCGCCCACGCTGGCGCTCACCGGCAAGGGCAAGCCTTTCGGCAAGTTTGGCATCTGACCAACCGGACAGCAGGCAGGGGAGTCGAAGGGCTCCCCCGCTTCCGGTCAGGAGGGAAACCCCGCATGCATTTTGGCGGGTTCGACGCGCCGGATCAGGTTTTCTTCAACCCGGCCGTAGACCTGGCCCCGTTCAGCAAGCTGGCCTCGCTGGCCGCCTTCTCCCCGGCGGCGGCGCTGGCGGCCAAGAGCCCCGTGCTGGGCATCTTCAACCCGGCCATCAATCCGCGGGCGGCGTTCCTGGCGTTCAACCCGGCCGCCGCGCCCACGCTGGCCCTGACGGGAGGCCTGGGCGGGAAGTTTTTCGGCAAGCCGTTCTTCGGCAAGCCGTGCTGCTGAAGCCGGAGGGGCAGGCCGGCGACCACATGCATACCGTACAAAACGGGGGCGGGAAGCCCCCGTTTGCTGTTCCGGAAAGGAGGTCGCGACGCGCCGTGCGCCACAGGTTCGATCTCACGACGCCCGAAGACGTGTTTTTCGATCCGGTCGTCCAGCTGGCGGCGCTCTGCCCCATCTGCGCACTGGCGGCGCTGCGGCCGGAGGCCGCCCTCGCCGCGCTGGCGCCGGGCCTGGTGCTGTTCAACCCCGCCCTCAACCCGGCGGCGGCCCTGGCCGCCTTTGCCGTGGGCCTGGCGCCCAACCGCCGCCGCCCGCGCCGGTCCGAGCGCTTTGGGGGCGTGGGCCCGGGCCCGCACGGGCACGCGGGCGGCGCGGATGCCTCTGGCCCGGGGCCCTGGAGCGCCGGCACCGTGGTCGTTCGTCCGGGCAGCGGTGCCGGCGTGGTGGTGCGGTCGGGTCCCGCGGACGCCGTCGTGGTGCGCCCGGGCGGAACCCGGCGGGTGCTGGGCGGAGATGCGCGCGCGTAAAGTGGGAAGCAGGAGGAATAGGCAGAAAAGGCGAATCGGTGTGAAGCGACGCTGAATTTTGGGGGGAGGGTGGCCCGTGGCCACAGTGGAGCGGAAGGAGCGGTTCGCCGGGGTCTCCGACCGGCCGGTGAAGCGGTTCTACAGCCCCGGGGACATCGCCGGGTTGGACTACCGCCGGGACTTGGGGGATCCCGGGGAGTATCCCTTCACCCGGGGGATACACCCGACGATGTATCGCGGGAAGCTCTGGACCATGCGCCAGTTCGCGGGGTTCGGCACGGCGGAGGAGACCAACGCCCGGTTCCGCTACCTGCTCGAGCAGGGGCAGACGGGCCTCTCTACCGCCTTCGACATGCCCACCCTGCTGGGCTACGACTCCGACCACCCCTACGCCAACGGCGAGGTCGGCAAGCTGGGGGTCGCCGTCGACACGCTGAAGGACTTTGAGATCCTGTTCGACGGCATTCCCCTGGACAAGGTTTCCACCTCCATGACCATCAACCCGCCCGCCTCCATCCTGCTCGCCATGTACCTGGTGGTCGCGGAGAAGCAGGGCGTCCCCTGGGACCAGGTGACCGGCACCATCCAGAACGACATCCTGAAGGACTATATCGCCCAGAAGACCTATATCTACCCGCCGGCGCCGTCGCTCAGGCTGATCACCGACGTGATGGCCTTCTGCGCCAAGCACGTCCCGAAGTGGAACACCATCTCCATCTCCGGCTACCACATCCGCGAGGCCGGCGCCACGGCCGCGCAGGAGCTGGCCTTCACCCTGGCCAACGGCATCACCTACGTGGAGGCGGGGATCAAGGCGGGGCTCGACGTCGACGAGTTCGCGCCGCGCCTCTCCTTCTTCTTCGACGTGCACAACGACTTCTTCGAGGAGATCGCCAAGTTCCGCGCCGCCCGGCGCATCTGGGCGCGCATCATGCGCGAGCGCTTCGGCGCCAAGAACCCGCGCTCGTGGATGCTGCGCACCCACGCCCAGACCGCCGGCGTGAGCCTCACGGCGCAGCAGCCGGAGAACAACATCATCCGGGTGACCCTGCAGGCCCTGGCCGCGGTGCTGGGCGGCACGCAGTCGCTGCACACCAACTCCTACGACGAGGCCCTGGCCCTGCCCAGCGAGGAGGCGGTGCGGATCGCCCTGCGCACCCAGCAGATCATCGCCGAGGAGAGCGGCGTGGCCAATGTGGTCGATCCGCTGGCGGGCTCCTACTACGTGGAGTACCTGACCAACAAGCTGGAGGAGGAGGTCTACGACTACTTCAGGCAGATCGAGGAGCAGGGCGGCGTGATCGCCGCGATCGAGAAGGGCTGGTTCCAGCAGCAGATCGCCGACTCCGCCTATCGCTTCCAGCGGCGGGTGATGAGCGGGGACTACAAGGTGGTGGGGGTCAACGCCTACGTGGACCCCGACGAGAAGCCCAAGGCCAAGATCCTCAAGGTCAACCCGGAGGTGCAGCAGCGCCAGATCGAGCGGCTCCGCCAGGTGCGCGCGACCCGGGACCAGCGGGCCGCCGCGGCTGCCCTGGCCGAGCTGCGCCGGGCGTCGCAGACCGACGAGAACCTGATGCCCTATATCCTCGAGTGCGTCCGGCGCTACTGCACCGTGGGGGAGATCTGCGGCGTGTGGCGCGAGCTGTGGGGCGAGTTCCGGGAGGAGTCGGTGTTCTAGTCGGGGGACGATGGAGGGGAAGCGGAAGTGGAAGCGGCAGCCGGACGCAGGATCAGGGTGCTTGTCGCGAAGCTGGGGCTGGACGCCCACGACCGGGGGGCGAAGGTCATCGCCCGGGCCTATCGGGACGCCGGGTTCGAGGTGATCTACACCGGGCTCTACCAGCGGCCGGAGGCCGTGGCCGCGGCGGCGGTCCAGGAGGACGTGGATGTGATCGCGATCTCCTCGCTCGCCGGGGCACACGGGGTGCTGATCCCGCAGCTGATCCAGCTGCTCCGGGAGCAGGGGGTGGACGACGTGCTCATCCTGGCCGGCGGCATCATCCCCGAGGACGAGGTGCCCGCCCTGCTGGAGGCCGGCGTCGCCCGGGTGTTCGGCCCCGGGTCGGACCTCGAGGAGATCATTCGGTACACGAGGGAGAACGTGAAGCGATGAGGCCGGAAGACCGGGCTGCTGAGCTATTCGACCGCCTCCGGTCAGGGGACCGGCGGGCCCTGGCGCGGGCGATCACCTGGATCGAGAACGGGGCCGAGGAGGCGCCGGCGCTCCTCCGCCTGGTCTACCCGCTGACCGGGCGGGCGCATGTGGTGGGCATCACCGGCCCCCCCGGCGCGGGGAAGTCCACCCTGGTGGACAGGCTGGCCGCCGAAGAGCGCGCCCGCGGCCGGACGGTGGCGATCGTGGCGGTGGACCCGACCAGCCCCTTCTCCGGGGGGGCGATCCTCGGCGACCGGATCCGCATGCAGCAGACCCTGACCGACCCCGGCGTCTTCATGCGGTCGCTGGCGGCACGGGGCCACCTGGGCGGCCTCTCGCCGGCGACGGGCGAGGTCGTGTCGGTGCTGGACGCCTTCGGCTTCGACGTGATCCTGGTGGAGACGGTGGGGGCCGGCCAGTCAGAGGTCGAGATCATGGGCCTGGCGCACACCACCTGCGTCGTGGTGGTTCCCGGCCTGGGCGATGAGATCCAGGCGATCAAGGCCGGGATCCTCGAGATCGGCGACGTGTTCGTCTGCAACAAGGCGGACCGGGACGGGGCCGACCGCACGGTGACCGAGATCGAGATGATGCTGGACCTGGGCCACATGGGCCGGCCGGGCATCAACCGGTGGCCGGCGGAAGGCGCAGGGGAAGGCGCGGCCCTGCCGCCGGGCGCGGACGAGGCCCTTCGCCGGCTGGACCGCACCGGCCATCATCGCGCGGACGAGGTGCGGCAAGCGGCCCGCTTCCTGACGCGCGCCGCGGCGCACGCGGCCGAGCGGCACGGCACGGCCAGGCCCGGGGACATCTCCTGGCGGCCGCCGGTGCTGAAGACGGTCGCCAAGGACGGGCAAGGCGTGGCCGCGGTGGTGGACCGGCTGGACGAGCACCTGGCCTTCCTGAAGGAGACCGGCCGCTGGGAGGCCCGCCGGCACCAGGATGCGGCCCAGCGGCTCCAGGAGCTGGTGGGGCAGCGGGCCGCCCGGGCGATGCTGGAGCGGGCCCTGGCCGCCGGAGACTTTGAGGAACTGGTCCGGAAGGTGGCGGAGCGGCGGCTGGACCCCTTCACCGCGGCGGACGAGATCATGCGCAACCACTGGGGCCGGTGAGTTTCCGGGGGAAACGACAGACGAGGAGGCAGGAGCCGTGAACTTCTTCCTGACCGAAGAGCAGAACATGGTGCGCCAGGCGATCCGGGAGCTGGCGGAGAAGGAGATCGCGCCGCGCTCGGCCGAGTTCAACCGCAAGCACGAGTTCCCGTGGCCCAACTTCAAGCTCCTGGCCGAGAACGGCTACCTGAACATGCACCTGCCGGAGCCCTGGGGCGGCGGCATGGACTGGGTGAGCTACGCCATCGTCATCGAGGAGCTGGCCCGGGCGTGCGCCGTCACCGCGGTGATCTACGAGGTGCACTGCTCGCTGCACTCCGAGGCCATCTACCTCTTCGGCACGGAGGAGCAGAAGCAGAAGTACCTGCCGCGCCTCACCCGGGGCGAGATCCTGGGGGCCTACGCCCTCACCGAGCCGGGCGCAGGTTCGGACGCGGCCGCCATCCGCACCACGGCGATCCGGGACGGCGACTACTACGTCCTGAACGGCGAGAAGACCTTCATCACCAACGGCGGCGTGGCCGGGCTCTACGTGGTCTTCGCCCGGACCAACCCCGACCCGTCGGTGGGCCACCGGGGGATCTCCGCCTTCCTGGTGGAGGCCGGCACCCCCGGCTTCACCGTGAGCAAGCCCATGGAGAAGATGGGCCTGCACGCCTCGCACACGACCTCGCTGTACTTTGAGGACTGCCGCATCCCCGCCTCGCAGCTCCTGGGCCGGGAGGGCGAGGGGTTTAAGATCGCCATGACGATCCTGGACCGGGGCCGGATCGGCATCGCCGCGCAGGCGGTGGGCATCACGCAGGCGGCCCTGGAGGATTCCATCAAGTTCGCCAAGGAGCGGCACACGTTCGGCAAGCCCATCGCCGAGCACCAGGCCATCGCGTGGAAGATCGCGGACATGGCCACCGAGCTGGAGGCGGCGCGCCTCTTGCTCTACCGCGCCGCCTTCCTCATGCAGCAGGGGGTCCGGGCGACGAAGGAGATCTCGATGGCCAAGCTCTTCGCCTCGGAGGTGGCGATGAAGCACACGGTGGAGGCCGTGCAGATCCACGGCGGGTACGGGTACATGCAGGAGTACCGTGTGGAGCGGCTGATGCGGGAGGCGAAGATCACGCAGCTGTACGAGGGCACCAGCGAGATCCAGCGGCTGGTCATCTCCCGGGCGCTGCTGCGCGACTGATTTGAGCGGTGAGATGTGGGCGGTGAGCATAGAGCGGTGAGCGGTGGGCGGTGGGCCGTGAGCGGTGAGCGGTGAGATGTGGGCGGTGAGCGTGGGCATTGAGCGGTGAGCGGTGAGAAGCGGGCGGTGGGACGGGGAGTGGGCAGGGATGGTGTCAGGGCCGCGGTTACAGGAGGTCCGGGAAGTGCGGCGACGGCTGGTATTGGCGGCGTGCCTGGTGCTCGTGGCCCTCGGGACGGGGGCAGCTCGGGCTGCCGCTGAAGTGTGACATTACCCCCTGGCCGTGATCCCGAAAGGGCGTCTTGCGACAAGAACCCCGGCCGCGGGCCGGGGTTCAGGCTTGACTGGGCGCATGATGAAGGCAGTGGCGGGAGCCAGAACCCGAGTCGCTCCCGCCACTGCCCCCCCCCTTGGCGGCCGCCGGCCCGGTGTCAGGCGGCCCCCACACCCCCGGCCCCCCGCGCCGGCGGGGGGGAGACAACCCGGGGTCAATTGAGGGCAGGGCCGCCCACACGCC
>QGVE01000243.1 GCA_003242675.1 Bacillota bacterium | reverse complement strand
TGGGCCGGGAGCTTCTGCGCAACCCCTACTTCCCGCTCGCGGCCGCCCACCGGCTGGGGCACGAGGTGGCGTGGCCGGAGCCGTACGTGCGGGGCAAGTTCAGGCCGTGAAGCAGGGGGCCGCAGGGTGAACTGGATACTGGTTGGCGTGGCGGGCGCCGCCGGTGCCTTGGCCCGCCATCTGGTCGGCGGCTGGGTGCGCGGCCGGGCGGGCCCCGGGGCGTTCCCCTGGGGCACCTTTGCCGTGAACATCTCGGGGTCGTTCCTGCTCGGGCTGCTCACCGGCCTGGTAACCGGCCGCGGGCTCCTTTCCGCGGAGGTGAAGCTCGTCCTGGGCACGGGCTTTCTCGGCGCCTACACCACCTTCTCGACCTGGCAGCTGGACCTGTACCAGGCCCTGCGTCGGGGCGACGCGACGACCGCACTGCTGAACCTGGCGCTGAGCGCCGGACTCGGCCTCCTGGCGGCGTGGACCGGCCTGGCCGTGGGGTGGGGGCGATGAGCAGGTCGACCCTGGCGGCCGTCGCCGCCGCGGGCGCTCTGGGCGCCCTGGCCCGCCATCTTCTCGGCGGCTGGCTGACGGCGCTTCTGCCCGGGCCCTTTCCGGCCGCGACGCTGATCATCAACCTGCTGGGCACCCTGCTGCTGGGGTTCGTGACCGGGTACGGCATCGAGCGCGGGCGCCTGCCGGAGGCCTGGCGGGTACCGGTCTCTGTCGGCTTTCTCGGTTCGTTCACCACCTTCTCCACCTGGGCGGTCGACACGGTGCTCCTCTTTGAGGCCGGCCACCGCACGCCAGCGGTTGCCAACGTCGCCCTCAGCCTGGCTCTGGGGCCGGTTGCCGCCTGGGCCGGGCGCACGGCGGGAGTTCGGTACCGCCCGGCGCAGCCGGGGCGATGAGAGGTCCGCCATTGCCACCTCCTGGCAGGAGGGGACCACACGGGTGTGGAAGTGTTACGACGATCGGGCAACCGGTCAGAGAGAGGAGGCGATCCCCGTGAACCAGGCAATGGAAGCGGCGCTGAACGAGCAGATCAACCTGGAACTGAGCTCGGCCTACACCTACCTCGCCATGGCGGCCTACTGCGAGTCCATCAACCTTCCCGGCACGGCGCACTGGCTGCAGGTTCAGGCGAAGGAAGAGCTGGAGCATGCGATGAAGATCTACGAACACGTCAACGACAGGGGCGGCCGGGTGGTCCTGAAGGCGATCCCCGAGCCCGTGCAGGACTATGCCTCCCCGGTGGCCGTGTTCGAGGCGGTGCTGGCCCACGAGCAGAAGGTCACGGAGTCGATTCACAAGCTCTACGCCCTCGCGGTGGCGGAACAGGATTACGCTTCGCTGCCCTTGCTCCACTGGTTCATCGAGGAGCAGGTGGAGGAGGAGAAGAGCGCCGACGAGGTGCTGCAGAAGTTCCGCATGGCCGGCGAGAGCAAGAGCGCGCTGCTCTTCCTGGACAGCAAGCTGGGCAAGCGGGACGAGGAGTAAGCCCCGCGGACGCGGCAGGGCTGTTCCCCAGCCTCACCACGGCTGAGGAACAGCCCGCTTCGTTTTTTCGGAGACCCGCACCCGTTCAGATCCAGCGACCGGCCACGGCCAGCAGGCGCTCGACGTAGTGGCGGATGTCGAACCAGCGGCGGTCGACCTCCACCCGCACCCGCTGCTCCACCATCTCGATGGCCTGGCGGGGGTTCAGGGCGTCGTAGCGGGGGTGGTATACCTCCGTCCAGGGCGGCAGGTCCGGGCGGCCCGCCGGGGCGATGGGGGTCGCCCCGAGCAGGTACGCCTCGTAGAGGGCCAGGGTGAGGCTGCCGCCGGTGGTGACGGAGATGGCCGCCTGCGCCCGGGCCAGCAGCCGGTAGTAGTCCTCATGGGGGAGCCGGCCCACCTCGATGCCCATCTGCCGCCACAGCTCCACCGGATAGTAGGAGAGCGGGTCCACCGGCGAGGCGATGAAGACCCGGTAGCCCCGGTCCATCAGCTCGAAGGCCATCCGCACCGACAGGTAGGGCTGGTAGAACTCGTTGAGCCGGCCGGGGAAGACCACCAGCCTCTCGCGATCCGGGCCGGGCTTCAGCTCGGCGATCACCCGGTTGA
>QGVE01000242.1 GCA_003242675.1 Bacillota bacterium | reverse complement strand
CCCCCGGCAGCGAGACGCTGGAGGTGCGGCTCTTTGCGCCGGAGGACATCCCGTGGGACGAACTGGCCTTCCCCAGCACCCGGGACGCCCTCCGAGACTTCGTCGCGCAGTGGAAGAAGGAGGAACAGGGTTGAACATCGCCGCAGCCGCTGCAGCAGGAGCAGCAGCACTGGTCACACTGGGCTTCATACAGCGCTGGCGGGTGCACCACCGCGTCCATCGCTGGGCAGAGGCGCTGCCGCCGGCCAACTGGTGCACGCTAGGCGGATTCGACGGACAGGATGGCGGGGCGTGGAGTCTCGATGCGGCCGCAGAAGTGGCAGCCACTCGGCCGCCGGCAGACGGAACCGGCACCATCAACGGCGATGGACTTGCGGCTGGGGCCGCGGACGCTCTGTTGGGGTCGCTGGACGAGCTCCGGGCCTTCCTGGCGATCGACCCCACCGTGGTGGCCGCGATGGACTTCTGGCTGAACGAGGACCTCGCGAGTTTCAACAACCTGCAGGCGGTGGTGGCCGCGGCCCAGGAGATGGGCCCGGAGGCCTATGCGAACTGGTTCACCACGCTCCAGGGCTATGTGGGAGAACTGGTGGCGGCTGACGTCCTGCGGGAGCAGGGGTTTGACGTGGCCTTCCCCGACACGCCCAACAACCCCGGGTGGGACCTGCTCATCAACGGGCAGCCGTTCAACGTCAAGGTAGGTACGAGTACGCAGCACATCCTCGAACACTTTGAGCGATACCCCGACATCCCGGTGATCACCAGCACGGAGCTCGCTGAGCGGCTGCCGGAGGAACTGCAGGGGCAGGTGCTGGCGCTGGACGAGCTGGACCACGACGCCATCGCCGGGCTGACGCAGCGCACCCTGGAGGGCGTCGCGGAGTTCGACTTCGCGCCGTCCTTCCCTGTGGTCACCGCGCTCGTTTCAGCCTGGCGCGAGGTCCGGCTTCTGTGGGAAGGCAAGACCGATGGCGCGACGTCGCTCAAAAACCTGGGCCTGGACATCCTGGGAACCGGCGGCGGAGGCTTCCTCGGCGCCAAGCTGGGGGCCGCCTTGGGTACCCTGGTGTCCCCTGGCGCGGGCACGCTGGCCGGGGCGCTGCTCTTCGGCGTTCTGGGGAGCATGACCGGCCGCAGCATTACCAACGGGTTGAAGGAGGCCGCGTACCGCCAGGCCGTCGAGGCCTATGAGAAGGCCCGCAAGGAGGCCCAGGGCCGGCTGGAGGAGGCCCACCGGGCCGCCGTGCGGGACGTGCAGGACCAGGTGAGGCAGGCGCAGCTGCAGCTGCGCCGGGAGCTGGACGAGATCGAAAGGGCGCGCAGGGGCGGGCTCCTGGCGGCGAAGGGGGAGTGGGAGGAGCGGGTCACGGACTTCGTGAGCCGGCTGCCGCAGCTCCTGCTGGATCTGGAGCGCGCACTGGGCGAGCGGGAGCGCGCGGTGCTGGCCGGGCTTCCCCGCTCGCCGCTCCTGGTCCGGCTCTTCTTCCCGAAGGAGCAGGACATCCGCTACCGGGCGGTGCAGTTGTGGTTCGCGGCCCGGCGGGCGGAGCTGCGGGCCGCGGCCAGGCGGATGGCCTCGCTGCGCGACCGGCCCGCCGAGGAGGCGCTCAGGGAGGTCCAGGAGTATCTCGCGGACAAGGTGTGGGACTTTCCGCCGCTCATCGAGGCCGTGCGCGCGGTCACGGAGGAGTACCAGCGGACGCTGGTGCGCTGCAGCCTGGAGCGGGCCCTGGCGGAACGGGAGGCGCGTGCGGCCTGCGCGGAGCGGGCGGCGCAGGTCCAGCGGTACATGGCCAACCGGCTGGAAGCGCTCCGGCAGGAGTGCCAGGGCATCCAGGACCAGCTGCGGGCGCTGCTGCGCCGGGTGGAGGCGGAAGCCGCCAAGCTGGGGTGGCGCTGAGGGCCTGCTCACTGCGGTCCGCGGCGAAGGCGCAGTGCTCAGCGCTCCTGGGCGGTGGCCCGGAAGACCAGCTTCGGGTTCTGCTCCATGACGTAGCGCAGGGTCCACTCGTTCCGGAAGAGCAGGACGTTCCGGCCGTCCCGGTCGGTGACGGCCATCGTGTCGGTGCCCCAGAAGCGGCGGGGCTGGTAGCCCTCGC
>QGVE01000241.1 GCA_003242675.1 Bacillota bacterium | reverse complement strand
GTGTTGCACACTAGATAACCACACGTGGCCAACAAAGGAGCCGCCCCGTCCCGGTCGCCGGACCTGTCCTGTGTTGCACACTTGATGACCGCACGTGGCCAACAAAGGAGCCGCCCCGTGCTGGCCGCCGGACCTGTCCTGTGTTGCACACTTGATAACCGCACGTGGTCGACAAAGGAGCGTCCCAGGGCCGGTCGCCGGACCCGTCCTGTGTTGCACACTAGATAACCGCACGTGGCCAACAAAGGAGCCGCCCCGTCCCGGTCGCCGGACCTGTCCCGTGCCGCACGAGCGGCCCAGGGCCGGTCACCGGACCTGCCCCGTGCCGCACACCACATACTTGTACGTCGTGAGCTCGGCCAGCCCCATCGGCCCTCGGGCGTGCAGCTTCTGGGTGGAGATCCCGATCTCCGCGCCGAAGCCGAACTCGCCGCCGTCGGTGAACCGGGTCGAGGCGTTGTGGTAGACGACCGCCGCATCGACGGACCGCAGGAACCGCTCGGCGGCCCCGGTGTCGGCGGTGACGATGGCCTCCGAGTGCCCCGTGCCGTAGCGGGCGATGTGCGTCAGGGCCTCGTCCAGGCCCGCCACGACCTTCACGGCGAGGCAGAGGCCCAGGTACTCCGCGGCCCAGTCCGCCTCGTCCGCCGGCTCCACCATGGGGGAGGCGCCGTGCCCGGGGCCCGGTCCCGCACCGGTCCCGACGACCCTCCCGAGGATCGCCAGGGCCTCCGGGCAGGCCCGCAGCCGCACCCCGGCGGCTACCAGGGCCGGACCGGCCTCGGCCAGGAAGGGCTCGGCGATCTCCCGGTCCACCAGCAGCGTCTCCGCCGCGTTGCACACGGCCGGATTGGAGCACTTGGCGTTGAGGATGATCTCCCTGGCCATCGCCAGGTCGGCGGCCTTGTGGACGTACACGTGGCAGACCCCGGTGCCCGTCTCGATCACCGGCACCTGCGACTGCTCCACCGTCGCCCGGATGAGGCCGGCGCCGCCCCGGGGGATCAGCACGTCCACCAGCCCCCGGGCCGCCATCAGCCCCTGCGCCGCCTCCCGGGCGGAGGGCAGCACCTGCACCAGCTCCGCCGGCAGCCCGACCGCCTTCAGCCCCTCCGCCATCGCCTCGCCCAGGGCCGCGTTGGAGCGGGCCGCCTCCTTGCCGCCCTTCAGCAGCACGGCGTTGCCCGCCTTCAGGCAGAGGACCGCCGCGTCCACCGTGACGCCCGGGCGGGACTCGTAGATGATGCCCACGACCCCCAGGGGCACCCGCACACGCCGGATGCGCAGGCCATTGGGGCGCACCCACTCCTCGGGCTCTGCCGCCAGCGGGTCGGGCAGGGCGGCGACGGCCCGCACGCCGCGGATCACCCCCGCCAGCTTGCCCTCGTCGAGCCTGAGCCGGGCGATCAGCGGGCCGGGCAGGCCGGCCTCCTCCGCCGCGGCCAGGTCCTCCCGGTTGGCGGCCACGATCCGCTCCGCCTGCGCCTCCAGCGCCCGGGCGATCGCCTCCAGGGCCGCGTTCCGCTCCTCCGCCGCCGTCAGCTCCAGCTGCCGCTGGGCCGCCCGGGCCTGCCGGGCCATGCTCCGCACGTCCATACCCTACCCCTCCCGTATGAAGAGCGTGCCGATCTCCTCGCCGGCCATGATCCGCCGCAGAACGTCCGGCCGCTCGCCGCAGGCCAGGACCACCGGAATCCCGTGGTCGGCGCAGATGCGGGCGGCCGCGATCTTGGTCACCATGCCCCCCGTGCCGCCCACGCTGCCGGGGCCGCCGGCAAACCGTTCCAGGTCGTCGTCCGGCGAGACCACGGGGATCGGGGAGAGCCCCGGGTGCTGGTGCGGGTCCGCCGGGTAGAGCCCCTCCACGTCGGAGAGCAGGATCAGCAGCCCGGCCTGCACCAGCGCCGCGACGCGGGCGGACAGGGTGTCGTTGTCGCCCACCCGGATCTCCTCGCTGGTGACCGTGTCGTTCTCGTTGACGATGGGGATGACCCCCCACTCCAGGAGCCGCTCCATCACCTGGGCCGAGGAGGCGCGCCGGTCCGCGTCCTCCAGGCCCCGCCGGGCGAGCAGCCCCTGTCCGACCACCAGCCCTTACT
>QGVE01000240.1 GCA_003242675.1 Bacillota bacterium | reverse complement strand
TGCGGGCGGTAGCGCTGGACATGGACGCCGCCCGGCTGATGGGCATCAACGTCGACCGGGTGATCGCCTTCACCTTCGCGATCGGCTCGGCGCTGGCGGCGGCCGCCGGCGCCCTCTGGGCGGCGGCGTATCCGCAGATCTGGCCCTACATGGGCATCACGCCCGGGCTGAAGGCGTTCACGGCGGCGGTCCTGGGCGGCATCGGCTCGATCCCTGGGGCGCTGCTGGGGGCGGTGCTGATGGGCCAGGCCGAGGTGCTGACCGCGGCCTACATCACCACCGACTTCCGGGACGCGGTGGCCTTTGCCCTGCTGATCCTGGTGCTGCTGGTCCGCCCGGCGGGCCTTCTGGGCAAGGCTGGGCCGGAGAAGGTGTAGGGGGGTGGCGACCGTGCCGAATGGCAGCAGCTCCTTCGCCGGCGGCGGGCGGCCGGCGGTGACGGTGAACGCGGTGGTCTCCGCCGCGCTGATCGTCGCCCTGTACATCGTGCTCTCCCTGCTGCGGCAGCAGGGCATCATCGGCACCTACTGGGGCATGATCCTGGACCTGGCCATGATCACCACCACCTCGGCCATCGGTCTCAGCCTGATCTACGGCTTCGCCGGCCAGTTCTCGCTGGGGCACGTGGCCTTCTACGGCATCGGCGGGTATGTGTCGGCCTACATCACCAAGGCCTACGGCGCCACGACCCTCAACTTCGTGCTGGGCCTCGCCGCCGGCACCCTCGCGGCGGCCCTGATCGCCTTCCTCATCGGCCTGCCCATCCTCCGGCTGCGGTCGGACTACCTGGGCATCGCCACGCTGGGCTTCGGCGTCATCGTCAAGGTGTTCATGGACAACAGCGACAAGATCTCCAAGCTGTTCGGCGGCTCCATGGGCATGAGCGGCATCCCGCGCCTCACCACGTTCCCGTGGGTCTTCTGGACGACGGTGGCGGCGATCCTGCTGGCCCGCAACCTGATCTACTCCAGCCACGGGCGGGCCTGCATCAGTGTCCGGGAGGATGAGATCGCCGCCGACATCATGGGCATCGACACCACCCGGTTCAAGATGCTGGCCTTCGTCCTGGGCTGCGCCATGGCCGGGCTGGCGGGCGGCCTGTACGCTCACCTGTATGTCTACCTGCACCCGAAGAGCTTCGAGTTCCTGAAGTCCTTCGACGTGCTGCTGATCGTGGTGCTGGGCGGCCTCGGCAGCCTCACGGGGACGGTGGTGGCCGGCATGGGCGTGGTGTTCCTCCAGGAGGCGCTGCGGGACGTGCTGGGTCAGCAGTTCCTGGAGTGGCGCGGCGTGGTCTACGCCCTGGTGCTGATCGTGCTGATGATCCTGCGCCCGCAGGGGCTCATGGGCGGCTGGGAGTTCAGCCTCGACCGGTGGCTTTCGCGTCCGTCGAAGGGAGGGAAGGCCAGTGGCACTGCTGGAATGCCGTAACGTCTCCCGCCACTTCGGCGGCCTGAAGGCCCTGGTGGAGTTCGACCTGCAGCTGGAGAAGGGCGAGCTGGTCGGGCTCATCGGCCCCAACGGCGCCGGCAAGACCACCGTCTTCAACGTCATCACCGGGGTCTTCCCCCCGACGGCGGGCGAGGTGGTCCTGGAGGGACGGGTGCTCAACCGGCTGAAGCCCTACCAGATCACGCGGCTGGGGATCGCCCGCACCTTCCAGAACATCCGGCTGTTCAAGCAGATGACGGTGCTGGAGAACGTGATGACCGTCATGCACCCCCGGTGCGGGTACGGCCTGCTGGACGCCTTCGTCCGCACGCCCCGTTTCATTCGGCAGGAACGGGCCCTGCGGGAGGAGGCGGAGGCCCTGCTGGAGCGGATGAACCTGGCCGACCGGCGCCACGAGAAGGCGGGATCCCTGCCCTACGGCGCCCAGCGCCGGCTGGAGATCGCCCGCGCCCTGGCCACCCGGCCGAAGGTGCTGCTCCTGGACGAGCCGGCCGCGGGCATGAACCCCTCGGAGGTGGGCCAGCTGGTGGAGCTGATCCGGCGGGTGAAGGAGCAGTTCGACCTGACCGTGTTGCTCATCGAGCACCAGATGGGGCTGGTCATGAACCTCTGCGAGCGGCTGGTGGTGCTGGACTTCGGCCAGATCATCGCCAGGGGCACGCC
>QGVE01000239.1 GCA_003242675.1 Bacillota bacterium | reverse complement strand
GACAGTTCTCCGCCTTCGAGCTCGCCTACCTCACCTATCTGCAGAAGGTCGAGCCCCACAAGCCGATCAAGGAGTACCGCAACGTCCCCCTGTTTGACCCTGACTCGGTCCTGGCGCAGGTGGTGGGCGCGACCCTCGACTGGGCGTCCGAGGCCGTCAGCGTGGTCAAGGTGATCAACCGCATGCGGGATCTGATCCGGGACCACCTGACCCGGCGCCAGTACGCCGCGATCCAGGAACTCCCCGGACTGGAGCCCAGCGAGATCCTGGAGCGGCTGCCGTATTTCCTGGCCGCCGACCTGAAGAACTGGATGCAGCGCCACCCCGGCAGGCCGGTGGTGATCTGCCTCGACTCCTACGAAGCCCTCTGGCAGCGGCGCACGGACGGGCTGGAGTTTGAGACCGACGGGTGGGTGCGGGAGCTCATCGCCCACCTGCCCGAGGTGCTGTGGGTGATCTGCGGCCGCGAGAAGCTGCGCTGGCATGAGCGGTACCCGGAATGGGAGCCGGCTCTGGACCAGCACCTGGTCGGCCGCATGGCTGACCAGGACATGGAGGTCTTCCTGACCTCCTGCGGCATCGCCGACCCGGCGGTGAGGGCGCGGATCATCCAGGCCAGCGAGGGCGTGCCCTTCTACCTGGACCTCGCGGTCGACACTTACTACGAGATCAAGCGCACCAAGGAGCCCGCCCCTGACGACTTCACCCCCGTCCGGGGCGAGGTGATGGACCGCTTCCTCCGCTACCTCAGCGAGCCCGAGACGGTGACGCTGCGGGTGCTCTGCGTCGCCCGCTGGTGGGACAGGTCCCTGTTCGAGCACCTGGTCCGGGAGTTTCAGACCGGCTACTCCCCTGCGGCGTTCGATTCGCTGGTGCGGTTCTCGTTCATCCGGCAGGAGGCCGGCGGGCGGTACGCCATGCACGAGCTCATGCGGGCCAACCTGGCCGCCACCACGGACCCGGAACTCGTGCAGCGGATTCACCGCGCCATCGCCGACTACTACGCCGCCCGGGCCGGTGATCCGGCGCACTGGATGCGGCAGGAGGAGATCTACCACCGGATGCGCTGCGACGAGGCGGCCGGGATCGCCCGCTTCCAGGAGACGTGCGAGCACCTGGCCCGGCTGGGCTGTGCCCACCGGCTGCGCGGCCCTGATCCACGCCCTGCGCTTCAACCGGTTCGCGCTGGACGAGGTGCTGGGCACGGCGGCCGGTCCCATGGCCCGCCACGGGCTGATCCCGTTCCACCGGGCCCAAGGGGGACCGGGACGGGACGCCCTCCGCGCGCTGGCGGACTGGTGGCGGGAGGGGCGGAATGCCCTCCCGGAGGAGCCTGCGCTGAACATCTCCCCGGTGGGCGCAGGGGCGCCGCTCGTGACCGCGGAGCGCGTGGCCCGAGAAAGGGAGCCCGGCGACGGCAGCCGGCAGCTGACCGTGCTGGAGCAGCTCGCGGCGGCGCTGGGCGAACAGGCCCGGAGCAAATAGGCCAGGAGCAGCCCTAGGGCGTCAGCCTGACCGGCAGCTCTCCGGCCAGGACGGCGCCCTCCGGCGTCACGCGCATGAAGAAGGCGTGGACCTCGACGCCGGCACGGGCGACGGCCCGCAGCGCGTCTCCGAAGACCGGGTCGATCTCGTCCCACGGGCCGAAGGCCTGGGCGTCGTCCCGCTGTGCGATGAAGCAGACGGCCGCCCGGTAGCCCTCCCGCACGGCCCCGGCCAGCTCGCCCAGGTGGCGGGCGCCGCGGGCCGTCGGCGCGTCCGGGAAGCGGGCCACCCGGACTCCGTCGGCGTCCGGCACCACGGAGGTGACGGACTTCACCTCCACCAGGCACGGGGGCCGGTCCGGCGCGGTCAGCAGGAAGTCGATGCGGCTCCCGCCGTACCGGTACTCCGGCCGCACCGCCGTGTAGCCGGCAAACGGCGGGCAGGCGCCCTCGACCACCGCCTGGTGGAAGAGCTTGCCGGGTAGCGACGTGTCCACCGAGACCCAGGTGGAGCCGGTGCGGACCATGAGGAGCCGGCCCACGGTCTTGGGCCGGTCCGTAACCGCCCCGGCAGGCGCCCCCCGCCCGACCCCGGGACCCGCCGCGGCCCACTGTGCACCGGCAGCCGCCGCCCACCGCCCCGATGT
>QGVE01000122.1 GCA_003242675.1 Bacillota bacterium | reverse complement strand
TCGGGCTCGCCCGCGCCCTCGAGCCCCCCACGACCTACCGGGCGTCATGACGCCCCTGGCCTCGCCGACCAAGGGTGCCACGCAACGCCACCGGCCGCCTCCGCCCGTGCCCAAGAAGGCGAGTCCCTCGGCGACTTAGCCCCGGCGACCGTGCCGAATCGGTCAAGTTCCCCGGTACCTTGGCCCTCACGCCCCTACCGAATCGGACGAGCCCCCGCACCCTGATCCGACCGGCCGCGCCCACGAAGGTAGGTCCCCCCGGCGCCCTAGCCCTGACGCCGATGCGCGATAAAGCAAGTTCCCCAGCACCATAGCCCTGCCGCCCGGGCCGGATCAGGTACGCCCTCGGCGTCTGGGCCCTGCCACCTATGCTCAAGGGCAAGTCCTCCGGCACCTCAACCCTACCCCCATGGAAAAGGCAAATCCCCCGGCACCCTGACCCCGGGGGACAACGAAAAGACCGCAACATCTGGTCTCACCCTGGTCTCGGCGCAACTATGGCCTCATGCACCTGACCAGGACCTAACCTGCGCCCGACCCAGGCCTGATCTACACGTTTCTTACTGAACGGCTTCGGCCAACCCCAACCTCGGCGGCAGGGTTGCCCGCCCTTACACCAGCTTGTTCTGCAGGGCATAGATGGCGAGCTGCGTGCGGTCCTGCAGCTGAAGCTTCTCCAAGAGGTGCGACACGTGGGTCTTCACCGTCCGCTCGCCGATGAACAGCCGCTCGCCGATCTCCTTGTTGGAGAGCCCCTGGGCGATGAGCTTCAGCACCTCCATCTCCCGGGGCGTGATCTCGTCCAGGGCGGCCTTGGTCCGGGGAGGGGTGGTGAGTTCCTGCATCATGCGCTGAGCGGCAACGGGGTGGAGCGTGGGCTGGCCCGAGACCGCCTTCTTGATCGCCTCGGCCAGCTCGTCTGCGGCGATATCCTTCAGCACATAGGAGATTGCGCCCGCCCGGATCGCAGGGACGACCAACTCGTCGTCCGGCATCGACGTGAGGACGATGACCCGCGCACCCGGATGCGCTTCCAAGCAGCGCTTGGTCCCCTCGATGCCGTCCACGCCCGGCATGATCAGGTCCATCAGGATTACGTCCGGCTTCAGTTCGGCCGTCAGCCGTGCGGCCTCCTCGCCGTTCTCCGCCTCGCCGACCACGACGATCTCCGGTTCGGTGGAAAGGTAGATCTTCAGCCCTTCCCGCACCATCTTGTGGTCATCCACGATCAACAGGCGAATCACCCGGCGCCACCTCCTGACTCTCCACGCGCACAGAACTCTTCTCCGCCATTACAACCGCCGCTGCACCGGCGCAGTACCGGTCGGCAGCTCGGCCACTGTCTCCCCGGGCACGGCTGGCCCGCGGCCCCCGCCGAAGCGCAGTACAGTCGCTCAGCCGCTCCGTTCGGGCACGGGCTTGTCCGCCGCCTCCGCCGCAGCGCCGGGCACCGGCTTCGCCGTATCCCCGGCCCCTGGCCGGTTCGCCGCGCTGTCGCCGTCCCCGGCCGGTTCAGGCGGCAGGATCGCCAGCACCTCGGTCCCCTCCCCAGGAGCGCTGCGCACCTGCAGACGGCCGCCGACGGCGGCCATGCGCTCCCGCATCCCCGCGAGGCCCACCGCGGTGGGCCGGATGCCGGCCCGCCGGTCGAACCCGACGCCATCGTCGGCGACCAGCAGCCGCACCTCACCGTCCTCGCCCTGCGTGAGCGAAACCCGAATCCGCTTCGCCCGGGCGTGCTTGGATACGTTGTTCAGGGCCTCCTGGGCAACCCGGAAGAGCGCCTCGCCCTGTGAGCCCCGAAGCCGTATGGTCTGGTCGATCTCGCTCTCGACCTCCCAGCCCTCCCGTTCCGCCACCGTCTTCACGTACTCCGCCAGGGCCGGGCCCAGGCCATGCTGCTCCAGGGTCGTCGGGCGAAGCTGCAGGATCAGTTCCCGGATCTGGCTGTGGGCCGCCCTCGCCATCTCCTCCAGGGTGGCGAGCTCGCCGAGGAGCTGTGTGGCGAACTCCGTGGACCCGGCTCCCGCGGAGCCGGGCGCCCCGCCCGGACCACCGGCGATCCCGCCCACCGCCGAACCGGCTGCCGGTGAAACGCTGCCCGGGGCCGTCCTGGAGGGGACGCTCACCGGATCTCCGCCCGGGGGGAGGCTCCCGGCGACCGCCGCGACCCGCTTGCGCACCGCCGCCGTCCGGAGCGACAGCACGAACAGCTGCTGGTTGACCGTGTCGTGCAGATCCCGGGCGATGCGGGCACGCTCCTCCAACGCCGCGCCCCGTCCGGCCTCCTCGGCCAGACGCCGGTTCTGCTCGGCCAGGCGGGAGAGCTGGCCCACCGCCTGCTCCAGGTAGGCCGCCATCTCGTTCAGCTGCGTCTCCAGCTCGCCAATCTCGTCGGCGTCGCTGACCGGCAGTCGCGCCGAAAGATCGCCCCGGCGGATTCGCCCGGCCAGGTCGCCCGCGTTCCACAGCCGGTGCTTGATCGCCCGGGCCAGCCGGAAACTCCACACCGAAGCGACCAGCCCGCCTGCGAGCCCCGCCGCGGCGCCGATCGCCAGCGCCTCGATCCCCCCGAAGCCGAACTCCCTGGCGGCCCAGACGCCCAGGACGGCCAGCCCGCTGCTCAACGCGCCCGCGGCGGCGGTGACCGCCACCAGGCGCCACTGAAGTCCGAGAGTGCGCCGCTCTTCCATATCAGAACACCCGGAACCCGTCCACCGGCTCCCGCAGGATCGTGACGTCGCCGACGGAAACGCGCACGTCGATGATCAGCTCCGCGTCCGCGCCGGGCACGATCTCCTCCCGCTCCAGGGACACCGAGCCCACCCCGCTGCGCCGCTCGCCGAAGATGCTCAGGTTCCCGGTGACGCTCGCCTCCGCCCGCGCCCGGACCGAGACGGTGTCTGGCACCCGGATCAGGGTATCCCCGACGTACTTGTTGACCTCGATTCGGTGCACGCCGGGGGAGATGGTGGCCGTGGTCAGGTCGAGCCGCAGGTCGCCGACGAAGGTGTTTAGCTCGAGATCCCCATCGAGCACCCAGGGCTCGTTGCCCAGCTTCACGTCGGAGACAAAGTGGGTGTCGGACCGGACGGGATTGTGTCGAGGGTCCCTGATCACGTAAATGCGCGGTCCGCGGCCCAGGAGCATGGAAACCCCCAGGGCGATCAGCAGGATCGGCCAGCCCATGCGGGCGGCGTCGCCGCCTGTGATGGTCGTGACCCCTGCCTGGGACAGGATATTGAAGAGGCCCATTGCTGCGATCCAGAGGCCCAGGCCCACGTTGAACAGGTTGATGCGCCGCCGGCGCAGCCCGCTCCCCGCGATGGACAGGCCGACGAGGAGGAGGGCAGCGGCCCCGAACGAGATACCGTGCGCGAGCCCCAGCGCCTGCAGCAGGAACAGCGCACCGATGATGATCAGCAGTAGCCCGGTCATGCTCCGGCGCACCGGTGACCCCTCCTTTCGCTGCCTGTGTCCATCCTACCCGAAGGGCGCCGGCCGGAACAGGTACCCCGGTGCGAAAAGGGGCATCGTACTTGAGTACGATGCCCCGTACCTCCCTTGGCGCCCGGCCCCGGTTTCCACCTGCGCAGGGACCCGCGAGCCGCTTCCTCGCCCGTGTGCGCTGCACCGGCCCCGGGGCCCCGCTTTACGCCCGGACGCCCCTAGGCCTCCTCCCGGTTCCGGCGCTGCACAGCCGCCGGGGTCGCACCCTAGGCCCGGACGCCCCGGGCCTCCTCCCGGGCCCGATCCCGCAGGGCGGCCACGGCCTCGGCGACGTCGCCCCGCCAGGTGGTCGGGTGCTGCACCTCCAGCTCGGTCTCCCGCCCCTTGCCGGTGATGAGCACGATGTCCCCGGTGCGGGCCATGCGAATCGCCTCGCGGATCGCCTCCACCCGATCCTCGATCAGGTAGATCTCCACCTCATCCCGGGTCACGCCCGAGGCGATCTGCCGGGCGATCTCCATGGCGTCCTCGGTGCGCGGATCCTCCTCGGTCAGCACCAGCACGTCGCAGTATTCGCCCGCGATCCGGCCCATATCCGGCCGCTTGGACGGATCCCGCTGGCCGGCGGAGCCGAACACCATGATGATCCGGGAGCCAGGCTCCTTCACCCGGGCCACGTCGGAGAGCAGCTTCTCAAACCCATCCGGGGTGTGCGCGTAATCGACGACCACCGTGAAGTCCTGGCCCTCGTCGATGCGCTCGAACCGGCCCGGCGCGCCCTTGGCGGTGCGCAGGGCCTGGGCCGCGTGCTCCAGCGTGAAGCCCAGGGCCAGCCCGGCCCCCACGGCGGCCATGGCGTTGGCGACGTTGTACGTGCCGAACAGGTACGGCGCCTCCACGTCCGCCGCGCCGAACGGCGTGATGAGCCGGTAGCGGGAGCCCGTGGTGGTGATCTGCACGTCCTCCGCCCGGATGTCGGCGCCCTGGCTGAATCCGTATGTATAGATGCGGACGCCGGCGGGCATCTCCTCAATCAGCCGGCGGCCGTAGGGGTCGTCCAGGTTGACCACCGCCGCCGCCCCCGGCTGCAGCAGGCGGAAGAGCCGCGCCTTGGCCGCGAAGTAATTCTCCATGTCGCCGTGATAGTCGAGGTGCTCGTGGGTGAGGTTGGTGAAGACGGCGACGTCGAACCGGCAGTGGTCCGTGCGCCGCTGCTCGAGGGCATGGCTGGACACCTCCATCACAGCGCCCCAGGCGCCGCGCCGGAGCATCGTCGCCAGCAGCCGGTGGATCGTCTGCGGCTCGGGCGTGGTGTAGCCCGACTTGCCCTCCAGCACCTCCTGCCCGAGCAGCATGCCGGCGGTGCCGATCACGCCCATCTTCCTGCCGGCCGCCCGGGCGATGGCCTCGACCAGGAAGGCGGTGGTCGTCTTGCCGTTGGTGCCGGTGACGCCCACCATCTTCAGCGTGCGGGAGGGTTGGCCGTAGAAGCGGTCGGCCAGGGCGCTGAGGGCCAGCCGGGCGTCGGGCACCACCGCCGCGCCGATCCCGGGCGGGGCGCCCCAGGGCCGCTGGGTCACCACCGCGACGGCACCGCGCCGGATGGCG
The DNA here is from genome assembly GCA_003242675.1 of Bacillota bacterium. The sequence goes on along the minus strand of QGVE01000122.1, from coordinate 2,904 downwards.
TCGGGGATGAACTGGTGCGCGTCCACGTGCGCGCCGGGAATGCAGACGAAGAGGTCACCCGGCTTCACCGTGCGGGAGTCGGCGGTGATCCCGGTCACGGTGACGTCGGGAGCCTGCAGCACCTGCGCCGAGTCCAGGGCCGACAGCAATTCGACCAGCTTCAACGATCGTCCCTCCTGCACATCAAAGCCCTGATTATCTAAGCCTGTTTCGACATGCCGGCCCCGCATCCTGTCGACGGCGGCCGACAAGATGGAGGACGTACCCGGATTGTATCCCGCGTAAACATCAAACATACCGCCAAGAGCGCCCGAACGGCTGGAAAGCCACCGGCAGGAACGCCGGACGGGCACTTCCCGTTCCCCGGCCCATCGGCAGGCCGGAAGCGGACACGCATCCACCACAAGCCTCCGAGACGACAGCGGGGAGAGGTGCAGAACCTCTCCCCGCTCTTTTTTCCCCTGAGACCGCAATCGAACCGGCGCCTCGAAACCTTCCCGGGCCCGCGCCCGGGCCGGCCATGCACCGGGGCGGCTCCGCGTCGCCTAGGGCACCTGCACCTTCACCGGCCCGACGGTGCGCGGCTCCACGAGCGTCGGCTGCCTCTTGCCCGCCTCCTTCACCACCGTCACCGCATTCAGCCTGACCGAAACCTCATAGGTCCCCGGTTCGACCCGCTCGCCCTCCTGGTTCCGGTAGGTCCACGCGACCACGTACTCCTTTGCGACCCCCGGCGCCAGGTTCAGGATCGTCGGGTCGTCCTCCTTCAGGGGGTCGAACGACTGCTCGAGGACGGTCTCGCCGTTGCGGGTGACGATCAGGGTATAGCGTGCCCCGCCGGTGTACTCGATGACCTGCACCTTGTCGGTGGGGTTGGTCAGCACCAGCCGGGCCGTCCAGTGTTTCTCCGTCTGCTGCTGCTTCTCCAGGGTCAGCCTCAGGTTGCCCCACTCCGGCCCCTGCGCCCGACCGCACCCGGCCAGGGCCAGCGTGAGCGCGCAGACAACGAGCACGGGAACCAGGAAACGCCGCATCTCTGCACCTCTTCTGCGATGGTTTCGCGTCAATCTTGCCCTAACCAACAGCGATACGACACAGCCGTCCGCCCTCCTCCCCGGGCCCGCGAAATCCTGATTCTGGTTTGAAACAAAGCAGGGACGAAATGCGTCGAAGTTGACAGAGTCCCAGTATCCTGTCTACCCGCGGAGGAATGTCAACCATGCGTAGGCGCGACTGGCTGGCAGCCACAGCTGGATTGGCACTGCTGACTTCCCTGGTGCCGGCTCCGGCGGCGGCGGCGCCGCCCGTGCGGGTGGTGCTGGACGGCCGCACGCTCAACCTGAGCCCCGCCCCCTTCATCGAGGCGGGTCGCACCCTGGCCCCCGTGCGAGGGATCGTGGAGGCCCTGGGCATCGAGCCGGTCTGGAACCCCCAGGACCGGACGGTCGTCGTTCAGAACGGCGATCGCTACCTGAAGCTGACGATTGACAGTCCGATCGCCTGCCTGAACCCGTCCTGCACCGAGACCCGCGTGCTGGACGTGCCGGCCCGGATCGTGGGCGGCGGCCGGACCTTCATCCCCGTGCGCGCCCTGGCGGAAGCCCTGGGCCTGCCCATCGAGTGGGACGCCAACTCCCGCACGGTCTACCTGGGCTCCACGGCCGGCTCCCCCTCCACGGGCTCGGTCGTGCTGGAGGGCGTGACCCAGGGCCAGGTGATCACCGGCCCCGTCTCGCTGCGGGCCTCGGGGATGGACGGCACCTACGCCTACTTCTACCTGGTGGATCCGGCCACGCGGAAGGGCCGCATGGTCGCCGCCGGCGCGGACGTCACCAAGGCCTACCGGTTCACCCCCGACCCCACGCAGGCCGGGGAGCGCCAGCTCATGGCCGCCGTGCGGCGGGCGGACGGCACCCTGGTCTACTCGGCGCCGGTCACCGTGCGGATCGCCCCCGACACCACGGTCCGGCCGGTGGGCATCGACTACGGCGGCGTCATCGACGGGCCCTTTACCTTCAAGCATGAGCTGAACTTCGTCGCCACCCACGTCATCTACCAGCTCGTCGACCTGACCGACGGCTCCTGGCACAACCTGGCCACGGTCGGGCCGGGCGAGAGCTACACCTGGTACCCGCGGACCACCGACAACGGCCCGAAGGAGCTTTACATCTACGCTTACGACCTCAATGGGAACCACTACGTCTCCAACCCGGTCCGGGTCTACGTGAACGTCCGGCCCCGCACGGAGTTCACCTCCGTGAAGGAGGGCGAGACCGTGACCGGCCGCGCCCGCACCCTGTCCGTGTCGACCAACTACCCGGTCCAGTCGGTCCGGTTCTACCTGGACGGCCGGCTGCTGGCCACCGAGAACAACTACTGGTGGACGTTCGGCCCTCAGGATAACGGCACCCACACCCTCCGCGCCGAGGTGACGGCCGCGGACGGGACGGTGCACACGGTGGGGCCGATCACCTTCCGCATCGACACCCGGCCCGGCCTGTGGATGTATGGCGTCGGCCCGGGCCAGGTGATCACGGGACCGGTGGAGATGTTTGCGATGCCGAACGTGCCTGCCGACGAGATTCGCTACTACGCGGTGCAGAACGGCGAGCGCACCCTCATCGGCACGGCCGGGCTCACCCAGAAGGTCACCTGGACCCCGCCGCGGGGTGGGGACTGGATGATCTACGCCGACGCCTTCCACCAGGGCCAGCTCAAGGTCTCCACCGAGCCGATTTATGTGCGGGTCTACCTGGGCCCCACCTACGGCCCGAAGCCCATCGTCGAGAAGTCGCGGTTCAAGGACTTCGCCGCGGAGATGGCGGTGCCGTCGTACCGGGAGACCGGCATGTCGGCGGCGCTGCAGGTCGCCCAGGCGATCCTGGAGACCGGCTGGGGCCAGTA
>QGVE01000238.1 GCA_003242675.1 Bacillota bacterium | reverse complement strand
CGGTGCCGGCGGGGGCACGGCCGGTCAGCCGGGAAATCCGGGGGCCCCGACCGGCCCGGATACAGTGGTTCATTCCGCAGAGCGCCCCACCCCGGAAGAGGGAGCACCCGGACGGGATAACGGAGGTCGAGTGGAGACGGCGGCCCGCCAGGGACCGGACCTGGCCCCGGCCGGGGCCCCGGAACCCCCTTCCGGGTCCGAACCCGCTGCCGGGCCCACGGCGGCGAGGGGGCTGGAGCGGCTCACCGCCGGGCGGCTGCAGGCCGAGCAGGTGCTGGCGGAGCTGGCCCGCACGATCCCCGAGCTGCCCGACGGCGAGTACCGGCTGACGCTGCGGCTCCACCCCGAGCACCTGGGCGAGGTCCGGCTGGAACTCCGCCTGAGCGGGCGAACCGTGTACGCCGCCATGGAGGTGTCGAGCGCCCAGGCCCGCCAGGCCCTGGAGAGCCGGGGCGAGCAACTCCGGCAGTCCCTGAGCGACGCCGGATACAGCCTCGCCGGGTTCGAGGTCGCAACCGGCGAGGGGCGCCAGACCCGCCAGTGGGGCGGCGACGAGCGGGCGGAGTGGACCCGGCCCCCGGTCGAGAGGGTGGCGCGGCGCGAGGCTCCGTCTGCTCCCGTGGTTCTTCCCCGGCGATCCGCCGGCCCGCGGGGCGGGCGGCTGGACACCTTGGCGTAGGAGGCGGTAGGCGATGAATGTGGACGGCGTGAGTGGTATCCCGGCGAGCACGGCCTCAGGCGCCAGCCAGACGGCTCGGGCCCGGAAGGCCGACGAGCTCGGCAAGATGGACTTTCTCAACCTGCTGGTGACCCAGCTGCGCTACCAGGATCCGATGAACCCCATCGACGACCGGGAGTTCATGGCGCAGCTCGCCCAGTTCTCGGCCCTGGAGCAGATGATCGAAAACGTGCGCTGGGCCCGGCTCAGCTACAGCCTCGGGCTGGTCGGCGCCGCCGTGAAGTTCTGGGGAGACGAGGGGCAGCCGGAAACGGGCGTCGTGCACTCGGTGCGCCTGGAGGGCGATGAGCCGCTGCTGAACCTCGGGAACCGGGAGATCAAGCTGGAACAGGTGATCGAGGTCGCCCCGTTCTTCAGCGAAGGTGAGTAAGGGGAGGTAGTCCGGAATGCGTGCGCTTTACTCCGGCGTGTCGGGCATCCGTGCCCATCAGACCCGCATGGACGTGATCGGCAACAACATTGCCAACGTCAACACCACCGGCTTCAAGGCCAGCCGGGTCACGTTCACCGACGTGTTCAACCAGACGCTCTCCTCGGGTTCGGCCCTCACCAACCCGCAGCAGATCGGCCTCGGCGTCGCCGTAGGCTCCACGGACCTCATCACCGACCCGGGCGCGTTCCAGATGACCGGCCGGGCGTTTGACCTCGCGATCTCCGGTGAGGGGCTGTTTATAGTGGAGGACGCCAGCGGGGCCAGGCTGTACACGCGGGCTGGCGGGCTGGACTGGAACCCGCAGGGTGTGCTCATCAACCCGGCCCTGGGGATGCGGGTGCTGGGCTGGATGCCGGATGAGAACGGCGAGATCACCAACACCGACCAAGCGAATTTGCGCCCAATCCAGATCACACGGGGCATGGTGTCGCTGCCGGAGGCCACGACGTACGTGACCTTGAAGGGGAACCTGGATGCGGCGGCTCAGTCGAATGACACGTACGAGACGGTGATCACCGTCTACGATTCCCTGGGCCGTCCCGTGGAGATCACGATCAAGTTCACCAAGAGTGACGCAAACACCTGGGAGGTAGACTTCTGGGACCCCGAGGCCGGCGACTGGAGCGATCTAGGAGATCTGGAATTCGATGAGTACGGCAAGCTCGTGATCGACCCGACGGCCTATGACCCCACGGACCCCACCTCACTCCCACCGGGAACCATGAAGATCACTATCCAAGATCCTGATCAACGGGCCGCGGACCTAGAGATTCTAGTGGATTTCAGCAAGATCACCCAGGCGTACGACGCCTCCGGCCGCTCCACCGTGGAACTGGACACCCGCGACGGCCGGCCGATGGGCACCCTCGAGGCGCTCTACGTCAACGAGTTCGGCCAGATCATCGGCCGGTTCTCCAACGGCGACTCCAAGATCCTCGCCCAGATCGCCCTGGCCTACTTCA
>QGVE01000121.1 GCA_003242675.1 Bacillota bacterium | reverse complement strand
CGGCGACGGAGGCTGGAAGCCGGGGCCCATCGCCATCCCTCCTCCGCTATTCTGCATCGGCCCCCTCCCCCGGCGCGGCGCCCCCCGCCGGACCTGTCGGCGCTGCCGCCGCCTCACGACACCCGGTCCAGCCGCTCACCGCTGCTTCTCCGCCCACGGGCAGAGGTACCGCTCGGCGACGTCCAGCAGCACGTAGAACCCGAAGCCCATCAGGGCCATCGCCATGACCCCGGCGAACATCATGCCGTAGGCGTGCATCGACCACTGGTCCCACACGAAGGAACCGAGGCCCTGGCGGGTGGCGTAGGTCTCGGCGAAGAACAGGACGGCCACGGCGGTGCCGGTGCTGAGCCGCAGGGCCGTGAAGATGGCGGGCAGGACCGCCGGCAGGATGACGTGCCGGTAGATGTGCCACTCGCTGCCGCCCAGGGACTGCACCGAGCGGATCAGGCCGCGGGGGACGTTGGCGGCGGCGTCCTTCACCGTCACGAGGATCTGGAAGAAGATGACCAGCGTGATCAGGAAGATCTTGGACTCGTCGCCGATCCCCAGCACGACCATGATGACCGGCAGGAAGACGACCTTGGGCACCGGATAGGTCAGGTAGACCAGGACCGACCCCACGGGACCGCCCGAACGGCCGAGGTAGAGACCCAGGGGCACCCCCAAGGCCAGGGAGATCAGGGTCGACATCGCCACCCGGTACGCGGAGGCGAGGAAGTGCTCGGGCAGCGGCCCGCCCGGACCCACCCCCTTCAGGAAGGCAGACAGGGCCGCGCCCAGCCGGGGGAACGCGGCGATGTCCAGCCAGCGGGCCAGCCCCTCCCAGGCCAGGGCGAGGATCGCCAGGGCGATGGCGTAGTGGTACCAGCGGTACCTAGGCACCGCCGTTCACCCCCTTCTCCAGGGCGTCCCGCACCCGGTTGACCATGGCGTGGAACGCCTCGGCCCGCCGGTCGCCCACGGCGGGGTTTTCGAAGAAGTCCACGACACGTCCCGGCCGCCGCGAGAGCACCAGGATCCGCTGGCCGAGGTAGACCGCCTCCGTGATGGAGTGGGTCACCAGCACCAGGCTGGTCCTGCGCTTGCGCCAGATGGCCAGCAGGAGGTCCTGCATCTCCTCGCGCGTGAGGGCGTCCAGGGCGGAGAAGGGCTCGTCCATGAGCAGGAGGTCCGGCCCCAGGGCGAGCGCCCGGGCGATCGCGACGCGCTGCTGCTGGCCGCCCGAAAGCTGGTGCGGCCAGCGCTTCGCCAGGTCGGCGATGCCCACTTCCCGCAGGGCCTGATCCGCGGCCTCCGGAGACAGGCCGCGGATGCGCAGCCCGAGGGCGGCATTCTCCCGAACGGTTTTCCAGGGAAGCAGGCCATAATCCTGCATGATCAGCGCGGTTCCCGGCCGGCGGGGCTGGACCGGGGCCCCGTCAACCAGCAGCTCGCCCGCGGTGACGGGCAGGAGCCCGGCGATGAGCGAAAGCAGGGTGGTCTTGCCGCAGCCCGACGGACCCACCACCGCCAGCGTTTGCCCCCGAGGCAGGTCAAAGGAGACGTCGCGCAGGGCGACCGTCTCCCCGTAAGCGTAACTCACGCTGCGTGCTCGGATGATCATCGGCTCCTCCGCCCGGCGCTCGGCGGGCATCGCTACTGTCCCTGCGGGAGGAGGGTCGTGTCGACGATCTCCTCGTAGGTCACTCGCTTGGAAACAATTCCCTTCTCGAGCAGCCATTCTACGACGTCCTCCACCTCGGTCCGGCCAGGGGGCTGTGCAGGGGAGAAGGTGATCACCTTCCAGGAGTCCTTGATCTCCGGCGGCAGGTTGGCCTCGGTGGCCAGCAGCTCCTTGTAGGCTTCGGGCTCTGCGGCGATATCCGCCACCGCCTTGTTGTAGGCCACGAAGAACCGCCGGATGGCCTCCGCCTTCTCCCTCACGGCCTCCTCCCGGAACACGATGACCGACTGGGAGTAGTTCCGCTTGGCCTCGGCGTCGCTCAGCACGACCGTGCCGCCCTTGTGCACCGCCAGGGAGAGCAGCGGCTCGGGCAGGGTGGCGGCCTTGACGTTGCCGCTCATCAGGTTCTCAAACCGCAGCGGGATCTGCGGGATCGAGATGAGCTTGATCTCCTCCGGCTTGAAGCCGTTCTCCAGCAGCAGCTTCTCGGTGACGTAGTGGATGATCGTGTTGGTCGAGATGGCGATCTCGACGCCCTTCAGCTGCTCGGGATCGGTGATGCCCGAGCCGGGGGCGGAGACGATGGCGAAGGGCCCTTCCTCGATCGTCGCCCCCAGGTTGATCGAGGTGATCTGCACGGGCGTGCCGTTGCTGTAAAGGGTCACCGCGCTCATGATGTCGGTCAGCGTGCCGTCGATCTGTCCGCCGGCCAGCGCGGCGTCGCGCTCGGCCGCCGAATTGAACCGGACCAGCTCCACCTGGACCCCCTGCTGGCGGTAATAGTCCTTGCTTTCGGCCACCCAGAAGGGCAGGCAGTCGATGGTCGGAATCTGTCCGATCTTCAGCGGCCCCGCCAGTTCCGGCTCGGTGGACGCCGCCGGTTTCTTCTGATAGGTATCCTGCGGCTTCCCGCCGCAGCCGGCCAGAAGGCCGGCGGCCAGCACCGCGGCCAGAACCCGCACGAGCTTCGTCCTCATCCGGTGTCGTCCTCCATTCTCTGCCGCATGCGGTCTATGTTCACGCGGTCTATCTTGGGGTCCCGGAAATGGCCATAGCCGAAATCCCAACCCAATGTAGCAACAGGCCATACCCGCGTCAACAAAGGGACCAGGCGCTGTCCAAATCCGGACAGCCCCTTACCGGCGCGGCCCGGCAACGCACAGCAGGAGGCCCCCGCCGTCCCGACGGCGACGGCGGGGGCCCGGGTGACTTCAGTGGCAGCAGCTGCCGTCTCCCTCGAGCCCTTCATCCGTCAGCTTCAGGGTGCCCGCCAGGTAGTCCTGCAGAACCTGGCTGGCCTCGCCTGTGCAGCCGACGACGAAATCCAGGCCAAGGCGGCGGAACATATCGCGCGCATGCTGGGGTATGCCCCACGCCAGAACCAGGTTCACGCCCTGGTTGGCGAGGAAGAGGGGCGGCGGGCCGCCGGGGCCGTGGCCCGGGTTGGCCACTTCGCAAGTAGCAACGACCTTTCCGTCCTCCACGTCGGCGATCAGATAGCTCTTGCAGTGGCCCACGTGCGGGGCCACGTGTCCGTCAGCCAGTGGGATGGCGATGCGCATCGACTTGTCCTCCTCACCGATAGTCTGGCCGGTGCGACGGCGAATCCCAGGCAATCTTATCCGATAGTCTGTCCGCCCGGTGGTGACAAAGGTCACCGTGCGCGCACGAACCGCCCGTGAGGCACATCTGCCGGCGCAGAAGCCGCGGCGGGCTCACGCCGCATGGCGTCCCCTGCCGGCACGGCGGCCGCCTCCAGCTCATGCCGCCTTGTGCGCGTTCACCGACGCAGCAGCCGCTGGAGGCTCACGCCGCATGGGGTTCCGCTGCCGACCCCGCGGCCTCCTCCAACCCATGCCGCACGGGGCACATTCACCGACGTAGCGGCCCTTTCCTGCTCACACCACACAGGGCGCAGCCACGGTGACGCCGGCCGCCGCCAGTTCCTCCCGGATCCGGCGCAGCACGGAGACCACGTTCGGATGATCCCCGTGCACGCAGAGCGTCTCGGCGGGCAGGGCGACGGCCTCCTCCGTGCTCGCCGTGACCGTGCCGGCACAGGCGATCTGGCGCGCCTGGGCGGCGGCACGCTCCGGGTCGTGGAGCACCGCCCCCGGGTGCGACCGCGGCAGCAGCGTCCCGTCCGCCGCGTAACCCCGGTCCGCGAAGGCTTCCCGGACGACCCGCAGCCCGGCGGCCCGACCGGCCCGCTCCAGGGCCGATCCCGGCGGGGCGTAGAGCGCCAGGGAAGGATCGAAGTCCGCCACCGCCCGGGCGATGGCCTCGGCCGTTGCGGGGTCGACAGCAGCGGTATTGTACAGGGCCCCGTGCGGCTTCACGTGGCGCAGGGCCACCCCCTCGGCCCGGCAGAAGGCGTACAGTGCGCCGATCTGGTACAGCACGTCCGCGTATACCTCATCAGGGCTGCACTGGACGGGCCGCCGGCCGAAGCCCGCCAGATCGCGGTACCCGGGGTGCGCGCCCACGGCGACGCCGTGCTCCCGGGCCAGCCGCACGGTGCGCCGCATCACCTGCGGGTCGCCCCCGTGGAAGCCACAGGCGATGCTGGCCGACGTGATCAGGGGCATGACCTCCTCGTCCGCCCCGATCCGGTACACGCCGAAAGACTCCCCCATGTCGCAGTTCAGATCGATCTGCCTGACCACACCATGCTGTGCGCTCACTCCGCCCTGCCTCCCCACGCCTTCGTCCTCCCCGACCGCCGGGTCCGCCCGGGCCTGGGGTCGTTTTCGCCTTACCCGGCCCGACGGGTACTCTCCAAACCGACGCAGCGCCCCGGGTGGAAGCGCTTTCCCGGGGGCGCTGCCCCTAATCCCGGTAGAACCCCTTGAACCAGGTCCCCTGCGACTGCAGGGTGCCCACGTCCCCTTCGACCAGCTGGCCGTACTGGTCGCCCCGCACCGAGAACTCCTCGCGGCTGCCGTCCTCGAACTCGAAGGTGACGTAATATGCGGTGTGGTGCGAGAGGTGGTGGTGGTCCCCGTGGTGATGATGGTGTGCGGAATGGTGCATGCGCTTCGCGACCACCCGCGCCCGCCGGGTGAGGAGGGGCTTCTGGCTGTTGCTCACCGCCGTGTAGATCATGGAGCCGAAGACGAACACAAAACCGCCGATCACGAGGATCGGCACTATGACGAACAACACATCGAATAACCGGAACATCCCTCCGCCAAAGGGAGGTCCGAAGGGATGAGCTGGGAACACCTGTAGAACCCCTCCCCTGCGTCGTGTCTCCGCCCATGAGACGCGTCTGGGATGGACGAAGGTTCACCCCGCCCGGTCGGCCCGGCACCGCGCGCAGAGGCAGGCGCGCGGACAACGTCAAGGGGGGCTCCCGCCTGGCCCCCGGAGCCCCCCGAACCAGACTCGCTCCGTCCGGAACCCCCGAACCGCACCGGCTGCACCCGGAAGCCCTGCCTGGTCCGCCGCATCCGGAGCGCACAGGGCGCCCCCGCCTACTTCAGCGCCTCCTCCGTCGTGAACGCGCGCTTCAAGGCCAGGGCCCGGAGCACCTCCGCGTCCTCCACGCTCAGGTTCCCGGTCACCATGCGCGCCAGCAGCTCGCCCACGCCGGGGCCGAGCATGAAGCCCTGCCCGCACATGCCCACGGCGTGGAGCAGCCCCTCCACCTCCGGCGCCCAGTCCACGATGGGCGAGCCGTCCGGCGTCATCGGGTACATGCCGCGCCAGGTGCGGCGCACCCGCAGGGAGGCGAGGCGCGGCATCAGGTCGATCAGCCGCGGCGCCACCAGCGGCAGGAAGGTGCTGGTCTCGCCCCGGTCGTCGCCCCAGATGGGCGGGGCCGGGGTGATGCAAAAGATCACCTGGCCGCTCTTGTGCTGGTAGAAGTAGACATTGGCCGAGCCCGGGCCGGGCCGGATGTCCACGACCATCGGCCGGAGGAACGGCGCCACCGGCTCGGTGATCGCCGCCTCGTGCAGGTCGGGCTTCACCGGCACGTCGGCCCCCGCCAGGCGGGCGACCTGCTGCGCCCAGGCGCCGGCCGCGTTGACCACCACCGGCGCGCCGTACTCGCCGGCGTCCGTCCGAACCCCGGTCACGCGGCCCCCGGCCTGCAGGATCGCCACCGGCCGCTCCCGGAAGCGGAACTCTGCGCCGTGGCGCAGCGCCTCCCGCCAGAAGGCGTGGATGGCCAGGAGCGGCGAGGCCGATCCGTCCTCCGGCGAGAACGTGCCGCCGATCAGCCCGTCGCGCCGCAGGTCGGGGACGATCTCCAGCAGGTCGTCCCGGTCGTACCAGTCGATGTGGAGCCCGTAGGACTTCTGCGTCTCCAGGAGCCCCTTCAGGATCTGCTCCTCCCGGGGCGTGTAGGCCACGAACACGTAGCCGCCCTGCTGCCAGCCGATGTCCTGGCCGTACTCCGCCTCCCAGGTCGCGAAGATCTCCAGGCTGCGCTGGCAGAGCCGGATCTTGGCCGGGTCGGAGTGCGTCGCCCGGATGCCGCCGATCGCCGCCTTGTTGGACCCCTGCCCGGGGCTGGGGGCCGGGTCGATCACCAAGACCCGGAGCCCCTGCCGGGCCATCGCCCAGGCCGCGGGCGTGCCGACGCTCCCGGCGCCCAGGATGATCACATCGTAGGACTTACGCATCGCCATCCCCCTCCCGCACCCCGGCGAACCGGGCCAGCTCGACTTCGACAAACAGCGGCCGTGGGGTGGAGGGCACCACCTCGTCCGGCGCCACGCCCTCCTCCCGGAAGAGCTGCTGGATCAGCGAGAAGCAGGTCTTGCCGCCGCAGGCGCCCATCCCGGCGCCGGTGACGGCCTTGATCTGGTTCACGTCCCGGTAGCCCTGCCGGATCAGCTGCCGCACCTCGCCCGCCGTGACCCGGTTGCACCGGCAGAGGATCGCGGCGTCGTCCATCTGCGGCACGTACTGCTCCAGGGGCGCCCCGACGGCCGGCGGCTGGACCCGGATGCCGGCGATGCGCCGGGCGATGTGCTTCGGCGCCCGGATCCGCACCAGCAGCGTCCGGTCGCTGCCCTCCGGGGCGGTCAGCCCCTCCACCGGCGCCTCGCCCAGCTCGTGGCCTTCCGTGTCCAGCACCGTGACCACGTCGCCGACCCGGATCGTGTCCTTCAGGAACTCGAAGGGCACGGTGACGGTGGGAAAGTAGGGGTCGCGCCGGTAGTCCACGAGGGTGATGGCAAGGCCCGGGCAGTTCACGACGCAGCGCGCGCAGCCGCCGCAGCGCCGCCCCCGCTCGTTCTGCGGCACAAAGCGGGGGGTGCGCCGGATGTCGCGCGGGTCGATCTGGATCAGCCCGAAGCGGCAGGCGTGCGAGCACGGGTTGCACGGGATCTCCTGGGTGCAGTGGAAGACGGGGAAGACGCCCTCCTCGCGGTCGGGGATCTGCTCCGGGGCCACGGCGCCGGGCCGGCTCTTCAGCACCCGCTGGGTCTCCCGCCACTCCTCCGGGACCTCGTCCACCGGATAGCCCAGGGCCCGGGCGATCTCCCGCCCGGCGATGCGGCCGCCGTAGATGGCCGCCGAGGCCTCCGCGATCTCCTCCGCGTCGCCGGCGACGAAGGCCCGCATGCCGAACTCCCGGGCCCGACGGTAAAGCTCGTTTACCGGGTCGAGGCCGACGGCGATCAGCACCGTGTCGCAGGCGAAGGTGCGCTCGGTCCCCGGTATCGGCCGGAAGTCCTTGTCGACCCGGGCGATCGTGACCGACTCCACCTCCCCGCGCCCGTCGGCCCGCACGATCGAGTGGCTGGTGTAGATCGGGACCCCGAGGCGGGCCAGCTTGTCCCGGTGCACCTTGTACCCGCCGCAGGTGGGCGCGGCCTCGGCGAGCCCCACGACGGCGATGCCGGCCTGCAGGGCGTGGTACCCGGCGATGAGGCCGACGTTCCCGCCGCCGATGATGAACAGCCGCCGTGCGGCGCGCACCAAATCACGGTTCACCAGAGTCTGGAAGGCGCCGGCGCCATAGACGCCGGGCAGGGTGTTGCCCGGGAAGACCAGGCTCCGCTCCCGGGCGCCGGTGGCGACCAGCAGCGCATCGGGGCGGACCAGGACGTACTCGTCCCCCTTCAGCACCCCCACCTTGCCGTCCCGGAAGACGGCCAGAGCCGTGCTCTCCAGCCACACCTCCACCGAAGGCAGGGCGCGGATCCGCTCCGCCAGAATCTCGGCGATGTCGATGCCGCGGTGGCCGGCCCAGACCGCCTCCACCGAGCCGAAGAACCGGTGGGTCTGCAAGACCAGCTTGCCGCCGAGCCGGTGCTTGTCGTCCACCAGCAGGACCCGGATGCCCAGCGCGCCCAGCTCCGCAGCGGCGGAGAGCCCGGCGGGCCCGCCGCCGATGATCAGGACCGGCACGGAGAC
>QGVE01000237.1 GCA_003242675.1 Bacillota bacterium | reverse complement strand
GAAGACCGGGATCCCGACCAGCATGTAGTCGAGGAAGCTGATCTCGATGCCCAGGGCCGAGGCCGCCACGCCCACCATGATCGCGTTGGGCGGCGACCCGATGATGCTGCCGACGCCGCCGATGGACGCCGCGTAGGCGATGGCCAGCATGATCAGGGCCGGGAAGTTGGTGCTCTGGGTGTCCACCGCTTCACCGGCCTGCTGCCGCAGCTCGTTCACCTGGTTGATGACCGCGAGCCCGATCGGCAGCATCATCATCGCCGTCGCGCTGTTGGAGATGAAGACGGAGATGGCGCCGGTGGCCAGCATGAAGCCCAGGACGAGCCGGGGCGGGCTCGTGCCCAGCCCGCTGATGACGGCCAGGGCGATGCGCTTGTGCAGCTTCCAGCGCTCGATGGCCACCGCGATGATGAAGCCGCCGAGGAACAGGAAGATCGTCGGGTCGGCGTACGGGGCCACCACCTCGTCCACCTTCCCGAGCCCCAGCACCGGGAAGAGGACGACCGGCAGCAGGCTGGTGATGGGGATGGGAATCGCCTCGGTCACCCACCACACCGCGACCCAGGCCGTGCCGGCCAGCGCCGCCACCCCCTCGCGCCCGAGGCCCTCCGGCCGGAAGAAGAAGTAGATCAGCAGGCAGAGCACAGGACCGAGCACCAGCCCGATCTTCTGGCCGAGCCCCCAGGACGGGTGCATCTCCTTTTCCGTCTTTGCGCTCTGCGCAGCCACAGTCGCTCGCCTCCCCTTTGCTTGCGTGTCAGACCCTCCACAGAGCCGTAGCGCAATTAACCGAGTGATTCACCATACTGCCAAATTTTGAGGATACGGTAAATTCATATAGCCATAGTGTACAGTCCGCGCCTCTGTCCGTCAACCGTTTAAACGACAAAAATCCGGGCCTGCCTCTGCAGGGGCAGAACCCCTGCGGAGGCAGGCCCGGATCCCGCGGCGGCGGTCCCATCTACGCGCTCAGGATCCGCCGCACCTCTTCGCCGTCCAGGGTCTCCCGGTCCGACAGCTCGACCACCAGGGCCACCAGCCGGTCCTTGTTGACCTCGACCAGGCTGCGGACCTCCCGGTACAGCCGGTCCAGCAGCTCCTTGACCTCCCGCTCGATGGCCGCGGCGGACTCCTGGGAGATGGTGTACACGCCCGGCCACTCGCCCTCGGGCACGCTCATCAGCCCCACCGACTCGCCCATGCCGAAGCGGCCGATCATCTCGCGCGCCAGCTCGGTCGCCCGCTTCAGGTCGTCCTGGGCGCCGGTGGACCGCTCCCCCAGCAGCACCTCCTCGGCGGCGAGGCCGCCCAGCAGCATCTTCAGGCGGGCCTCCAGCTCGGAGCGGGTGTACAGGGTCTGGTCCTGCTCCGGCGTGGTGAGGGTGAAGCCGCCGGCGCGGCCGCGCGGGATGATCGTCACCTTCTGCACCGGGTCGGCCCCCGGCGTCAGGGTGGCCACCAGGGCATGGCCGGCCTCGTGCACCGCCACCCGCCGCTTCTCCTCGGGCCGGATCATGCGCCCCTTCCGGGCCGGGCCGCCGGCCACCACCCGGTCGATGGCCTCGTCGATCTCCGCCATCGTGATGTGGCTGCGGCCCCGGCGCACGGCCAGGATGGCCGCCTCGTTCAGCAGGTTGGCGAGATCCGCCCCCGTGAAGCCGGGGGTGCGCCGCGCCACCGCGGCCAGGTCCAGCGAGGGATCCAGCTGCTTGCCCCGGGCGTGGACCCGCAGGATCTGCTCCCGCCCCGCCATGTCCGGCGGGCCGACGGGGATCTGCCGGTCGAACCGGCCGGGGCGCAGCAGCGCCTTGTCCAGCACGTCGGGCCGGTTGGTGGCGGCCATGACGATCACGCCCTCGTAGGCGCCGAAGCCGTCCATCTCGGTGAGCAGCTGGTTCAAGGTCTGCTCCCGCTCGTCGTGGCCGCCCACAACCGCGGCGGAGCCCCGCTGGCGGCCCACGGCGTCGATCTCGTCGATGAAGACGATGCACGGGGCGTTCTTCCGGGCCTGGGCGAAGAGCTCCCGCACCCGGGACGCGCCCATGCCGACGAACAGCTCGACGAAGCTGGAGCCGCTCAGGGCGAAGAAAGGCACCCCTGCCTCGCCGGCCACCGCGCGGGCCAGGAGCGTCTTGCCCGTCCCGGGCGGGCCGTAGAGCAGCACGCCCTTGGGGATGCGCGCGCCAATCGCCCGGTAC
>QGVE01000120.1 GCA_003242675.1 Bacillota bacterium | reverse complement strand
CACCCTGGGCGGGCATCCGCAGGCCCGGTCCGCTGCGGGCACCGGGGCCGGTCCGGTCAAGTGCCCGCAGGCCGGCTCGGGTGCGCCCTGCCCTGACCGCTGCCGTGAAGGCGCACCGAGGGAGTGCGCCGGCCCGGCCGCAGGTGGCAACGCCCGGCCCGAACGGCGGCCGCCGCCCGCGGACCAAATGGCCGGCCCACCCTCTGGCGTGGGCCCCAGCCCCCTCTAGCCCGCGGATTGGGCCAAGCCCGCCGCGCATAAGATGGGGTTGAGCAGCGCGGAGGAGGGCGGTCACGGTGGCCAAGGCATCGGACCTGCGCAAGGAAGTGATCGATATCCGGACCGGGCGCCGGCTGGGCGAGTTGATCGACGTGGAGATCGACGAGAAGTCCGGCCGGATCACGGCGATCATCGTGCCGAACGAGGGCCGCTGGTTCGGCTTGTGGGGCGGCGGTCCGGGCGTCGTCATTCCCTGGACGAAGATCGTCTGCATCGGGCCCGACTGCATCCTGGTTGAGGTCGACCGGCCGGCCTCCGGCTGACGCCCCCGACGGCACGCGGCTTCGCCGGTCCGTCCGCGCCGACTGTGGAGCGGCTCCCCGTCCCCGGGGGAGCCGCTCCCGGCATTCCGCCGGTGGGGCCGCGCCGGGTGCGCCGGGGCGGCGAATTTCTGCTAGAATAACACTATGAAAAGTTTACTTGTGAGAGGGGTTGTCGCCGGGTGAGCGTGGCCACGTGGGCGGAGCACGACGGGGTTCCCGTGCTGCACCTGACGGCCCTGGAGGCGCTGGGGGGCGTCCGGGCGATCTTCACGGGGCGGCACGGGGGCGTCAGCCGGCGCTGGGGCGACGGGCTGAACTGGAGCCTGAGCGTGGGGGACCGGCCGGAGGACGTGCGGGAGAACCGGCGTCGCACCCTGTCCGTTCTGGGGCTGGAGCCGGGATCGGCCGTGATGGGCGGGCTGGTGCACGGCGACCGGGTGGCGGCCGTCGGCGACGACCCGCCCGACGGTGGGGTGGCCCGCAGCGGTGGTGACACCGACGTCCGGGTGGTTCCCGGCGCCGACGGGCTGATCACTGACCGGCCCGGCCTGGCCCTGGTCATCACCGCCGCCGACTGCGTGCCGGTCTACCTGTACGACCCGGTCCGGCGCGTCATCGGCATGGTCCACGCCGGATGGCGCGGCACCGTCCTCGGCATCGCCGCGGCCGCGGTCCGGGCGATGCGCGCCCATTACGGCTGCGACCCGGCGGACATCCACGCCGCCATCGGCCCTTCGATCGGCCCCTGCTGCTACGAGGTGGACGAGGCGGTGACGGAGCCGGTCCGGCGCTACTTCGGGGACCGGGCGGAGCACCTCCTGCGGCCCTCGGCCCGGGAGGGGCGCCACATGCTGGACCTCTGGGCCGCCAACCGGCTGGACCTCCTGGCCGCCGGCGTGGGGACGGTCCACGTGGCCGGGGCATGCACCGCCTGCCAGCGGGACCGGTTCTTCAGCCACCGGGCGGAGGCCGGTGCGGCCGGGCGCGGCGCGGCGATCATTCTCCTGTGCTAGCGTCTGGAGGGAGGATCTCCATGGGCTCCGTGATGCGGCTGCGGCCCGAGTCCCGGCGGCGCCGGCGCTGGCCGCTGCTGCTCTTTGCCCTCACTGCCCTGGGGGCGGGGCTTTACCTCTGGAAGCCGGTGACGCTGCCCGCCGTCGCGCGCGCAGAGCCGGAGCCCCTGGCCGGCGTGCGGGAGGGCGTCCTGCGCGTGACCGTGGAGGCCGACGCCGTACTGGTGCGGCGGGAGCAGGTCGTCCGGGCCCCGCAGGCCGGGGCCCTGCGCCGGATCGCGGCGGAGGGCGCGCGCGTCCGGGTCGGGGGGCAGGTGGCGGCCTTCACCCCGGCGGGAGGGGCAGCCGAACAGGTGATCACCAGCCCGGTCTCCGGAGTGGTGCTGTACCAGACCGACGGGCTGGAGGGGATCCTAACCCCCGAGGCGGTGGCGGACTGGGGGCCGGCGGACTTCTACGCGCTGCCCCTGCCCGCGCTGAGCGAGACGCCTGACGGCCCTGTGGCGGAGGGGGAGCCGCTGTTCAAGTTGGTGGACGATCTCAGGGTGGACATGCTCCTCCTGGTGTCCGCCGGCAGCCTGTCGCAGGCGCAGCAGGCCGCGCTGCCCGGCCGGGAGCTGGAGCTGCGGGTGAGCGGGCGGGACCTGCCCGTCACGGCCCGGGTGCTCCGCATCGCCGCGCAGGGGCCGGACCTGCTGATCCACCTGGAGTCGCCTCTCCCCTCGCCCGAAGCCCTGCGGCTCCGGCGCATGCGGGTTTCGCTCCTGGTGGCCGAGTACGAGGGTGTGATCCTGCCGCGGGCGGCCGTCGATGTGGAGGAGGGGCGGACCGGCGTCTGGGTGGCCGGGCGCGGCGGCTACCGGTTCGTGCCCGTCCGGGTTCTGGGCGGCACGGCCGACGAGGTGGCCGCCGAGGCGGACCTGCCGCCGGACGCGCAGGTGCTCACCGACCCGCCGCCGCGGAGCCGATAAACCCAATTCCAACCGGTATTGGAAGGGAAGTTGATTCACCGTGTCGAAGATCATGGAAAATGTCGGTCTTGTCTTGGAGCGGATCCGGCGGGCCGCCGAGCGGGCCGGGCGCGACCCCGCAGGCATTCGGCTGGTCGCCGTCACCAAGACCCGGACCGTGGAGGAGATCGAGGAGGTCCTCGCCGCCGGCATCCGGGACCTGGGCGAGAATCGGGTGCAGGAGCTGCGCAGCAAGGCGCCTCTCCTGCAGGACAAGGCCCCGACGTGGCACCTGATCGGCACGCTGCAGACCAACAAGGTGAAGCACGCCCTCGAGTGGGCGACGCTCATCCACTCGCTGGACCGGCCCTCGCTGCTCCAGGAACTGGTCAAGCAGGCCGAGCGGCGCGACCAGCCGGTCGACGCCCTGGTGCAGGTGAACGTGTCGGGCGAGGCGACGAAGCACGGGATTCCGCCCGGCGAGCTGGAGTCGTTCCTCCGCCGGGTGGCGCAGCAGCGCTGGGTGCGGGTCCGCGGGCTGATGACGATGGCCCCGCTTTCGGACAATCCCGAGGATGCCCGGCCGCACTTCCGTCGCCTGCGGGAGCTGCGGGACCAGATGCAGGCCCTGGGGCTGGAAGGGATCAACCTCGAGCATCTCTCGATGGGCATGTCCGGCGACTTCGAGGTCGCCGTGGAAGAGGGTGCCACCTTGGTCCGAGTCGGCACGGCCATTTTTGGGCCGAGAGATGAACACCCGGGGAGGTAACCGAATCGATGCCGAACAAGCCTGGCCTCTGGAGTCGACTGGCGGACTACCTGGGGTTCGGTCCGGAAGAGGACGAGTTTGAGGAGGAGGAGCTGGAGGAGGTCCAGCCCGCATACCAGGAGGAGCCGCCGCGCCGCAGCGCGCCTGACCGGCGGGCACAGGTCGTGCCGATCAGCGCGGCGCCGAGCAAGCAGGGGAGCGTCAAGGTGGTCGTCGTCGAGCCGCGCTCCTTTGAAGAGGTGCAGACGATCGTCGACCAGATGAAGGCGAGGCGGCCGGTGATCCTCAACCTCGAGTCGCTGGACAAGGAGCTGGCCCAGAAGATCCTCAACTTCCTGAACGGCGCGATCTACGCGCTGAACGGCGAAACCCAGCGGGTCTCCGCCGGGATCTTCTTCTACGCCCCGCCGGGCGTAGACGTGTCCACGATGGGCCGGGGCCTGACCGGCACGTCCATCGGCGGCGGCGCCGTCGACCTGCCCCCGGGCATCGTGGAGAAGCTGATGGGTCAGAGCGCCTCCGGCGCCCAGGAGAGCGAGGTCCTTGCCCGTTCGGCCCGGCGGCCCGAGGAGGGCGACCGTGCGGGTGCCGACCGGTCGCGGTTCGACTGGCGCAACCAGTAAGCGGTTCCCGACCGCGCAGCGAGAGGAGACCGGAGCTGGATGGACTTAACCTGGCTCGTCTTCCAGACGATCAGCACCTTCCTGCGCATCCTGGAGGTGCTGGTCTGGATTCGTGTGCTCATGTCCTGGTTTCGTCCCCGCTACCGAACCAGCAGCAACAGCTGGTTCTTTACGCTGGAGGACTATGTGTGGCGGGCTACGGAGCCCATGCTGGCCCCGATCCGCAGCGTGCTCCCCGACACGGGCATGATCGACTTCTCCCCGTTCATCCTGATGATCCTGCTGGCCCTCGCGCGCCGGTTGGTCTGGGTGCTGATGTTCGGGACGCTGATGTAGCAGGGGCAGGAGGAGTGGAACGATGCCACTGACGCCGGTCGACATCGCCAACAAGCAGTTCCCCGTGCGGCTGCGCGGCTACGACCGCGACGCCGTCGACGACTTTCTGGAGCAGATCCTCCAGGAGTTCGAGGCCCTCATCCGCGAGAACGCCAGCCTGCGGGAGCAGGTGGAGAACCTGAACCAGCGGCTCGAGCAGTACCGCAACCTGGAGCAGACCATCAACCGCACGCTGGTGCTCGCCGAGGAGTCGGCGGAGCAGATCCGGGAGAACGCCCGGCGTGAGGCGGAGCTCCTTCTGAGCGAGACCCGGGCGCAGGTGGAGCGCATGCTGGAGGCCGGCCAGGAAAAGGCGCGCCAGATCCTGGCCGACAACGCCGACCTCATTCGCGTGCTCGACACCCTGCGCACCCAGGTCCGCGCCCTGCTGAAGTCGCAGCTGGACGCCCTGGACGGGCTGCCCGACCCCCTCGCCCACGTGGCGGCGGCCCGGCTCAGCGAGCCCCGAACGGCCTCTGGCGATGCCGCAGCGGAGCGGCCGGCGCGGATCGGGGAACTCCGCAACGGAACCGCCGTTCCGGCGGAACGGTCCCGCGGCTAAACGACTTGACAAACGCTCGGAATCATGGTAATCTACTCCAATAACGTATGCGGCGATGACGAGGACGAGTAGCAGGCACGCACGGGTCAGAGAGCTGGTCGTACGGGTGCGAGACCGGTCCCGCACGCGGCCTGTGAAGATCACCTCTGAGCTCCTGCCCGAAACCCGCGCCGTCCCCGGCACGGGCGGTAGGCGCAGGCGGCTTCGCCCCCGTTAGAGCGGCGGAGAGTGGGCGGCAGGGCCAGCAGGGCCTGCCGTTCAATAAGGGTGGTACCGCGAGCGCAGCCTCGCCCCTTGCCGGGGCGAGGTTTTTCAGTTCTTCCGGGAGGAGCGGCACAGATGGCTGAGAAGACCGACTACAAAGCGACGCTGAACATGCCCCGCACGGACTTCCCGATGCGGGCCAACCTGCCCGTGCGGGAGCCCGAGCTGCTGAAGAAGTGGGAGGAGATGGACCTCTACAACCTGGTCCAGCGCGCCACGGCCGGCCGGCCGAAGTTCGTCCTGCACGACGGCCCGCCGTACGCCAACGGCGATATCCATCTGGGCACGGCTCTGAACAAGATCCTGAAGGACATCATCGTCAAGCACGCCACGATGGCGGGCTACGACGCGCCGTACGTGCCGGGCTGGGACATGCACGGCCTGCCCATCGAACTGCGGGCCCTGAAGGACATGAACATCGACCGGCGCAGCATCGATCCGCTGGAGCTTCGGAAGCGGTGCTGGGAGTACGCCCACCACTGGCTGAACGTGCAGCGGGAGCAGTTCAAGCGGCTGGGCGTCCGCGGCGACTGGGAGAACCCCTACCGCACCGTCGCCCCCGAGTTCGAGGCGAAGGAAGTCGAGGTCTTCGCCGCCATGGCCACGAAGGGGTATATCTACCGTGGCCTGAAGCCGGTGTACTGGTGCCCGCACTGCGAAACCGCCCTGGCGGAGGCGGAGATCGAGTACAACGAGAAGACCTCGTACTCGATCTACGTCCGCTTCCCCGTGGTGGACGGGCGCGGGCGGCTCCCCGGGGGCAGCTATCTGGTCATCTGGACGACGACCCCGTGGACCATCCCCGCCAACCTGGCGATCGCCGTCCACCCGGAGGTGGAGTACGGCGTCTATCCCACGGAGAAGGGCACCCTCGTCATTGCCACCGCCCTCGCGGAGAAGTTCTTCCAGGCGGTGAACCTGCCGGCGGCGGAGCCCACCGCCACCCTGAAGGGGACCGACCTGGAGGGCATCACCTACCGCCACCTGCTCTACGACCGGGTGTCGCCGGTGATCCTCGGCGAGCACGTCACCACCGAGGAGGGCACGGGCCTCGTGCACACCGCCCCCGGCCACGGCCATGAGGACTTCGAGGTCGGCCAGAAGTACGGGCTGCCCGTGCTCAATCCCGTCAACGACCAGGGCGTCTTCACTGCGGAGGCCGGGCCCTTCGCCGGCCTGTTCTACGAGAAGGCCAACCCCGAGATCATCCGGGCGCTCGACGAGGCGGGCATGCTGCTGGGCCAGGGCAAGATCCGGCACCAGTACGCCCACTGCTGGCGCTGCAAGAACCCCGTGATCTACCGGGCGACCGTGCAGTGGTTCGTCAAGGTCGAGGGCTTCATGGACATCGCCAAGGAGGCGATCAAGCACGTCCGCTGGATCCCCGAGTGGGGCTACAACCGCATGTACGCCATGATCGACGGGCTGGCGGACTGGTGCATCAGCCGGCAGCGGGCGTGGGGCCTGCCGATCCCCATCCTGACCTGCTCCACGTGCGACGAGCCTTCGTTTGAGCCGAAGATGTTCGAGAAGATCGCGGAGATCTTCCGCCGCGAGGGCTCCGACGCCTGGTGGCGCCGCCCGGCCGAGGACTTCATGCCGGAAGGCGGCCTCACCTGCAAGAAGTGCGGCGGGCGGACCTTCCACAAGGAGAAGGACATCCTGGACGTGTGGTTCGACTCCGGCTCCAGCCACGTCGGCGTCCTCGAGATCCGTCCGGAGCTCACCTGGCCGGCCGACCTCTACCTGGAGGGGTCCGACCAGCACCGGGGCTGGTTCAAGTCCTCGCTGCTCACCGCCGTCGTCGCCCGGGACGGCAAGCCGCCGTACAAGGCCGTGCTGACCCACGGGTTCACCGTGGATGAGCAGGGGCGCAAGATGTCCAAGTCGCTGGGCAACGTGGTGGACCCGGCCGACGTGATCAAGCGGTACGGCGCAGACATCCTGCGGCTGTGGGTGGCGTCGACCGACTACCGGCACGACATGGCGCTCTCGGAGAACATCCTGAAGCAGGTGGCGGACGCCTACCGGAAGATCCGCAACACTCTGCGCTACCTGCTGGGCAACCTGTACGACTTCAACCCCGAGACCGACATGGTGGCGCGGGAGGACCTGCTGGAGATCGACCGGTGGCAGATGCACCGGTTGCAGGAGGTCATCGACAAGGTCGCCAGGGCGTACCGGGAGTACGAGTACCACATGGTGTACCACACCCTGAACAACTACTGCGCGGTGGACCTCTCGGCCGTCTACCTCGACATCCTGAAGGACCGGCTCTACACCAGCGCCCCCGCCTCGCGGGAGCGGCGCTCCGCGCAGACTGTGCTCTACCACGTGGCCGACGCCCTGATCCGCATGCTGACGCCGATCCTCTCCTTCACCGCCGAGGAGGCGTACGGCCACCTGCCGAAGCCGGCGGGCTCGCCGCCCACCTGCCAGCTGCTCAGGATACCCGAGCCGGATCCGGCCTACCTGGACGACGCGCTGGCCGCGGAGTGGGAGAAGCTGATGGAGGTGCGCGACGCCGTCCAGCTGGTGCTCGAGCGGGCCCGGGTCGACAAGCTGATCGGCTCCAGCCAGGAGGCCGCGGTGCACCTGTACGCCAGCGGCGGTGAGGGCTCCTGGGCGGAGCTGCTCCAGAAGCACCTGGCAGACCTGCCGGCGGTGTTCATCGTCTCGGACGTGAAGCTCTTCGTCGGAGCCGAATCGGCGCCCAGCGGCACGTACGTCGGTCAGGGCCCCGGCGACCTTTCCGTCGAGGTCGTGCGCGCGGACGGCGAGAAGTGCGAGCGCTGCTGGAACTACCGCAAACTCGGCGTCGTCGCGGAGCACCCGACGCTCTGCGAGCGCTGCGCCGCGGTGGTGCTTTCGCTGCAGGTCGAGAACAACGGATGAGGCGGTCGGCTCGACCGGCCCGTCCGGATGGGAACGAAGCGGTGGCGGGGGTTTGGATCCCCCGCCATCGCTTCTGTTCGCACTTGCTGTTGACCACCCTCTCCGATTGCGCCGGGGGAGGGGTGGGTGTAGGTCGTCTCCGCAGTTCTCCCGGGCTGAGCTGGGGAGCGGGAATGGGTGCAGGTTCCGCGCCATTGCTTCTGTTCGCATTTGCTGTTGGCGACCGTCCCGGGTTGCGCCGGGGGAGCGGCGGGTGTGGGCCGTCTGCGCGGTTCTCCCGGACTGAGCTGGGGAGGGGGAA
>QGVE01000010.1 GCA_003242675.1 Bacillota bacterium | reverse complement strand
AGCACCCCAGCGGCGCCCATGCCCCCGCCCACGCACATCGTCACGAGCCCGTACTTCGCCTTGCGCCGCCGGGCCTCGTGCATGATCGTGACCACGAGCCGGGCGCCCGTGCAGCCCAGCGGATGGCCGAGCGCGATGGCGCCGCCGTTGACGTTCACCTTGGCCGGATCCATCTCCAGCTTGCGCATGACGGCCAGGGACTGCGAGGCGAACGCCTCGTTCAGCTCGATCAGGTCCACGTCCGCCAGCGTGATGCCCGCCTGCTTCAGCGCCTTGGGCACCGCGACCACGGGGCCGATGCCCATGACGTCCGGGTCGACGCCGCCCACGGCGAAAGACCGGAAGATCGCCATGGGCTTCAGGCCCATCTCCTGCGCCTTCTCGGCCGACAT
Source organism: Bacillota bacterium (assembly GCA_003242675.1). The sequence goes on along the minus strand of QGVE01000010.1, from coordinate 37,182 downwards.
CACCACGACGGCCGCTGCGCCGTCGGTCGTCTGGCTGGAGTTGCCCGCCGTCACCTGGCCGTTGGCGGAGAAGGCCGGGCGCAGCTTCGCCAGGGCCTCCATCGAGGTGTCCCGACGGACGCCCTCGTCGGTGTCGAACACGAACTCCCGCTCGACCACCCGCTTGCCGTCGAAGGTCCGTTCCTTGACGGTGATCGGGACGATCTCCTCCTTGAACTTCCCGGCGTCGATGGCCGCGGCGGCCTTCTGGTGGGAGGACAGGGCGAAGGCGTCCATGTCCTCCCGGCTGACGTTGTACCGCGCGCAGACCACCTCGGCCGTGTGGCCCATGGACATGTAGAGCTGTGGGTAGCTCTGCACCATCTCCGGGTGCGGACGGGGCGTGTGGCCGCCCATGGGAACGCGGCTCATCGACTCCACGCCGCCCGCCACCACGATGTCCATGTACCCGGCCGCGATGGCGCTGGCGGCAATCGCGATCGCGTTCAGCCCCGACGAGCAGAACCGGTTGATGGTGAAGCCCGGAACCGAGGTGGGGAGCCCCGCCCGGATGGCCGCATTCCGGGCGATGTTCAGCCCCTGCTCCCCCTCGGGGAACGCGCAGCCCAGCACCACGTCGTCCACGGCCGCGGGCTCCAGCCCGGGCGTGCGCGCGATCGCTTCCTTAATAACTGTCGCTGCCAGGTCCTCCGGCCGCACATGGCGCAGCGAGCCCTTGGGGGCCTTGCCGAGCGCCGTGCGGACGCCGGTCACGATCACTGCCTCGCGCAACTCGTCGCCACCTCCCTAGTTCCGCAGCGGCTTGCCGGTCTTCAGCAGATGGGCCATGCGCTCCTGGGTCTTCTTCGTGCCCAGCAGGCTGAGGAACGCCTCGCGCTCCAGGTCGAGCAGGTACTGCTCGGTCACCCGCGTGCCGGCCGGCACGTTGCCGCCCGTGAGCACGTACGCCAGCTTGCGGGCGATGAGCAGGTCGTGCTCGGTGGCCCAGCCGCCCAGGTACATGCCGTAGGCGCCCATCTCCAGCACGGCGCGGCCCTCCGGCCCGACCACCGGGATCAGGGCGGGCTCGGGCGGACGGTAGCCCGCGGCCTCCAAGGCCAGCACCACCCGCTTGGCCTCGTACAGCTGGTGGTCCTTGTTGACGACGATCACATCGCTCTTGCGCAGGTAGCCCATCTCCTGGGCCTCCCGGGCCGAGGTGGCCACCTTCGCCGTGGCGATGGTCTCGAAGATGCGGTTGACGATCGGCTGGATGTCGACCTGGGCCCCTTCGGGCAGCCCCTCCAGGCCGCGGATCAGCATCTCCTTGTTGCCGCCCGCGCCCGGGATGACGCCGACGCCGACCTCGACCAGGCCGATGTAGCTCTCCGCCGCGGCGACGACCTTGTCGGCCACGGCGCACAGCTCGTAGCCGCCGCCCAGGGTCATGCCGTAGGGGGCGACCACCACCGGCTTCGGGGCGAACTTCAGCGCCATGAACGCGTTCTGGAACTCACGCGCCATGAACTCGAGCTCGTCCCACTCCTCCTCCTGCGCCTCCATGAGCATGAGCGCGACGTTGGCGCCGACGCAGAAGTTTTCGGTCCGGGCGCCGATGACCAGGCCCTTCCACTTGCCGCTGGCCAGCTCGTCGGCCGCGATCTTGCACATGCTGATGATGTCGAAGCCGATGGCCGACTTGGGCGAGTGCAGCTCCATCAGCAGGACGCCGTCGCCCATGTCGAGCAGGGTCGCGCCCTTCTTCTCGCGCACGACCCGGCCGGTCTCCCGCAGGGCGCCGATGTCGATGACCTGGTCGCTGACGGGCACGGGCTGGTACTCGCCCTTGGCGATGTAGAAGCTCTTGCCCGCCTCCCGCTTGTAGAAGCCGCCCTTGCGGGCCGCCTCCTTGACCCAGTCCGGGACGACCTCGCCCTCGGCCTCCATGCGGGCGATGGACTCCTCCAGGCCGATGGCGTCCCACAGCTCGAAGGGGCCGAGCTCCCAGTTGTAGCCCCACTTCATGGCGTTGTCGATCGCGACGACGTCGTCGGCGATCTCGCCCACTTTCCGGGCCGCGTAGAGCAAGGTCCGCTTCGTGACGGCCCACAGGAACTCACCGGCCTTGTCCTTGGCGAAGACGAGGCTGCGGACGCGGCTCCGGAGGTCCGGGTTGGCCTTGGCCGCCTCCAGCGACGGGAAGCTGGCCTTCTTGCGGGGCCGGTACTCCATCGTCTCCAGGTCCAGGGTCAGGATCTGGTCGCCTTCCTTCTTAAAGAAGCCCTGCTTGGCCTTCTGGCCGATCCAGCCGCGCCGCACCATCTCGCGGATCGGCTCGGGCACCGTGAAGATCTTCGCCTCTTCCGGATCGGGAATGGAGGCCCGGCAGTTGTCCGCCACGTGGCAGAAGGTGTCGATGCCGACCACGTCGAGAGTGCGGAAGGTGGCAGACTTGGGACGGCCGATGGCCTTACCCGTCAGGGCGTCCACCTCGTCGGGCGTGAGGCCCAACCGGTTCATCTCCTCGAGCGTGACCATCATCCCGTAGACGCCGATGCGGTTGCCGATGAAGTTCGGGGTGTCCTTCGCCATGACGACGCCCTTGCCCAGCACCCGCTCGGCGAAGTCCTTCATGAACGCGACGACCTCGGGATCGGTGTCGGGCGTGGGGATGAGCTCCAGGAGCTTCATGTAGCGCGGCGGATTGAAGAAGTGCGTGCCCAGGAAGTGGCGGCGGAAGCTCTCCGGGGTCCCCTCCACCATCGCCTGGATCGAGATGCCGGAGGTATTCGAGGAGGCGATGATCCCCGGGCGGTGGTAGGCCGCCACCCGCCGCCAGAGGTCCTTCTTGATCTGGAGGTTCTCGATGACGGCCTCGACGATCCAGTCGCACTCCGCCACCTTCGGCAGGTCGTCCTCCAGGTTGCCGGGGGTGATCAGCCGCAGGACGTCCTTGGAGTAGAGCGGCGAGGGCTTCAGCTTCTGCAGGTTCTGCAGGGCGTTCGTCGCCAGCCGGTTGCGGACGAGGGGCGACTCCAGCGTCAGCCCCTTCGCCTCCTCCTCGGGCGTGAGTTCCCGCGGGACGATGTCCAGGAGCAGCGTCGGAATCCCCACGTTGGCCAGGTGCGCCGCAATCTGGGCGCCCATGACGCCGGCTCCCAGCACCGCCGCCTTTCGGATCGCGTAGGGCACGGGTCTCTCCCTCCTTACAGTGGTCACCGATATACCCTAAGCACTCGGCGCCGAGCGCCGCTGCCCCGACTGCATGCCAGCCGTGGTCAGTGCGCCCCGGGCAGGGGGGCGAAGGCACATTCCAGGTCGCTAAGTTCAGGCTCCGCAGGCTGGCGTCGCGAGCGCAGCGGAGCGAACTGCGAAGCGAGCACGCCCGCCTGCCGAGGAGCATTCCGCTTCAGGGGCGCCCTGGGCGCCGAGGCCTCCCGCCCAGGTGCCAAAGCGAACTAGCCCTGGCCCAGGAGCGCCTTGAACTCCTTCGTCAGCAGCGGCACGATCTCGAACAGGTCCCCGACGATGCCGTAGTCCGCCACCTTGAAGATCGGCGCGTCGGGATCCTTGTTGATCGCGACGATCACCTTCGAGGCGCTCATGCCCGCCAGGTGCTGGATGGCGCCCGAGATGCCGCAGGCGATGTAGAGGTCCGGCGTGACCGTCTTGCCCGTCTGGCCGATCTGCAGCGCGTAGTCGCAGTACCCGGCGTCCGCCGCCGCGCGGCTGGCGCCCACGGCGCCGCCCAGCACCTCGGCCAGCTCATACAGGGGCTTGAACCCCTCGGCGGACCGCACGCCGCGCCCGCCGGCCACGACCACCCGGGCCGCGGTCAGGTCCACGCCCGTCGAGGCCTTCCGCACGATCTCCTTGACGACCGTCCGCAGGTCCACGGGGGCCGCCTCGGTCTCCGCCACCTCGCCGGTGCGGCCGCCGTCGGCCTCCATGGCCGCGATGTTGTTGGGCCGGATCGTCGCGACGATCAGCCCGTCCTTCACCACCTGGGTCACGTAGGCCTTGCCGGCATAGATCGGCCGGGTGAAGACGACCTGGCCGCCCTCCACCTTCACGGCGATGGCATCGCTGATCATGCCGGCCGCGTTGCGCATGGCAAAGCGAGGCAGGAGGTCGCGGCCGATCCCCGTATGGCCCATCAGCACCACGTCGGGCTTCTCCTGCAGGTAGATCTGCTGCAGCGCGGACAGCCAGCCGTCCGGGGTGTAGTTGGCCAGGTGGTCGCCCTTGACCACCACGACCCGGTCCGCACCCCGGGCGATCAGCTCGGACCCGTCCACGCCCTGCTGCCCCAGCAGCACGGCGGTGACGGTGCCGCCCTCGGCGATCTGCCTTCCGGCGGCGATGCACTCGAACGACACAGGGCGGATCGCCCCGTTGCGCACCTCAGCGACGACGAGGATGTTGCGTGCCATGGCTCTTCCCCCTAGACAACCTTGGCCTCGCTGCGGAGCAGCCGGACCAGCTCCCGGGCCTGCTCCTCAGGCGTGCCGGTGATCATCTTGTTCAGCCGGTTCTGCTCCGCCTGGTAGACGGAGGTGACCGCCGTCTTGGGGGCGACGTCGACCCCCAGGTCCGCCGGCGAGAGCCGGGTGATCGGCTTGCGCTTGGCCTTCATGATGCCGGGCACCGACGGATACCGCGGCTCGTTCAGGCCCTGCTGGGCGGTGATGAGGCAGGGCAGCGGCACCGTCACCACCTCGGTGTCGCCCTCGGCGTCCCGGTGGACCGTCGCCGTGTCGCCGGCGATCTCCACCTTGAGGGCGGCCGCCACGTGGGGCAGGCCCAGGGCCTCGGCCACCCGCAAGGCCGTCTGGCCGGCGCCGGTGTCGACCGAGACGTTGCCGGCCAGGATCAGGTCGAACTTCTTCTGCTTCGCCCACGCGCCGAGCAGGCTGGCGACCACGTATTCGTCGGCCTCAGCCGGGGGATCGATGGCCACCGCTTCATCCGCGCCCATGGCCAGGGCACGGCGCAGGGCCTCGTCCACCCGGGCGGGTCCCACGGAGACCACCGTGACCGTGCCGCCCACGGCCTCCCGGATGCGCAGCGCCTCTTCCACGGCGTACTCGTCGTACGGGTTGATGACCAGCGTGACGTCGTCCTCGACGATGCGGCCGTCCTTCACCGTCACCTTGGCCTCTGTGTCAAAGGTCTGCTTGAGGAGAACCAGAATCTCCATACCCCACGCCTCCTTCGCGTTCCATCACGCCATGGGCGATGAGCCGATAGGTGGGCTCCGCCAGGGCCTGCAGGTCGAACTTGTAACCCGACATCACCCATGCGGTCACGGTCTGATCCAGCGTGCCGAAGATCAGGTTGCGGATCTGCTTCGCCGGGACCGACCGGGTGAACAGCCCTGACGCCTGCCCTTCCGCGATGATCTGGTCGATGACCGCGAACCAGCCCTTCATCAGGCTGGCGATCTGCTGCTGCACCCGCGTATCCGCCTGGCGCATCTCGATCTGGGTCACCGCGGCCAGCTCGGGCCGGGTGCCGAGGGACCGCAGGTGCTGGGCGATCGCCCGCCGCAGCTTCTCGCGGGGATCGTCTGCGTCGCCGATGGCTTCCTTGATCTCGTCAACCAGCAGCTTCAGCCGCTCCCGGAACAGGCAGATGAGCAGGTCGGGCTTGCTCCGGAAGTAGAGGTAAACCGTTCCGGCGGCGACGCCGGCCTCGGCGGCGATGCGGGAGATCTGCGCCTTGTGGTAGCCCTGCCGGGCAAACACGTGCTGTGCAGCATCCAGAATTGCGGCATACTTGTCGCCGCCCCGTACGGACACTACGAAACCTCCTTCCGGCCCTGATCCTCCTTCCGGCCCTGTTCCTCCTCGAGGAGCGCCCGCCGCAGCACCTTGCCGACCAGGGTCTTGGGCAGCTCGTCCCGGAACTCGATGATGCGCGGAATCTTGTACGCCGCCAGGTGCTGCCGGCAGAACTGCTGGATCTCCTCGGGATCGAGGGTCACCCCCTCGCGCGGCACGATGTAGGCCTTCACCGTCTCGCCCCGGTAGGGATCGGGCACCCCGACCACCGCGGCCTCCTTCACGCCCTTGTGCAGGTAGAGCACCTCCTCCACCTCGCGCGGGTAGATGTTGAAGCCGCCGGCGATGATCAGGTCCTTCTTGCGGTCGACGATGTAGAAGTAGCCCTCCTCGTCCATGCGGGCCATGTCGCCGGTGTGCAGCCAGCCGTCCCGCAGGGCCTCGGCCGTCGCCTCCGGCAGGTTCCAGTACCCCTTCATCACCTGCGGGCCGCGGATCAGGAGCTCGCCGACCTCGCCCAGCGGGACGTCCTCCCCGGTCTCGGGGTCCACGATGCGGCACTCGGTATCGGGCCACGGGAGGCCGATCGACCCCTCCTTCCGCCGGTCCCAGATCGGGTTGGCGTGGGTCACCGGCGAGGCCTCGGTGAGCCCGTAGCCCTCCACCAGCCGGCCGCCGGTCAGCCGCTCGAACTCGGCCTGCACCTCCACCGGCAGCGGCGCCGCGCCCGAGATGCACGCCTCGATGGAGTCCAGCCGGTACTTCTGCACCTCGGGGAAGTTGTTGATGGCGACGTACATCGTGGGAGCGCCGGGGAAGATGGAAGGACGGTACTTCTGGATGAGCTTCAGCGACTCCCGGGCCTCGAACTTGGGCTGGAGCACCATGGTGCCGCCCATGTGGATCGTGAAGTTCATCACGGTGGTCATGCCGTAGACGTGGAAGAACGGCAGCGCAGCCAGGGTGACCAGCTCGGGGCCGCGCTTGGCCTTGTACAGCCACGCCTCGGTCTGGAGCACGTTGGCGACGAGGTTGCGGTGGGTCAGCATGCACCCCTTGGGGAGGCCGGTCGTCGCGCCCGTGTACTGCAGGAGGGCCAGGTCCTCCGCCGGGTTCACGGGGACGGGCTCGGCGATGGGCTCCGCCTCCAGGAGCCGGGCCCAGGGCATGACCCCTTTCCCGTAGGCGATGCGGGGCGGTTTGAGCTTGAGCGGGGCGATCCACTTGAGAGGCACCGGCATGTAGTCCTGCAGGCCCGTGTAGATCACGTGATCCAGGTCCAGCTGGCTCACTTTCGGATACGCCAGGTCCACGGCGATCATCACCCGGGCGCCGCTGTCGCCGATCTGGTGCCGGAGCTCGCGGGGCATGTACAGCGGGTTGACCATGACGACGACAGCGCCGGCCATCAGGGCCCCGTAGTAGGCGATGACCGCCTGCGGGCAGTTCGGCAGCATGATCGCGACCCGGTCGCCCTGGCGGACGCCGAGGCGGACGAGCCCCGCGGCAACGCGCCGAGCCTGCTCGTGCAGCTGCCGGTAGGTGAGCCGTGCCCCGTAGAACACCGTCGCGGGCGAATCGCCGTAGCGCTCGGCGGAGCGGACCAGCAGGTCATAGAGGGGCCGGTCTTCATAGGTGAGGTGCGGCGGCACCTGCGGCGGGTAGGCCTTCAGCCAGGGCTTTGCGGCATAAGGGCTGGACACGTCCTCCCCTCCCCCTCATGTGCGGAACCAAGTCCCCCGGGACTGAATGAATGGCCATTCATTCCGGCCAATGTATTCTGAATGTACCCCCTTAACTCCTCCTTTCGTCCTATGCGAACACTAGTTATTTTTGTCACATTCAGGGATATTTCTGCGTGCAAAATACTCATGCAGCGCGGTAGCCCAGGAACGGGGAAGAGGAGCGCCAAAGGCGCTGCGCGCGGCCTGAGATGCCGCGCGCAGCGCCTTTGGCAAGACGCGCAAAAGCCGGTCCCGCCGCGGGACCGGCCTGGTCGATCACTTCATCCGTACACCTGGATGCCCGGGCACGCCAGGTGGCAGAGGCGGCACCCCAGGCACAGGGAGAGGTCGAGCCGCCAGACGGCGTCGGGGTACGTGAGCGCGCCGGAAGGACAGGCCGCCACGCACGCCAGGCACTGGCCGCAGGGGCGCGCTTCGGCCGGCGCCTTCACGGGAGGCTGCGAACGCTTGGGTGCGAAGAGATGGCCGAACAGCCTGAGCCCGGCGATGGCGGTCACCCCCCGGCAGGTCTCCTGCCCTCAGGGTAACACACCCGGAGCCAGCCAACCATGGGCGGAAATCACCGCGATGGCAGTAGGGTCCGGACCCGGTCGCGTTCCGCTGCGCCACCGGTTGGCCGCCGCGGGACCGGTCCCATGGGTCCGACGCGCGGACCTTTCGCCGCCCGTAGGTAGTGCCAAAGTACTAACCCATGAATAATCAGATCGATGGATGGCGGAAATTCTCGTCCCGATGTTACAGTGTGGCTGTAACAAGTTCGTTAGAAACGTGAAGCCGAATTGCAGTTCCCGGTCGGATTTCTATCATAACCTTACGGTTTCATTATTAGGGAGGAGAAGGAGAGCATGCTCGAGTACTTCAAGGGACCCAAGGGCAGCTGGATCTGGCTCATCATCCGCCTGTACCTCGGTTATCAGTGGCTGACGGCCGGCTGGCACAAGATCGTCGACGGGTTCGATGCGACCGGGTTCCTTCAGGGCGCCATCGCCAAGGCCGTTCCCGCTTCCGAGGGTGCCAAGCCCGTCGTCCAGGGCTGGTGGGCCGCCTTCCTGGAGAAGTTTGCGCTGCCTAACGTCGGCCTGTTCAACTTCCTGGTTCCCGTCGGCGAGTTCCTCGTCGGCCTGGCGCTGATCGTCGGCTTCGCCACGATCTTCGCCGCCGTGATGGGCATGGTGATGAACTTCGCCTTCCTGCTCAGCGGCACCATCAGCAGCAACCCCAACTACCTGATCCTGGAGTTCATCCTCGTCGCCCTCGGCGGCGCCTACGCCGGCTACCTCGGCGTGGACTACTGGTTCCGCCCGATCTGGCGCAAGTTCCTGGCCCGCATCTTCGGCGGAGCGGAAGCTACGGCCAAGGCAACGGCATAAGCGACCACGAGAAAGAGGCAGCCAGCACGACCACCGTGCTGGCTGCCTTGTTTGCGCGCCTTATGGCTAGCCCAGGATCAGCGTCAGGATCGCCTTCTGGGCGTGCAGCCGGTTCTCCGCCTCATCGAACACCGCAGACTGGGGCCCGTCGATCACCTCGGGGGCGACCTCCTCGCCCCGGTGCGCGGGCAGGCAGTGCATGAAGATCGCCTCGGGGGCTGCGCAGCGCATGAGGGCCGGGGTCACCTGGTAGCCGGCGAAGGCCTTCTTCCGCTCCTCGGCCTCGCCCTCCTGGCCCATGCTGGCCCACACATCCGTGTAGACGATGTGCGCGCCGGACACCGCCGCGACCGGGTCGGTCACGACCTCCACCCTGCCGCCGTGCTGCGCCGCCGTCACCTGCGCCCGGGCGACCCGGGCCGGGTCGGGCTTGTAGCCGTCGGGGCTCGCGACGACGACGTGCATGCCGAACTTCGCGCCGCCGTCCATCAGGCTGTGGGCGACGTTGTTGCCGTCCCCGACGTACGCGAGCTTGAGCCCCTCCAGCGTGCCGAACCGCTCCAGGGCCGTCAGCAGATCCGCCACCACCTGGCACGGGTGCTCCTCGTCGGTCAGGCCGTTGACGACCGGGATCGTCGCCCACTCGGCCAGCTCCACCACCTCCCGGTGGGCGAAGGTGCGGACGACGAGGCCGTCCAGGTAGCGGCTGATCACCCGGGCGGTGTCGGCGATGGACTCCCCGCGCGAAAGCTGCAGGTCCCGCGCCGAGAGGAACAGCGCGTCGCCCCCCAGCTGCCGGATGCCGACCTCGAAGGAGAGCCGCGTGCGGGTGGACGGCTTGGCGAAGTACAGCCCCAGTTGCTTTCCCTTCAGCGGCTCGTCGCGGATGCCGGCCTTCAGGCGGGCCTTCTGCCACTGCGCCAGGGCCAGCACCTCTTCCAGCTCGTCCCGGCTCCAGTCGTGGAGCGAGAGGAAGTCCCTCCCCTTCAGGGTCGTCACGGCCACGCTGCGCGTCCCCCTTCCGCAATCCGTAGGAAAGAGTGTAGCGCATATCTATGCAGAATGCAAGCATAAACATACACGGCGCACCGCAGGGGTGCGCCGTGTCCTGGTGTCGCCCGCGGGCCTAGTGCGGCCCCCACGGGCCGCGAATGGTCTTGCCGTAGATCACCCGCCTCCGGCCGGGCCTCGGTCCGGCCGGCCGGATGGTCCGCATGCGGGTCAGCTCGCGCCACAGGAGCACGCCGGCCGGGACCGCCGCCACCAGGAACAGCGCGCCCTGGGAGTAAGCCAGGCCCAGGACGCTCCGGCCCAGGTAGAGCCCGATGTGGACGCCGGCCACGAGCCAGACGGACTGGGTCTGCAGGAAGATGAGGCTCTGCAGCACCGAGAAGGTGAGGCCGCCCAGGCCGAGGAACTGCGCCCGGATCTGCGGGGCCGGCCACCCCAGGCCGAACAGCGCGGCCAGGATCACCCACGCCACGGGCGCGGCCAGGGCGAGGATGAGGACGTCCCGGCCCGACAGGTCCTGCTCGAACCGGGAGATGACGATGCCCCGGAGGATGAACTCCACCCCGAAGATCGCGGCTGACATCAGAAGCGGCAGAAGGGGGCCCTGGGACAGGCTGAACTGGGGCGCGCTCCCCCAGCCGCCGTCCAGCAGAAAGGCCGCCCCGGCCAGGGCCAGCCCGCCGGCCAGGCCGGGAAGCAGCCAGAAAACGGCGCCCGGGGCCGTGCGGAGCCCGGCGTTGTCCGCCTTCCAGCCCCAGCGCCAGTCGACGTAGGTCAGGGCGGCGGCGATGGGCACGACGGCATGGCTCACCGCCAGGGCCCAGCGGGTGGCCGGAGGCCCGGCGAGCTCCAGCAGCCCGAAGAGCGTCACGACCTGGTCGGCGACCATCTGCAGCAGCGTGAGCAGGAGCAGGAAGCCGGCCACCGTCCAGACCGAGGACCAGAACCGATTCAGGTGCATCGCGCTCCTCCTCTATCCTGACTTCACCCGGCGCCGTGCGGGCTGATCAGCCGGATGAGCTCATCGGCGGGGAACCCCACCAGGCCGGGGTGGATCCGCGACCGCACGAACGCCTCCAGCTCGTCCCACTGCACCAGGGTGGCCTCGGGCTCGGTGCCGAGGCAGCGCGCCGGACCGGCCGTGAACACCACCGCCGGCTCCAGGGCGATGCCCCGGGCGTGGCCGCTGAAGGCCAGCCGGTCGCAGAAGACCCGGACCCGCCGGTCGGGCCGGCCCAGGTCGATCTTTCCGCCCGCGCCCCGCCACTCGCCCTTCCGGCCGGGGACGATGTCCCCGGCCCAGTGGAGGGCGCTCATCACCAGGGCGCGGCCGGGCCCGACGAGGCAGAGGTCGACGGTCAGGAACCCCAGGGTAGGACGAACGACCAGGACAGCGCGGTCGCCCAGGTCCATGGCCGCCAGCCGCTCGGTCAGGAGGCGGGGGCCGAACCCCTCCACCAGTTCGGCCACCCGCCGGGCTTCCGCCGAAAAGGGCGCCGTCAGCCTGTGCCGCCACGAACGCGGCTTCGTTTCCGGAATGGGACCAATGCGCTTGACCATGACCTAAGTATACCGCACAACCCCCAGCGCGTGCGAATTCCGTTCCGGGTCTTTCGCCTCTGCCTATTGACATACTTCATCTTGGTAAAGTATCATAGTGCCCAAGTCTGCAGATTTGCATAGCGTTTCTGGGCATGGGCACGTGCCGCGCACACATCTTCGCCACGCCGGACCTCCAACCCTGGGCCGCCCGCACCTCCGGGGGCCCTTCTCCTTTCGGAGTCCGAAAGTGCGTTCCCCGCAGGGAGGCGTCGCCATGGAATTCGTCCTCAACTTCCTCCTGCCGGTGCTGCAGCAAGGCCTGGTCTGGGGGCTGGTCGCCCTCGGCGTCTGGATGACCTTCCGGGTGGTGAACGTGCCGGACCTGACGGTGGACGGCACCCTGACCACCGGGGCGGCCACCGCCGCCCGGCTGCTGACGATGGGGGTCCACCCGCTGGCCGCCACCTTAGCCGGGTTCCTCACCGGCGCGGCCGGCGGCGCGATCACCGGGCTGATCCACACCCGGCTGCGGGTGCAGCCGCTCCTGGCCAGCATCATCACGATGACCGGGCTCTACTCCGTCAACCTGCGCATCATGGGGCGCTCCAACATCGCCCTGTTCACCCTCGATACCCTGGTGCCGGACAACACCTGGGCGCGGCTCGCCCTGTTCGCGGGCGTCGCCGCCCTGATGGTGTTCCTTCTGAACCTGTTCTTCCGCACCGAGCTGGGCCTGGCGATGCGGGCCACGGGGGACAACGACGCCATGGTGCGCATGCTCGGCGTCAGCAGCGACAGCATGCGGCTCCTGGCGTTCACCCTCTCCAACGCCGTGGTCGGCCTGGGCGGCGCCCTGGTGGCCCAGTACAGCGGCTTTGCCGACGCCCAGATGGGCATCGGCACCATCGTGGCGTCGCTGGCGGCGCTCATCATCGGCGAGGCGCTCTTCGGCGCCCCCACCGTCTTCCGGGCGACCCTCGCCGCCCTGCTGGGCTCCATCGTCTACCGGGCGATCTTCGCCCTGGCCCTCCGGGCCGGCTTCCAGGCCAGCGACCTGAAGCTGGTGACCGCCGCCCTGGTCGTGATTGCCCTTTCGATCCCGCAGATCAAGCGGACGGTGCGGCTGCCCGAAGGGAGTGAAGCCCGGTGACCGGCCTGATCATCGAGGGACTGCACAAGACCTTCTTCCCGGGCACGGTGAACGAGATCCGGGCCCTGAAGGGCATCGACCTCACCCTGGCCCCGGGCGAGTTCGTCACGGTCGTCGGCTCCAACGGCGCCGGGAAGTCCACGCTGCTCAACTCGGTGGCCGGCGTCATCACCCCCGACCGGGGGCGCATCCTGCTGGGAGGGGTGGACATCACCCGGCTCAGCGAGGTGGAGCGGGCCGCCCGCATCGGGCGGGTGCTGCAGAACCCCCTGGCCGGCACCGCCCCCAGCCTGACGGTGGCCGAGAACCTCGCGCTGGCCCTGGCGCGGGGCCGCTCCCGGGGCCTGCGCTGGGCCCTGACGGCCGCCCGCCGCCGGCGGTTCGCGGAGGAGCTGGCGCAGCTCGGGCTCGGCCTGGAGAACCGGCTGGACGACAAGGTGGGGCTGCTCTCCGGCGGGCAGCGCCAGGCGCTCAGCCTGCTCATGGCGACGCTCCAGCGGCCCGACGTGCTCCTGCTCGACGAGCACACGGCGGCCCTGGACCCGCGGGCGGCGGCGCTGATCGCCGACCTGACCAACCGCTGGGTCCGGCAGCACCGGCTCACGACCCTGATGATCACCCACAACCTGGAGCAGGCCATCCGGCTGGGCGACCGGCTGGTCATGATGCACGAGGGCCGGATCCTCTTCACCGTCAGCGGCCCGGAGAAGCAGGCGCTGACCATCGACGGGCTCCGCCAGGCCTTCGAGCGGGTGCGGGGCCAGGAGTTCAGCTACGACCGGGCCGTGCTGGCCCACTAGGCGAAACCCCCGGCTCCCCGGGGTTCGCACATAGAGAGAGGTTCGCAAGGCAACAGAGGAGGGCGATCTGCTGTGCGTCGCGTAGTGGCAGCGTGTCTCACCGCCGCGCTCCTGCTGGCCGGGTGCGGCGGGACCGCGGCTCAACCGGAGGGGGGCCGCGGCCCGGAGTCGGGCGCGGGGGCGGGCGTGGGGCCAAACCGGGTAGGCCTCACCCAGATCGTGGAACACCCCGCCCTGGATGCCACCCGGCAGGGCATCATCGACGGCCTGCGGGAAGCCGGGTATGAGGATGGCAAGCAGATTGCGATCGACTTCCAGTCGGCCCAGGGCGAGCAGCCGGTGGCGCAGCAGATCGCGGAGAAGTTCGTCGCCGACAAGAAGGACCTGATCATCGCCATCGCCACGCCGAGCGCGCAAGCGGTGGTCCAGGCCACCAGGAACAACCCGATTCCCGTGGTCTTCAGCGCCGTCACCGACCCGGTGAGCGCCGGCCTGGTCTCCGACCTGCAGAGGCCCGGCGGCCACGTCACCGGGACCTCCGACCTGGTGCCGGTGAAGATCCAGATGGAACTGTTCGACCGGCTGGGCCTGGACGTGACCAACGTCGGCGTCATCTACAACGCCGGCGAGGCCAACTCGGTGGCCCTGATGAAGGACATCCGGGTCGCGGCGGAGGAGCTGGGCCTGAACGTCGTGGAGGCCACGGTCGCCAACGCCGCGGAGGTGCAGCAGGCCGCCCAGTCGCTGGTGGGCCGGGTCGACGGCCTGTACCTGATCACCGACAACACCCTGGCCCAGGGGGTCCAGGCGGTGATCGACGTCGCCAACGCCCACAAGATCCCGGCGATCTCGTCGGTGGACAGCTACGTGGAGCAGGGGGCCTTGGCCACCATCGGCCTCGACTACTACCTGCACGGCAAGCTCACCGCCGAGGTCGTCGTCGAGATCCTGCAGGGCAAGAACCCGGGCGACCTGCCCGTGCGCTACAACGAGGACCTGAGCCTGATCATCAACACCAAGGCGGTGGAGCTCCTGGGCATCGAGGTCCCCGCCGACGTGCTGAAAGACGCGAAGACGATCGGCGGGTAACCGGAAATGCGCAGACGAAGGCGCCCCTCCGGCCTCAAAGGGCCGGGAGGGGCGCCACGTTTCTGTTGCGGACGGCGCCGCGCGGTGCGCGGCCGGTCCTGCGCCTACGACGGATCCAGGATCAAGCCCATGAACAGCGTGAGGCCGGCGCGGTCGTCCCGGATCGCCAGCAGGAAGGGCCTGTCGAGCACCACCTCGGGCAGCGCCGAGGGCGGCGCGGATCCGGCCCTCATGGTCACCGCGGTGGCGGCCGCCGCCTCGGTGCCCTCCTCGTGGATCTCCAGGAAGGTCTTCTGAATCACCTGATCGATGTAGAGCGGCTCGGGGGTGACCAGGAGGCCGCTGAAGTCGGCCCGGTCGGGGTCGAAGGCCCGCCCCATGCCCAGCGCGGTCAGCGGGTCCTTCAGCTCGTGGCGGTCCTCCAGCCGCACCTTCGGGAAGGCCAGCCGGATGCGCGTCTCCGCCATGGCGTCCATCCACCCCCTGAGCCGCTCGGGGGTGAGCCCCTCCACGAAGCCGTCCCACTCCTCCGGCATGAAGGCGTAGAGGGCCAGGTCGCCCTTGCCGTAGGGCAGGCGCACGCCCACCAGCCCCTCCTCCGCCAGGTACCCGAAGGTCCCGGTCCGGTGCATGAACGGCACCTGCGCCGTGCCGCCGTCCATCCGGTGGAACGGCCCGGGCTTCGTGGCGCCGGGGTCGAAGGGCTCCTGCCACTCGCCCCTGAAGTAGAGGGCGTTCACCAGCACCATGCGCTGGTCCGGGAAGGTCCGGTCGATGAGGCCCGGGATGCGGTCCCGGGTCCGGCGCGCCACCCAGCGGTTGATCTCCCGGGCGGCCTCCGGCCGGCCGAACACGGTCCCGAACAGCTCCGCCCCGTACTGCTCCGCGGCCACCTGCCGGAATGCCGGGACCAGCTCAAACTGCGCGTGGTACCAGATGGAATGGGCCGTGGCCAGCTCCACCTTGTCGCCGGGGTGGGCCGTGAGGCCCCACACGTCGCGCATGGCCTCGTTCACGGCCCCGATGTCCATGTCGCCGTAACCCAGGGCGGCCAGCATCTCCCGCTGCGTCTCCCCCCGGGCGCCGTTGGCGGTGAGGCTGAGGACCGCCTGTGCGCTGACGGGCGACAGGAACAGGTTCTGGTCCGGCCGCTCTTCGTGGACCGCCTGGAGCAGCCCGATGGCGAAGCGGTCGGCGGCCTCGGCCAGGGCCGGGCTCAAGGCGTCGGGCCGCGGCGGGGGCGCGGCGAGCCCTGCCGTGCCGCAGCCGGGGAGAAGCGACCCGGCCAGCAGGGCCGCCGCGACCAGGATGAATCGGGAACGCCTCGTGCGTGCCCTCCGCATGCAACGCACCCCCTACGACGGGTCCACGATCGCGCCCAGGAAGAGCGTCACGCCGGCGCGGTCGTCGCGGATGGCCAGCAGAAACGGCTTATCCAGCACCACCTCGGGGGGCTGCTCGGCCGGTGCGCTGGTGAGCGTCACGCCCACGCCGGTGGCGGCTGCCGCCTCGGTGCCCTCCTCGTGGATCTCCAGGAAGGTCTTCTGGACCACCCGGCTGATGTAGAGCTCCGGGCTGTCCGCGAACAGGCCGCCCAGGTCGGCCTGGCCGGGGGTGAACGCCCGCTGCATGCCCAGGGCCGCGAGCGGATCCGCCAGCTCGAGCTGGTCGGTCAGCCGGAGCTTGGGCACGGCCAGGCGGATCTCCCGCTCGCCCATCCGGGCGATCCATTCCGCGAACCGCTCCGGGGTGAGCCCTTCCACAAAGCCGTCCCACCGGTCCGGCATGAAGGCGTAGAGGGCCAGGCCGCCCTCGCCGTAGGGCAGCCGCACGCCCACCAGCCCCTGCTCCGCCAGGTAGCCGAAGGTCGCGGTCTGGTGCATGAACGGCACCTGCGCCGTGCCGCCCCCTGCCAGGTGGAAGGGGCGCTCATGCGTGCGGTTCGGATCGAAGGGCTTCTGCCACGCGCCCTTGAAGTAAAGGGCGTTGACCAGCCACATGACGTCGTCGGGCCGGGTCCGGTCGACCAGCTGGGGGATGCGCCCGCGGGTCTGCTCCGCGACCCAGCGGTTGATGGCCTCCGCGGCCCCTGGCTCGCCGAAGGTCGTCTCCCGGACCTGCGCCCCGTACTGCTTGAGGGCGACCTCCAGGAACGCCGGCGCCACCGTCATGCCCTTCTGATGCCATATGGCGTTCGCCGTGGTCAGCTCGACGCCTTCGCCGGGGTGCGCCAGGATCCCGCGCAGGTCCTGGATGGCCCGGTTCACGGCTTCCAGGTCGGCGCCGGCGTACCCCAGGGCGTCCAGCATCTCCTTCCGGGTGTCCCCCCGCGCCCCGTTGGCCGTGAGGGTCAGGATGATCTGCGCGCTGGCGGGCGACAGAAACAGGTTCTCGGCCTGCCGCTGGCTGTGGACCGCCTGGAGCAGGCGGATCCCGAACCGGTCCGCGGCTTCGGTCAGCCCCGGATCCACCGCCTCCGGCCGGGGCGGCGGGGCCGCCACGCCCGCTCCGCCCGGGCCGGAACCGGGAAGCACCCCGCCGCAGCCGGCGAGAAACAGGCTCAGAAGCAGAAGCGTCAGCGCCTTCATCGCAGGGGTCGCCTCCTTCCTACCCCTCAGACGGGGGCATGCGGCGCGGCCGTTTCAGGAGGTCCCCGCCAGTTTCGGCCCGGAGGCACAGGAAAACCCCGGAGGCCGCAGAGCCTCCGGGGCTGCCGAATGTCTAGGGTTAGCTCGCCCGCCTCAGGGGCTTCACCGCGGTCAGGTGGCGCCGGCAGGTGGCCAGGGCGTGCAGGCCGATGGCGGCGATGGCCCCGTGCAGCAGGGCGAAGGCCACGAGCGCGAGGGGGTGGCCGTAGCCGCGCAGGGCCAGGTAGAGGTTGAGCACCAGGCCGGCGATCAGCTCAACCCAGATGACCAGTTTCACCAGTTCCCGGTTGAGGTGCGGCTTGCGTGCGCCGCGCAACAGGAAGACGCCCAGCACCGCCACGATCGCGCTGATGAACAGGACGCCGTCCATCAGCACCCTCTGGCCGCCGGGATCCAGGCCCAGACCGATGATCGGGATGGCGTAGGAGAGCAGCAGCGGGTTGAACACCAAGGCCATTGCCAGGTAGAGGACCCCCACCCCGTACATCCAGCCGCTCAGGTAGCGCATCCCCATTGCCCTCTCATCCTCGCAAGCGAAACTTTGTTTCTCAAATATAGCAGAAGGATGCGGCGCTTGTCGAGAGGGAAATAGGGCGAACGCCCTAGACCGTTCGCCCTACGAAGGGAGGCGCGAATAGCCCGAAGGGATCACCGCTCCTGGGCCTGCGCCCGACGCCAGTAGACCCGGTCCAGCAGCAGGGCCCACAGGTACCCGCCGGCGACCTTGGCCAGGATTTGGCCGGCGATGATCAGGGGCATGAAGCTGCCGAAGGCGACGGACGTGAAGACGACCGAGTCCACCACGGCAGAGACGGCGTTGGAGCCGTTGACCCGCGCCAGCTTGGGCCGGTGGCGCAGGAGGTGGTAGATGACCGTGTCGGCCACCCCGGCCGCCGCAAAGGCGGTGAAGGAGGCCAGCGCGATCCGGCCCGCATCCCGGTTGAGCAGCCACGAGAGCACCGACCCGGACAGGATCAGCAGGGCCATCTTGCCCCACAGGTTCCGGCCCTCCCACCGCTCGTGGAGGGCGTCGCGGGTGGTGATGTCCAGGCCGATGAAGACGAACGAGTTGATGATGCTGGCGTACGGGCCGAAGTAGACCACGGAGAGGTTCGCGGCCACCACGGCCGCCAGGTACAGCGCAACGAGCATGCTTGGTCTGTCTCCTTCAAGAATCTTGGTGTTGTGAGCGCACAGCTGAAACTTTGCGCGGGGTCGACGGGTATTGGAGGGTAGAGGGCCAGAGGAGGCTCACAGATGGACCGCGACGCGTCGATCATCCAGCTGTGCCGGCAGGGCCATGCCGCAGGCTTCGCCCGCCTGGTGGAAGCCTATCAGGAGAGAGTCTACCGCACGGCGTACGCCTTCGTCCAGCACCGGGAGGACGCGCAGGACCTGACCCAGGAGGTGTTCCTGCGCGCGGTGCGGGCCATCGACTCCCTCGACGACAGCCGGCCGCTCTGGCCCTGGCTGCGTCGGGTCACCACCAAGACTGGCCCTGGCGCGGCGAGGGCCGGGATGAGAGGCAGGGCGGCTCGGGCAGCGGCGGCGGCGGCGCCCGCCTGGCGGCCAAGGCCGTCGTCGTGGTCAGGGATGGCGACGTCACGGTGTTCCCCCTGGGCCGGGGCATCGCCATCGACAAGATCATCGAGGCGATCCCCGGAGTCCTGGAGAAGGTCAACGTGAACGTGCAGGCCGGCGGCAAGGGCAAGGACAAGGAGAAGCACGAGGCCGAATAAGCGCCGGGGGTCCACCCGCCAGGGTGGACCCTCGCCGCGTCAGCGGATCCGCCGGGCGACCTCGGCCGCCATGGCGGCGGTGCCCAGGACGGCGGTGCCGGGCACCGTGATGTCGGCCGTGCGGTACCCCTCCTCCAGCACCTCGGCCACCGCCCGCTCCACGGCCCGCGCCGCCGCCTCCTGGCCGAGGGAGTGGCGCAGGAGCATGGCGCCGCAGAGGATGGCCGCCAGGGGGTTGGCCCGGTCCTGGCCGGCGATGTCCGGGGCGGACCCGTGAACGGGCTCGTAGAACCCCTTGGGCAGGCCGAACCGGTTCTTCGCCTCCCCCAGCGAGGCCGAGGGCAGCAGGCCGATCGAGCCGGTCAGCATGGCCGCCTCGTCGGAGAGGAAGTCGCCGAACAGGTTGGAGGCCAGCAGCACGTCGAAGTCGCCGGGCCGGCGCAGGATCTGCATCGCGGCGTTGTCGGCCAGGAGGTGCTCCACCTCGACGTCGGGGAACTCCCGGGCCACCTCGTCGACCACGGTGCGCCAGAGCTTCCCGGCCTCCATGACGTTGCCCTTGTCCACCGAGGTCAGCTTCCGCCGCCGGCCCCGGGCGATGGCGAAGGCCATGCGCGCGATCCGGGCGATCTCGGCGTCGGTGTACACCTCGGTGTTTACGGCCCGCCGGGTGCCGTCCGGCAGGGTCTCGATGCCGCGCGGCTCGCCGAAGTAGATGCCGCCCACCAGCTCCCGCACGATGAGGAAGTCGACCCCGCCGCCGACGATCTCGTTCTTCAGCGGCGAGGCTTCCTTCAGCGGCGGGTAGAGCAGGATGGGCCGGAGGTTGGCGTAGAGGTCGTAGCGCTTGCGGATGGCCAGGAGGCCGGCCTCGGGCCGCTTGTCCCACGGAAGCCCGTCGTAGCGGGGGCCGCCCACGGCGCCGAAGAGGATGGCGTCCGCGCGGTCGCAGGCCTCCCGGGTCTCGTCCGGGAAAGGCGTGCCCGTCGCGTCGTGCGCCGCCCCGCCCACCAGGTGCTCCGTAAACTGCACGCGGAAGCCGTAGGCCGCAGCGGCTGCCTCCAGCACGGTCACTGCCCCCCGGGTGACCTCGGGACCAATGCCGTCACCCGGGAGGCAGGCGATGTGATAGGTCGGCTGATCCAAGTTCGGGACACCTCCAACGGGTTTGGGAGGAAGTTTAGCACGTTAAAGCGTTCAAGACAACAGCTTTTCCCGCGCCCGCTGGAGGAACTTCTCCGTGCGCACGATGACCCGCTCGTGGGTGCCGCTGCCGATTCTCTCCCGGCCGTCGAACGCCTCGACCCGGAACAGGAGGCGGCGCCCGTCCACCCGCTCCAGGACCGCGGTGGCCCGGACCGTCATGCCCGGCGGCGTCGCGGCCAGGTGCTGGACGTTGACCGCGGTGCCGACGGTGGTCTCGCCCTCGGCTAAGAACGGCGCGACCGCCCGGGCCGCGGCCTCTTCCATCAAGGCGATCATCATCGGCGTGGCGAAGACGTCCACCGAGCCGCTGCCGACGGCCCGGGCACAGTTCTCCGGCGTCACCGTCGTCTCCGCCGTCGCGGTGAGACCGGGGGTGAGCGACATAGGATCTCCTCCCGTGCTGCTCGCGGTGTCGATTTCGTCAAAACTCCAGACCGGTTTGAGGGAGTGATGCGAGGTGGCCCACACGTTCGATCCCCGGGATGCCTGGCGGCTCCTGGACGAGCGCCGCCTAAGCTGGCACGACCCGGCGCGGATTCTGCGCCACCTGGAGCTGGAGCGGTGCACCGCCATGGCCGACGTCGGCTGCGGCCCCGGCTGGTTCACGCTGCCGGCGGCGAGGGCCCTGCCCCCCGGCGGGGTAGTGTACGGCATCGACATCCGCGAAGAGATGCTGGATCACCTGCGGCGGCGGGCTCGGGAGCAGGGGCTGGACAACGTCGTGCCCGTCCTCGCCGAGGAGGAGGACGAGTGGCCGGTGCCCACGGAGTCGTGCGAGGCCGTGCTGATCGCCGACGTCTACCACGAGGTCGACCCGGCCTCGCTGTTCATCGGCGAGGTGAAGCGCATCCTGCGGCCCGGCGGCGTCTGCCTGGTGGTGGACTGGAAGCCGGAACCGACCCCCGAGGGGCCGCCCCCCGAGGTCCGGGTGGACCCGGCCGACGTCGCGGCGGAGTTCACCGCCGGGGGCTTCCGGTTCGCGGGTCCGTGCGACGTGGGGCCCTACTCCTATGGGCTCAAGTTCGTCAAGCCGGCCCGGGAATGAGCCGCGCTCAGACGACCTCGCCCCGCGCCCGCCGGCCCTCCAGCCAGCACTTGCGGCAGCGGGCCTCGTACTTCTCGCCGCCGCCCACCGCCACGTCCTCGGTCTTCGCGGTGAGCGAGAACGGCTTGGTGGCCGGCTCGCCGCAGACCACGCACACGCCGTAGACGGACGTGATGCTGTCGGCCAGCGCCAGAAGCTGCGGCATGCACCCGAACGGCTTGCCCTCAGACGTCTGCGACAGTCCGGCGATGATCACGTAGTGGCCGCGGTTGGCCAGCTCCTGCACGACGTCGACCAGCGACGCGTCGTAAAACTGCGCCTCGTCGATGCCGATCACGTCGGGCTTGTGGATCTGGGCGTACCACAGGATCTCCAGCGGACTGTCGGTCAGGATCGCCGCGAACCGCAGCCCGTCGTGGGTCACGATCACCTCGTCGTCGGTGTACCGCCTGGCCATGCGCGGTTGGAAGACGACGGCGGTCCGCTTGGCGAGGATGAACGTCCGCACGCGGCGGATCAGCTCCGTCGTCTTCCCGGCGTACATGCTCCCTGAGGTGATGACATCGATCCAGCCGTAGCTGAGATTCCGGTGCAACGTCTGCGCCTCCCCCAGATGCTGCGGTTCCTACAGGGGTTTCGAGGCGCTGGCCGGCGATTCCTCCGCGCAGAGGCAAATCTCACCGCCCGGGCGGGGCCAGGTCCGGATCGGCGGGGTTCTCCGGCGCCGTGTCGGGATGGCGGGCGATGTACTCCCGATAGTCCACGACCCCGTCCGCGATCGCCTCGGCGATCGTCCGCTGGTAGTCCGGCTGCTGCAGCCGCTCGCGCTCGGCGGCGTTGGAGAGGAAGCCCATCTCCACGATGGCCGCGGGCACCGGCGCGGTGCGCAGGACGAAGTAGTCCCCGGGCAGCGCATACCGGGTCGTCTCCGTCCGCTCCCGCAGCCGGTTCTGGATGGCGATGGCCAGAGCCCTGCCCTGCGCCGACCCGCCCTTCTGGTAGAAGGTCTGGGCGCCCCAGCAGTGGCACCGGTCCTGGTTCGCGTGCAGCGAGAGGAACAGGTCCGCCCCGTGCTCGGCCGCCAGAGCCACCCGCTGCCGGAGGTCCTCCCGGACCGTGTAGGAGTATTGGGTGTCCTCCGTGCGCGTGAGGACCACCCGGGCGCCCCGCTCTTCCAGCACCGCCCTCAGCAGCTGGCTCACCTGCAGCGTGAGGTCCTTCTCCCTCACCCCCGCGACCACCGCCCCGGGGTCCCAGCCCCCGTGGCCCGGGTCGACGACGATCACCATGCCCGCCAGCGGACCCGTGGGCTGCTGGCTCTCGGGCTCGCCGCCTTCCCCGGCAGTCCGCCTCCCCGACCACCAGAGCCACAAGGCCGCCAGGGCCACCGCGGCGACGAGCCCCAGCAGCAGCGCCTGGCGCAGCGGAAACCTGCGCACGTTTCTCCCCCCTCACGGAGGAAGGGTATGCGCCGGCTTGTCGGACATGCCGCCGCCCAGGACGGAAAAAAGCCCGTGGCGACGGTTCGCCACGGGCCTCTGCCATCTTAGCGCTTGGAGAACTGCGGCGCCTTGCGGGCCTTCTTCAGGCCGTACTTCCGGCGCTCCTTCATCCGCGGGTCGCGGGTGAGGAAGCCGGCCTGCTTCAGGGCCGGGCGCAGCTCCGGATCGTACTTCACCAGCGCCCGGGAGATGGCGTGCCGGCACGCGCCGGCCTGGCCGGAGATGCCGCCGCCGACCACGTTCAGGTAAACGTCAAACTTGCCCTCCGTCCCGGTCACGGCGAAGGGGCTCTCCACCAACGTCCTCAGGGTCTGGATCGGGAAGTACTCCTCGAGGGTGCGGCCGTTCACCACGAAGTTGCCGGTACCCGGCACCAGGCGAGCCCGGGCGACGGCCGTCTTCCGCCGGCCCGTACCCCAGTACTGCGTCACGGTCGACATCGATCCACACGCCTCCTCTCGGTTACAGCTCGAGCGGCTCGGGCTTCTGCGCCGCATGCGGGTGCTCGGGGCCGGCGTACACCTTCAGCTTGCGGTACATCCGCCTGCCCAGCCGGTTGTGCGGAAGCATGCCCTTGATGGCGAGCTCGAGGACGCGCTCAGGCCGCCGCGCGATCATCTGCTCGAACGTGGTGGCCTTCAGGCCGCCCGGGTACCCGGAGTGACGGTAGTAGACCTTGTCCGTCCGCTTCTTGCCGGTGACCTGGATCTTCTCGGCATTGACGATGATGACGTAATCACCGCAGTCGACATGCGGGGTAAACGTCGGCTTATGCTTGCCGCGCAGAATGGCAGCCACCTTGCTGGCCAACCGCCCGAGGGTCTTGCCTTCGGCGTCGACCACGTACCACTTCCGCTCCACATCCTGCGGCTTGGCCATGTAGGTCCTGTTCACGGGGTTCCCTCCCAAGGCATGGAACATTGCCGGTCGTCGTGCCATTTATGGAATCGGCCGGCGCCTGGCGTACACGCCCTACTCGGGGAAAAGGCGTGAGGTCCAGGTCGCTCCTGGTGTCCACCGCTTTGCGCCAGAGGTGGCGAGGTCAACGCTCCATAGTATACATTGGTGCACGAACCACTGTCAAGGCGCGGAATCCGCGTCCGGCGCGGCCTCTGAGGCCCATGGCGGGATGTTCGGGCCGTCGCCGTACACCACCTCTTCCAGGCAGAGCCCGTGGGGGGGCAGGGTGCGGCCGGCGTCCTCCCTCCGGCCGGTCTTCAAGGCCCGCGCCACCTGGTCGATGCTGCGCTGGCCGGTGCCCACCTCCAGCAGGGTGCCGGCGATGATCCGCACCATGTTGTAGAGGAATCCGTCGGCCGCGACGTCCAGGTAGAGGAAGGGCGGATCCTCCGTGAGGGTGAGGCGGGTAATCGTCCGCACGGTCGTGCGGGCCGACCCCCCGCTGGCCCGGAAGGCGGCGAAGTCGTGCCGGCCGACCAGCAGCTCCCCCGCCCGGCGCATCGCCTCCACGTCGACCGGCCGGTGGCAGTGGTAGCTGTAGAGCCGGGCCAGCGGCTGCCGGTAGGGGGCGATGCAGAAGGTGTACCGGTAGCGCTTCTCCCGGGCCCAGTACCGGGCGTGGAAGTCCGGGGGCACCTCCTCCGCGCCCACCACGGCGATGTCCTCCGGGAGGTGGCTGTTCAAGGCCGCGGGCCACCGGTCGATGGGAATCGTGGCGTTCGTGCGCAGGTGCACGACCTGCCCCCGGGCGTGGACCCCGGCGTCGGTGCGGCCGGCGGCCGCGCCGATGCGCAGGTCGGGCTCGCCGGTGACGGCCCGGAGGGCGTCCTCCAGCCGCTCCTGGATCGTGACGCCGTTGGGCTGCCGCTGAAAGCCCGCGTAAGCGGTGCCGTCGTAGGCGAGGATCAGCTTGATGGTCCGCATCGCGCACCTCCCCGCGGGGTCATCCGATCCCCGCGATCCGCATGCCGGCGATCAGGGCCACGAAGCCGATCAGCACCGCAAGGGCGACGCCATCCCGCGCGCTGAACTTCAGCTCGTTCATGCGGGTCCGCCCCTCGCCGCCCCGGTAGCCCCGGGCCTCCATCGCGGTGGCCAGCTCGTCCGCCCGCCGGAACGCGGCGACGAACAGCGGCACCAGCACCGGCACCAGGCTGCGCACCCGGGAGAGGAGGGACCCGGTGGAGAAGCTGGCGCCGCGGGCCTGCTGGGCCCGCATGATGCGCTCGGCCTCCTCCGCCAGCGTGGGGATGAAGCGCAGGGCGATCGTCATCATGAGGGCCAGCTCGTGGGCGGGGACGCCGATGGGCCTGAGCGGACGCAGCATCATCTCCAGCCCGTCGGTGAGCCGGATCGGCGACGTGGTGAGGGTCAGGATCGACGCGATCGTCACCAGCAGGAGCAGCCGGGTCGTGGTCACGCCCACCAGCCGGAGCCCCTCGCGCGTGGCCACCAGGGGCCCGATGCGCAAGAGCGGCTCCCCCGGCGTGAGGAACAGGTTGAACAAGGCCGTGATGATCAGGAAGACGAGGATGGGACGGAGCCCGCGCAGGATGTGCCGGAGCGGTATCCGCCCGAGGGCGACCAGGGCCAGGGTGAACAGCACTGCGGCCAGGTGGCCCGGCCAGGTCCTGGGCAGGAAGATGGCCACCGACAGGAGGATGACGCCGGCGATCTTCACCCGCGGGTCCAGCCGGTGCAGGAGCGAGTTGCCGGGGTAGTACTGCCCGATCGTCACCTGGAAGCTCACGGGCGCTCAGCTCCCTTCTGCCCGGCGAAAACGGCCTTGATGGCCTCCACCGCCTCGTCCAGCGTGACGACGCCCGGCGGGATGGGCCAGCCCCGCTCCCGGAGCTTGTCCGCGAGGACGACGGCCGCCGGCACGCCGAGGCCGATCGCCTCCAGCTCCGCCCGGCGGGCGAAGAGCTCCCGCGGCGTTCCCAGCATGTGCACCCGCCCCTGGTGCATCACCAGGACCCGGTCCGCGTACTCGGCGACGTCGTCCATCGAGTGGGAGACCAGCACGACGGTCATGCCCGTCTGCGCGAAGCGGCCCACCAGCTCCAGGATCTCCCGGCGGCCCTGGGGGTCCAGCCCCGCCGTGGGTTCGTCCAGGATGAGCACCCGCGGCTCCATGGCCAGCACCCCGGCCAGCGCGACCCGGCGCGCCTGGCCGCCGGAGAGGCTGAAAGGCGACCGGTCCTTCATGGCCGGGTCCAGCCCCACCCGCTCCAGGGCCGTCAGCACGCGCCGCTCGACCTCCGCGGCGTCCAGCTGCATGTTGCGCGGGCCGAAGGCGACGTCCTCGAAGATCGTCTCGCCGAACAGCTGGTGTTCCGGGTACTGGAAGAC
Source organism: Bacillota bacterium (assembly GCA_003242675.1). The sequence goes on along the minus strand of QGVE01000010.1, from coordinate 11,261 downwards.
CAGGCCCACCCGCTGGCGCACCTTCCGCAGGTCGGTGCGGGGGTCGGACAGGTCGAGGCCGTCGACCAGCACGCGCCCGGAGGTGGGCCGCAGGAGGCCGTTCATGTGCTGAATCAGGGTGGACTTGCCCGACCCCGTGGGGCCGATGATCCCCCAGAACTCCCCGTCGGGAATCGTGAGCGACACGCCGTCCAGGGCCTTCCATTCAAACGGGGTCCCGGGCTGATACACGTGGCTTACGGCCTCGAATACAATCGGCATAGCGCCTCCACCAGCTCATCCAGCGTGAGTATGTCCTTCGGCAGCGGCACGCCGGCCGCGCGCAGCCGCTCGGCGGCCTGCACGGCGGGGGGAAGGTCCAGCCGCAGGGCCCGGATGCGGTCGACCTGGCTGAAGACCTCCCGGGGCGTGCCGGCCATCTGCACCCGGCCCCCGGCCATCACGATCACCCGGTCGGCGACGACGGCCTCCTCCATGAAGTGGGTGATCCAGACGACGGTCATGCCCAGCTCGCGGTTGAGCCGGCGCACCACCGCCAACACCTCGGCCCGGCCGGAGGGGTCGAGCATCGCCGTCGGCTCGTCCAGCACCAGGCAGGCCGGCCGCATCGCCAGCGCGCCGGCGATGGCCACCCGCTGCTTCTGGCCGCCGGAGAGCAGGTGAGGCGACCGCTCCCGGTGCTCGCTCATGCCGACGGCCTCCAGGGCCTCCGCCACCCGGGCGCGGATCTCCGCCGGGGGCAGCCCCTGATTCTCCGGGCCGAAGGCGACATCCTCCTCCACCACCGCGGCGACGATCTGGTTGTCCGGGTTCTGGAACACCATGCCCACCCGGTCGCGGATGGCCCAGAGGTTCCTCTCCTCCCGGGTGTCCAGACCGTCCACCAGCACCCGGCCCGCGCGCGGGAGGAGAAGGGCGTTCAGGTGCCGGGCCAGGGTGGACTTGCCGGAGCCGTTCATGCCGAGGATGGCCAGAAACTCCCCCCGGCGGACCTCCAGGTCCACCCCGTCCAGGGCCAGCCGGACCGGCTCGGCCCCGTCGGCCTCCTCACGGCCGTACGCGTAGGAGACCCCCTCGACGACGATGTACGGGTCCGTCACGGCCGATCTTCCCTCCCGCGTCGCTGAAACGCCCGGGCGCAGCCGCGCCCGGGCATTTCCTGCCTGTGGCTTCAGACCAGTTCGAGGATCGCCATGGGGGCCGCATCGCCCCTGCGAACGCCGGTCCGGATCACCCGGGTGTAGCCGCCGTTGCGGTCGGCGTACCGGGGCGCAATCTGGCTGAACAGCTTCGTCACGACCGACTCGTCGTAGATGTAGGCCAGGGCCTGCCGGCGGGCGTGCAGGTCGCCGCGCTTGGCCAGGGTGATCATCTCTTCGGCGATGGGCTGAACCGCCTTCGCCTTGGCCTCGGTCGTCTCGATCCGCTCCTTGTCGAACAGGGCCGTCACGGCGGCCCGGAACAAGGCCTTGCGGGCCGAGCTGTCCCGGCCGAGCTTCTGGTACTTGGCCATTTTCCTTGGTTCACCCCTATCCTGTCCAGATCGAAAGCGTTTCGGGGCTAGTCGTCAGGCTGCCGCAGCGAGAGGCCGAAGGCCGCCAGCTTGGTCTTGACCTCTTCCAGCGACTTCTTGCCCAGGTTGCGGACCTTCATCATCTCTTCGTCGGTCTTCGAGATGAGCTCCGCGATGGTGTTGATCCCCGCGCGCTTCAGGCAGTTGTACGAGCGCACGGAGAGGTCCAGCTCTTCGATGGTCATCTCCAGCAGCTTGTTCCGCTCGTCGTCTTCCTTCTCCTGCATGACCTCGATCTCGTCGGCGTCCTCGGTGAGCGAGATGAAGAGCTCCAGGTGCTCCTTCAGGATCTTCGCCGCCCAGGAGCAGGCCTCGTCGGGCCGCACGGCCCCGTTGGTCCAGACCTCCAGGGTCAGCTTGTCGTAGTTGGTCTTGTTGCCGACGCGGGTGTGCTCGACGGTGTAGTTCACCCGACGGATCGGGGAGAAGATGGAGTCGACGGGGATCACGCCGATGGGCATGTCCGGGGTCTTGTTCTGGTCCGCCGGCACGTAGCCCCGGCCCTTGGCGACGGTGATCTCGGCGATCAGCCGGCCGCCCTTGTCCAGGGTGGCGATGTGCAGGTCCGGGTTGAGGATCTCCACATCGGCGTCCGTGTGGATATCCCCCGCCTTGACCTCGCCCTCGCCCTCCGCGTGCAGGCGGAGGACCCTCGGTTCGTCGCAGTGCATCCGGAGCGAGAGCTGCTTGAGGTTCAGGATGATGTCCGTGACGTCCTCGACCACACCGGGGAGCGTGGAGAACTCATGCAGCACGCCGTCGATCTTCACAGAGGTGACTGCGGCGCCAGGCAGGGAAGAGAGCAGGACCCGCCGCAGCGAGTTGCCGAGGGTGATGCCGTAGCCGCGCTCCAGAGGCTCCACCACGAACTTGCCGTAGCTGTTGTCCTCCGCCAGCACCACGGTCTCAATCTTGGGCTTTTCCATTCCAATCATCTGGTAGATACCCCCAATTCCCTGTCACACACGTGTGAGCGCCCTACGCCACCGCCCAGGAACTCGGCTCTGCCCACCGGCCACGGCCGGTGTCACCCCCCGCACGAACATTAGCGGGAGTAGTACTCGACGATGAGATGCTCCTGCACCGGTGCGTCGATCTCGTCCCGGTTGGGAAACCGGAGGACCGTGCCGCGCAGGTTCTCGTAGTCGACCGACAGCCACGCCGGCACCGTGCGGGTGGCCGCGGCGACGACCTCCTTGATGCGCTTGTGGTCGCGGGAGGACTCGCGCACGGCGATGACGTCGCCCTCGCGCACCAGGTAAGAGGGAATGTTGACCTTGCGGCCGTTGACCTCGATGTGCGAATGCTTGACAATCTGGCGGGCCTCCGCCCGGCTGGCGGCAAAGCCCATGCGGTAGACGACGTTGTCAAGCCGCCGCTCCAGCAGCTGCAGCAGCGCTTCACCGGTGACGCCCTTCTTGCGGGAAGCCATCTCGAAGTACCGCTCGAACTGCCGCTCCAGTACGCCGTAGAACCGGCGGGCCTTCTGCTTCTCCCGGAGCTGGAGGGCGTACTCCGTGGGCTTCCGCCGCATGGCGCCATGCTGCCCCGGCGGGGTCCCCCGCTTGACGACGGGGCACTTGTCGCTGTAGCACTTCTCGCCCTTGAGGTAAAGCTTCACGCCCTCACGCCGGCACAGCCGGCAGACGGGACCTGTGTATCGCGCCATGAGTTACTGCTCCCCTCCTCTGCCTAGACCCGGCGCCGCTTCGGCGGGCGGCAGCCGTTGTGGGGAATCGGGGTCACGTCCTTGATGGCCGTGACCTCCAGGCCGGCGGCCTGCAGCTGGCGGATCGCCGCCTCGCGGCCGGCGCCCGGCCCCTTCACCCGGACTTCAACCTCACGCACACCGAGCTCCATGGCATCCTTGGCCGCCTTCTCGGCCGCCATCTGCGCGGCGAACGGCGTGGACTTCCGGGAGCCCTTGAAACCCACGACCCCGGCGCTCGCCCAGGCCAGCGCGTTGCCATGGACGTCGGTGATGGTCACGATCGTGTTGTTAAAGGTAGAACGGATATGGGCCACGCCCTTGTCGACGATCTTCCGCTCCCTGCGCTTCGCGCGGGCAGTGCGCTTAGCCATTCAGACGTGTCCCTCCTTACTTGGTGGCCTTCTTCTTGCCGGCGACCGTGCGCCGCGGGCCCTTTCGGGTCCGGGCATTCGTCTTCGTGCGCTGCCCGCGGACAGGCAGACCCCGGCGGTGCCGGAGACCCCGGTAGCAGCCGATGTCGATCAGCCGCTTGATGTTCATCTGCACCTCGCGCTGGAGGTCGCCCTCGACCTTGTAGTCCCGGTCGATGACCTCGCGCAGCTTGGCCACCTGCTCCTCGGTCAGGTCGCGCACGCGGGTGTCCGGATCGATGCCGGTCTTCTTCAGGATCTCGCGGGAAAGCGACCAGCCGATGCCGTAGATGTACGGCAGGGCGGCTTCAATGCGCTTGTCACGAGGCAGGTCTACGCCTGCAATACGCGCCATGCTGCTGCCATACCCTCCTCATGAAAAGACCAAGGTGTCATCCAGATTGCACGACCCGTCCCAAACGGACATCACCGCAGGAAATGTGGCGAGGGAAGAGGGGCCTCGGCCACCAGCCGCTCCCTGAGGGGAAGCCGCCGGGTTCCAGTTCGGGTTTTGCACGCCTCCCGGCTGTGTCCGAACCTCGAGCCCATGCGTAAACGCCGGTGCGCCTCCTGCTCAGGCAGGAGGTGCGCCAGCCGGAAATCGTGCGGAGTTGATCTGGTGTCCCTGCGCCGGCGGGTGCCCGCCGCGCCGGGCATGTCGGTGGAACTACCCCTGCCGCTGCTTGTGCTTCGGGTTCTCGCAGATCACCATCACGCGACCGTGGCGCTTGATGACCTTGCACTTCTCACAAATCGGCTTCACCGACGGGCGAACCTTCACGCGCAGCCCCTCCTCTCTTCGCGCGCTCGCCAGACCGAAGCGGTCCACGTCAAGCGCAGGGATGCAGCCCCATAAGGGCTGGCCGAAGGCCAGCGGCTCCGGCCAGCCGGCTACTTGTACCGGTAAACGATTCTACCACGAGTCAGGTCATAAGGCGATAGCTCCACCGTGACGCGGTCCCCAGGAAGAATCCGGATGAAGTGCATCCGGATCTTCCCCGACACGTGCGCCAGCACCCGATGGCCGTTGGGCAGCTCCACGCGGAACATCGCGTTGGGCAGATTCTCGACGACGGTGCCCTCAACCTCGATGACGTCGTCCTTCGACATACGCCAGCCTCAAACCCCCTCGTTCACACGCCCAGCGATGGTCTCCAGGGCCTTGGCGATCTGTTCGTCGGTGACCTTCAGGCCCCGCTCCAACCGCTCCGCCAGCGGGGCGTCCACCCAGCCGATGACCTCGAGGTGCCGCCGGTTCTTCACCTTGGGACGAGACATCGTCCGCTTCCGGCCGTTGGCCACCGCGACGAAGCGCTCGTCCAGCGTCCGCACCACGACGTAATACGTACCCAGGTCGCGTCCGGCCAGAGATCGCACGATGGCGCCGGGCCGTAGACCCGGTTGATCCACGTTCGCGCACCTCCGTCCTGGCACACGCAAGTGGGGCTCACACGCGGAAAGGCCAATATGGTAAGTATAGCACAGATCCGGGGATTTATTCCACACCTATTGGTGCGGCATCCGCTTCGTCATCCGGCTCACCGGTGCGCCGCCTGCGGCGTTTCCCGGATTTCCCAGCCGATAGCCAGGATAACATCGCCCCGCCGCGTTTGCAAGCGCGGCCGACGCCCGGCCAGCGCAGCCCTCACCGGGAAGCCCGCACCGCTTCCTTGATCGCGGCCGTGACCTGGTCCATGGGCTGATCTCCGCGAACGGTGCGCACCAGCCCCCGCTCCTGGTAGAACTGGAGGAGCGGCGCCGTCTGGGAATGGTAGAGGCTGAGGCGGACCGCGACCTTCTCTTCCTGATCGTCGCTGCGCTGGTACAGCTCGCCGCCGCACCGGTCACACCGGCCGGCCTCGCGGGGCGGGTTGAACTTGACGTGGTAGGTCGCCCCGCAGGAGCGGCAGACCCGCCGGCCCACCGCCCGCTCGACGAGCAGCTCGTCCGGCACGGCGATGTTGATCACGGCGTCGAGCTGAAGCCCCAGCTCCGCCAGCATCTCGTCCAAGGCCCGGGCCTGCTCGGGGGTGCGGGGATAGCCGTCGAGGATGAACCCCTTCTTGCAGTCGGGCTGCGCGAGCCGTTCCCTGACCATCGCGTTGGTCACGTCGTCGGGCACGTACTTGCCCGCATCCACGTACTCCTTGGCCAGCTTGCCCAGGGGCGTGCCCTGGCTCATGTGGGCACGGAAGATGTCGCCAGTGGAGATGTGCGGAATGCCTTCCTGCTCGGCCAGCAGCACGGCCTGGGTGCCCTTGCCGGCCCCCGGCGGGCCCATCAGAATGATGTGCATCCCCCTACCTCGCTTTCACCGAACCGGGTGCGCAGGCGGGACCCGCGAGGACCGGCGTCCCCTCGCCGGACGGAGGACGGCCCGGTCCTCTGCGCACCCTGTTGCCATCTATGTCCGCATGAACCCCTGATAGTGCCGCATCACCAGCTGCGCCTCGAGTTGCTTCGCCGTCTCCAGGGCCACGCTGACGACGATCAGCAGCGAGGAGCCGCCGATGTACGCGTTGTCGACGCCGGCCAGACCCATCAGGGTGATCGGCAGGATCGTCACCGCCGCCAGGAACAGGCCGCCTACCAGCGTGAGCCGGCTGGAGACCCGCTCCAGGTACTCGGCGGTGGGCCGGCCCGGCCGGTACCCCGGAATGAACCCGCCGTTCTTCTTGATGTTGTCGGCGACCGTCTCAGGGTTGAACGTGATGGCGGTGTAGAAGTAGGTGAAAAAGACGATCAGCAGCGCGTTGATCAGCATGAACCACCAAGAGCGGGTGTCGAAGTACCTGCCCACGAAGGCCGCGAAGTCCGAGGTCGGGAAGAAGCCCGCGATCGTGATGGGGAAGTACATCAGCGAGGAGGCGAAGATCAGCGGGATCACGCCGGCCTGGTTGATGCGGACGGGCAGGTGCGTGCGCTGTCCGCCGACCACCCGCCTGCCGACCACGCGCTTGGCGTACTCCACCGGAATCTTCCGCACAGCTTCGTTGATGATCACCACGAAGACCACCATGGCGAGGGCGAGCACAGCCACGAGCAGAGGCTGGAAGATGTTGTGCGCGCCGGCCCGGAGCAGGGCGATCTCGCCGGTGATGGAGTAGGGCAGCCGGGCGACGATGTTCGCGAAGATGATCAGCGAGATGCCGTTGCCGATGCCCTTCTCCGTGATCTCCTCGCCGATCCACATGACGAGGGCGGTGCCGGCCGTCAGGCTGACCATGATCACGAAGAGGGTGGTCCAGCTGTTGTTGTAGAAGGCGCCGGCGTTCTTCAGGGTGAGGCCAATGCCGAAGGCCTCCACCAGGCCGAGGATGACGGCGCCGTAGCGGGTGTACTGCTGGATCTTCTTGCGCCCCTCCTCGCCCTCTTTCTGCATCTCCTCCAGCCGCGGGAAGATGACCGTCAGCAGCTGCATGATGATGGAGGAGTTGATGTACGGCCGGACGCCCATGGCAACGATCGCGAACCGGGAGAACGCGCCGCCCGCGAAGATGTCGAAGAACTGGAACAGCCCTACGCCAAACACTTCCGACAGCCGATCCAGATCCACCCCGGGGACGGGGATGTGCGCGCAGAGCCGAACGAGCGCCAGCATGCCGATGGTGAAGAGCAGCCGCCTCCGGAGCCCCGGCACTCGCATCGAACTGCGCAGGGATTCCAGCATCGCCATGGCTGCTACTTCACCTCTTCGGTGGCTTCGCCGATGACCTCAACCCTTCCGCCTGCAGCCTCGATCTTCTGGCGGGCCGACGCGCTCACCGCGTGCGCCCGCACCGTCAGCTTCTTCGTCAGTTCACCGGTGCCCAAAACCTTGACGCCCTTGGTCGCATTCTTGCAGACCCGGGTCTCTTCCAGCAGCTCGGGGGTGACCACGGTTCCGTCGTCGAACCGGTTCAGGGCCTCGACGTTCACGACCTCGTACCGCACCTTGAACGGTGCGTTGGAGAAGCCCCGCTTGGGCAGGCGCCGCAGGAGGGGCATCTGGCCGCCCTCAAAGCCGGGACGGACGCCGCCGCCGGACCGGGCGTTCTGGCCCTTGTGGCCCCTGCCGGACGTCTTGCCGAGGCCGGAACCGATGCCGCGGCCCACACGCTTCCGCTCGCGCCGGGCGCCGGGGTTCGGAGCCAGCTCATGCAGTCTCATCCGTCTGTCACCTCAATTCGTCTGGGTGGTTGCGATGCTACCCCTCCTGCACCTCGACCAGGTGCGCCACGCGGGCGATCATGCCGCGCACGGCGGGGTTGTCAGGCCGCTCCACCGTCTGGTTGCGCTTGCTCAGGCCCAGGGACTGCAAGGTGGCCAGTGTGCGCTTGTCCCTGCCGGCCAGGCCCTTCTTCAGGGTAATCTTCAGCGTACCGGCCACGCTTCATCCCTCCTCTAACCGAGGATCTGTTCGACGGGCTTGCCGCGCAGCCTGGCGACTTCCTCCGCGCTCCGGAGCTGCTTCAGCCCCTCGAGCGTGGCGCGCACCTGGTTGGCGGCGTTGTTGGAGCCCAGGCTCTTGGTGAGGATGTCACGCACGCCGGCCGCCTCCAGCACCGCCCGGACCGCACCGCCGGCGATGACGCCCGTGCCCGGGGAGGCCGGCTTCAGGAGCACCTTGCCGGCGCCCCACTCGCCGATGACCTCATGGGGAATGGTGGTGCCCTTCAGCGGAATCTGGATCATGTTCTTCTTGGCGTCCTCGACCCCCTTGCGCACCGCCTCGGGGATCTCGGCCGCCTTGCCAAGGCCTGCGCCCACGCGGCCGTTGCCGTCGCCGACGACCACCACAGCCGAGAAGCTCATCCGCCGGCCGCCCTTGACGGTCTTGGCCACGCGCCGCAGGTCCACCAGCTTCTCCTTCAGTTCGCCCTGATTGCTCTCGTTGCGAGCCACGATCGTGTGTCCCTCCCTCGACTTAGAACTCCAGGCCGGCTTGACGGGCGGCCTCGGCGAGGGCGGCGACCCGGCCGTGGTACTTGTACCCAGCCCGGTCAAACACCACCTTCGTCACGCCGGCGGCCAGCGCGCGCTTGGCGATCACTTCGCCCACAATCGCCGCGGCGGCCTTGTTGCCGCCACTGCCCTGCAGCCGGCTTCTCACCTCGGGGTCGAGGGTGGAGGCAGAGACCAGGGTCCTGCCGACCGTGTCGTCGATGATCTGTGCGTACATGTTCTGATTCGAGCGGAAGACGTTAAGCCGCGGCCGCTCCGGCGTGCCGAAGACCTTCTTCCGCACCCGGAGATGACGCTTCCGCCGTGCCTCGTTGCGGTCTACCTTCTTGATCATCCTCGCTCACCCCCTACTTGCCGGCCTTGCCGACCTTACGCCGGATCTGCTCGCCGACGTACTTGATGCCCTTGCCCAGGTACGGCTCGGGCGGCCGGACGGCCCGGATGTTCGCCGCCACCTGGCCGACCAGCTGCTTGTCGATGCCGGTCACGATCACCTGGTTGGGGGCAGGCACCTGGAACTCGATGCCGGGGGGCGGGTCGATGACCACGGGGTGCGAGTAGCCGACGGTCAGCGTAAGCTTGTTGCCGGTCTTCGCGGCGCGGTAGCCGGTGCCGACCAGCTCCAGCGCCTTGGAGTAGCCCTTCGTCACACCTTCCACCATGTTGGCGATCAGGGTGCGGGTCAGGCCGTGCAGCGCCTTGTGCTCCCGCTCATCCGAAGGACGGGACACACGGAGGGCGCCGTTCTCAATCGTGACGCGCATTGCGGGGTGAATCTCGCGGGTGAGCTCACCCTTGGGCCCCTTGACACGCACGAGGTTGCCCTCGACGGTGACCTCCACACCCGCGGGGATCGCGATGGGAGCCTTGCCAATACGAGACACGGCAGCACCTCCTTCCTTACCAGATGTAGCAGAGAACCTCGCCGCCAACGCCCAGCTGGCGTGCCTGCTTGTCCGTCATGACGCCCTTCGAGGTGGACAGGATGGCGATGCCCAGCCCGCCGAGCACCCGGGGGATCTGGTCGCGCTTGGCGTAGATCCGCAGGCCGGGGCGGGAAATCCGCCGCAGACCCTGGATCACCCGGGTCTTATTGGGACCGTACTTCAGGTAAATCCGGATCACGCCCTGGTGGCCGTTGTCGATCCACTCGTAGTCGCGGATGAAGCCCTCGTCCTTCATGATCTGCACGATGGCCTTCTTGAGCTTCGAACCAGGGACATCGACACGGTCGTGGTAGGCCATGTTGGCGTTCCGGATCCGGGTCAGAAGGTCAGCAATCGGATCGGAGACGACCATGCTCGCGTATCCTCCTTTCAGGATCGGGCGGTTGGAGCCGGCCCTGCGGGGAAACCCCCGCACCGCCGGCGCGGAGGTGCGTCAGTCGCCGGCTGACCGCACCGGGCCCGGGAACGCACCGGGACAGCCGATGCCCGACTCCCCTTCCCGAATCGCTCACTACCAGCTCGCCTTGCGAACGCCTGGGATCTGGCCCTCGTGCGCCAGCTTGCGGAAGCAGTGCCGGCAGAGGCCAAACTTCCGCATGTACGCCCGGGGACGGCCGCAAAGCTTGCAGCGGTTGTACTGCCGCACCTTGTACTTCTGCGGACGGGCTGCCTTGACGATCAAGGACTTCTTGGCCACTCTCGTCCCTCCTTAGCGCTCTGCGAAGGGCATGCCCAGGCCCTTCAGCAAGGCCTTGGCCTCTTCGTCGGTCTTGGCCGTGGTGACGATGATCACGTCCATGCCGCGGATCTTGTCGACCTTGTCATAGTCGATCTCCGGGAAGAGCAGCTGCTCCTTCAGACCCAGGGCGTAGTTGCCGCGGCCGTCGAAGGACTTGGGCGAGACGCCGCGGAAGTCGCGGACCCGGGGCAGCGCGATGTAGATCAGCTTCTCCAGGAAGTGCCACATGCGCTCGCCGCGCAGGGTCACCTTGCAGCCGATGGGCATTCCGGTCCGGATCTTGAAGGTGGAGATGGACTTCTTCGCCCGCGTGATGACCGGCCGCTGGCCGGTGATGGCGGCGAGGTCCGCGACGGCGGCATCCAGGGCCTTGGGGTTCTGCACGGCCTCACCGACGCCCATGTTGATGACGATCTTCTCCAGCCGGGGGACCATCATCACGTTCTTGTAGCCGAACTGCTTTTGAAGTGCAGGAACGACCTCCTGCTGGTACTTCGTCTTCAGGTTGGCCAAGTGCCACAAGCCTCCTTTCTAGAGCCGCCGCCCGGCTAGCCCTTCTTCTTCGCCTTCTTCGCTTCGATCTTGGCGAGCGACATCACGTTGGAGGCGTGAATCGGCGCCTCCATCTCGATGATGCCGCCGTTCGGGTTCTTGGCGGAAGGCTTGACGTGCTTCTTGACCATGTTCACGCCCTCGACCACCACGCGGTTCTCCTTGGGCAGCACGCGCAGAACCTTGCCCTGCTTGCCCTTGTCCTTACCGGCGATGACGACGACGATTTCGTCTTTCTTGACGTGCACCTTGCCGTTGTGCATGGCTTGCTACCCCCTCCCGACTACAGGACCTCAGGAGCCAGGGAGATGATCTTCATGAACTCCTTGTCGCGCAGCTCGCGCGCCACCGGGCCGAAGATGCGGGTGCCCCGGGGCTCCTTGTC
>QGVE01000119.1 GCA_003242675.1 Bacillota bacterium | reverse complement strand
GAGCTGGTGCTCGGGCCGCGGAGCGGGGAGACGGTGACGGTGCCGGACTTCCGCGGCCTGACCTTAGCCGACGCGGGGAGGCTCGCCGCCGAGCTGGGGCTCCTGCTCAAGCAGGGCGACGGCGCCGGCTTCGTGGTGGAGCAGAGCCCGGCCCCGGGGACCGCGGTGCCGTCCGGCAGCGTGGTCACCGTCCGGCTGTCCACGGTGCGGCCGTGACCCCTAAAATCCGCTCTTGACAGTCGGGATTGCGGGGCATAGACTCTACTTGGCGATCCCGATATTGGTAGTCGGAATTGGGGGCGATCGGGTGAAGCTCTCGACCAAGGGGAAATACGGCGTCAAGGCCCTGTTCGAGCTGGCGATGCACCAGGGGGCGGGTCCCATCTCGCTGCGGACCATCGCCGAGCGGCAGGGCCTTTCGGAACATTACCTCGAGCAGCTGGCGGCGCCCCTGCGCCGGGCGGGGATCATCACCGCCGTGCGCGGGGCGCAGGGCGGCTACATGCTGGCCCGGCCGGCCAGCCAGATCACCGTCGGCGACATCATCCGGGTGCTGGAGGGGCCCGTCGGCTACACGGACTGCGCGACCGAGGGCGAGCCGGACCCGGAGTGCGCCAGCGCCTGCCCGGTCCACGGCGTGTGGGAGCGGGTGACCCGGGAGATCAGCAAGGTCATCGACTCCATCACGCTGCAGGATCTGGTGGACCAGGTCCTCGCAGAGCGGGGGAACCCGATGTATCACATCTAGGTCGAGTCGCAGCCGCCGTGCGGCGGCAGGGGTCCTTTGGAAGGGGGCGCGACAGCCATGCGCAGGGTGTACTGCGACCACGCCGCGACCACCCGCTGTCACCCGGAGGTGGCCCGGCGGGTCTATGAGTACCTGACGGAGTACTACGGCAACCCTTCATCCATCCACGCCGTTGGCCGCCAGGCCCGCAAAGGGGTCGAGGAGGCCCGTGCACAGGTCGCCGCCCTGATCGGGGCCCAGCCCAGCGAGATCTTCTTCACCAGCGGCGGCACCGAGGCCGACAACTGGGCCCTGCGCGGCGCCATGGCCGCCAACCGGGCCAAGGGCAACCACCTCATCATCTCGCCGTTTGAGCACCACGCCGTGCTGGACACCGCGCTCGCCCTGGAGCGCGAGGGGTACGAGGTGACGATGGTGGAGGTGGAGCCGGGCACCGGCATCATCCGGCCCGAGGCCCTCCTGGCGGCGATGCGCCCCACCACCGTGCTGATCTCGATCATGGCGGTGAACAACGAGATCGGAACGGTGCAGGACATCGCGGCCCTCTGCGCCGCTGCCAAGGCGAAGGACCCGGACGTCATCTTCCACACCGACGCCGTCCAGGCGGCGGGCTACATCCTGCTGGACGTGAAGAAGCTCGGGGTGGACCTGCTCTCCATCTCCAGCCACAAGATCTACGGCCCGAAGGGCGTCGGGGCGCTCTACGTGCGCAAGGGCTTCCGCTTCGGCCCCGGCCTCACCACCGGCGGCGGCCAGGAGCGCAAGATGCGGGCCGGCACGGAGAACGTGCCGGGGATCGTCGGCTTCGGCCTGGCGGCGGAGATCGCCGCCCGGGAGCTAGAGCGGCGGGCCGCCCACGCCCGGGAGATGCGCGACCGGTTCCTGCGCGGGGTGCTCGCCATCGAGGGCGTGCGGCTGAACGGCGTCGACCCGTTCGTGCATCCCGAGCTGCGCCACCCGGGCAATGCCAACGTCTCGGTGGAAGGGGTGGAGGGCGAGGCGCTCCTGCTCCGCCTCGACATGGCCGGGGTTTACGCCTCGTCGGGTTCGGCCTGCACCTCGGGGTCGCTGCAGCCCAGCCACGTGCTGCTGGCCGTGGGCTGCAGCCGGGAGACGGCGCAGTCGTCGCTCCGCTTCTCGTTCGGCGACGAGAACACCGCAGAGGACATCGACTACGCGGTCGAGCAGTTTGCCAAGTCGGTGGAGTTCCTGCGGAAACTGGCGGCGCCGGGTCGCTGACCCGGCCCGTGCGCGAGGCGGATCCGGCGGGTGCGGCCGGACCCGCGTTCCGGCTACACTACGACTCGAGGAAAGAAGGGGGTGGGCGACCGGTGGCCAAGCGCGTCCTCATGGCGATGTCCGGCGGCGTCGACTCCTCGGTGGCGGCCGCGCTCCTGGTGGAGCAGGGCTACGAGGTGATCGGCGTCACGATGAACACCTGGACGGACGACATTCCCGAAGAGATCCAGATGAACCAGCACTCCGGCTGCTGCTCCCTGGCCGCGGTGGAGGACGCCCGCTCCGTCGCCCACAAGCTGGGCATCCCGTACTACGTGATGAACTTCCAGGGGCAGTTTGCCCGGACGGTGATCGACTACTTCATCGAGGAATACACCCGCGGCCGCACCCCGAACCCGTGCATCGCGTGCAACCGGTACGTGAAGTTCTCGGCCTTCCTGGAGAAGGCCCGCCAGTTGGAGTGCGACTACGTGGCCACCGGCCATTACGCCGTGATCGGGCGGGACGACCGCTTCCCCGGCCGGTGGCTGCTGGGCAAGTCGGCCGACGCCCGCAAGGACCAGACCTACGTGCTGCACAACCTCACCCAGGAGGCGCTCGCCCACACGCTCTTCCCGGTCGGGCACATGCAGAAGTCGGAGGTGCGGGCCCTGGCGAAGAAGTACGGGTTTGTCACCGCTGACAAGCCCGACTCACAGGAGATCTGCTTCGTCTACGACAACGACTACGGCCGCTTCCTGAAGGAGCGGGTGCCCGAGGCCATCGTGCCCGGTCCGATCCTGAACACCCGGGGCGAGGTGATCGGGCAGCACCAGGGGCTGCCGCTCTACACGGTGGGGCAGCGCAAGGGGCTCGGCCTCACGACGCGGCGCCCGATGTACGTGGTGGAGCTGGACGTGGAGCGCAACGCGCTGATCGTCGGGGAGGCCGAGGAGACCTACCGGCCCGGGCTGATCGCCTCGGACCTGAACTGGATCGCCATCCCCGAGCTCACGGAGCCGCGGCGGTGCCGCGCGAAGATCCGGCGCATGGCGCCGGAGGCGGACTGCACGATCTATCCGCTGGATGACGGCACCGTGCGGGTCGAGTTCGACGAGCCGCAGCGGGCGATCACCCCCGGCCAGGCGGTGGTCTTCTACGACGGCGACTGGGTGCTGGGCGGCGGGACCATTGAGCGCGCGCTGAAGTAGCGGGAAAACCGGCCCCCGGGCCCGCTTTCGGGCGGGACCCGGGGGTTTTTGCGCGCGGTGGGCGTTTGTCCCTGCGGCGATCTGGGAAGACTGGCATGCAGAGCGGGACGATCCGGAATCACGCGAGCGAGGGATTGAGGCAGGCGTGGCCAGGGTCAGGGATCTGATCGGGCTGTCGGTGCTGGTGGGGCCGGACATGCGGCCGGTGGGCCGCGTGCAGGAGGTGCTGATCAGCCGGGACGGGCGCCGGATCTGTGGGCTGGTGCTCGGCGCCGGCGGGCTGCTCCGCCGGCGCCGGATCCTGGACTACCAGGCGGTGAAGGCCGTCGGCGCGACGTACGTGCTGGCGGAGGAGCGGTATTTGGAGGACGAGCCGGATTCCCGCTGCGGGTCGGCCCTCACCGGGCTGCCGGTGCTGGACGGCTCGGGCGAGGAGCTGGGGACGCTCGACGACCTGCACTTCGAGCCCAGCACGGGCGAGATCCACGCCCTGCAGCTCTCCCGCGGCTTCGTGGACGATCTGCTGAGCGGCAAGGCGATCGTGTCCCTCAGCGGGCAGGCCCTGGCCGGCGAGGGGGCGATCCTGCTGGATGCCGCCGCGGAGAGCGAAGGGGGGCTGTGGACGTGAGGTGCCCAAGCTGCGGAAGCCGCAGTATTGGCCGTGTCGGGTCCGAGCAATACTACTGCTGGGACTGCTGCGTGGAGTTCAGCACGGCCCGGGGCGCGCTGCGCATCTACCACCTGGACCCGGACGGTGAGCTGATCGCCGCCGCCGAACACCAGGTGGAGGCGCCGGTGCCCTGCGGACCCACCAACGAACGTCGGCGATAGGAGATGAACGCGATGCGGTACAACGGCGCTTTCCTTTCGGGCGTGCTGGCCGGCCTGGCCCTGGGGGCCATCCTGGTGGTCGCCCTCACGCCCCAGACCCGTCAGCCGGTGATGCAGGGGATCAACCGGATGGGCAGGGGCATGCGGCGGATGTGGAACGACAGCGTGGACGCTGTCACGGACGCCGTGGCGGACACGGTGATGGGGGACGACCACTGACCCGTGACGCGCGCTGCGCGGCGGCTCATGGCGGCGCTGGTGCTGAGCGGACTGGTCCTCGCCCTGGCCTGGGGGCTCTGGACGATCCGCCCGGTGCTGGCGCCCTTTCTCCTGGCCGTGGTCCTGGCTTACCTGCTGGCGCCCCTGGTCAACCGGCTGGTCGGCCTGGGCCTCTCACGCACCTGGGCGATCCTGGCCGTTTATGCGGCCCTGGCCGCTGCGGGGATCCTGGTCGTCGTCAAGCTCGTGCCCTCGGCCTTCGCGGAGGTGCGCCGGCTGACCGAGGCCATCCCGCTCTACTCCGCCCGGGCGCGGGAGCTGACGGACGGCCTGCAGCGCTGGGCCCGGGACGCGGGCCTGCCCCCGGAGCTCCGGGAGAGCCTGGACCGGTCGATCACCACCATCGAGGTGCGGTCGGTGGCGGCCCTGCGCCGGCTGGTGGACATCCAGACGCTGGAGGCCGCTGCCGGCTTCCTCGTCAGCCTGGCCCTCGCGCCGTTCCTCGCATTCTACCTGCTGAAGGACCTGGACTACTTCCGGGAGCGGTTCGTGCGCGCGCTACCCCGCCGCTGGCGGCAGGACATCATCCAGCTCCTCCGGGAGCTGGACCGGGTGATCTCCGGCTTCGTGCGGGGGCAGATGCTGCTGGGCCTTTCGGTGGGGACGCTGGCGGCCCTGGCCTCGTCGCTCCTGGGGCTGCGGTACGCCGTCCTGCTGGGCATCTGGGCCGGGCTGATGGAGTTCATCCCCTACGTGGGGCCCGTGCTCGGCGCCGTGCCGGCGGTGTTCGCGGGCCTGGCCCAGTCGCCGTGGCGGGGCATGCAGACCGCCCTGGCGTTCCTCATCATCCAGCAGCTGGAGAACGCGGTGCTCTCGCCCAAGATCATGAGCCACTCCGTGGGGCTGCACCCCATCGGGGTGCTGCTGGTCGTCCTGGCCGGCGGGTACCTGGCCGCCCCGTGGGGGCTGATCCTCGCCGTCCCGACCGCCGCCCTGGTGCGGGTGCTCTGGTGCTTCCTCGTGGACCGGCTGACGGAGGTCCACCCGCTGACGGTCCTGCCCCTCGCGGTCAGTCCCCCGCAGAAAGAGAAAGGCCCGGCCGGTTAGGCCGGGTCGCTTACACGCGTGCGCTGGCGTTTCGGTCTACGGTGTGGGCGATGGTGTAGCCCAGGGAGAACATCGTGAAGGAGATCTCGAGGAGTTCGTGGTACAGGGCCTCCAGCTGCTCCGTCGTCAGCGGCTTGCCGCCGGCCTGCATGGCGGCGGCCACGTGGGGCAACCGCTCCCGGACCAGCAGCTCGATGCCCTCGCGGGATTGTGCCCGGTTTTCGGCGAGCAGCGCGTAAGCGCGATCGCGGTAGCCGCGCAGGATCTCTTCCACGATTCGTCCCCCTCATCGTTTACGATAGTACTATTATAAGCGTATCCATTGTTAAGGGACAAGCACTGGGATGCGCTAGCAGTGCACGATTCCCGTTCCATAGCGTGTTTTTCGACCGGGGTGCCAACGTCCCCGTCGGGCTGCCGGTTGTTCGCACTTCCGTGGATCACGGTATCGCCTGCGACGTCTCCGGCCAGGGCGTGGCGAGCGATAGGAGCTTGCGCGCGTCATCCTGATGGCTGTCCGGCTGGCGCCCCACTGGAGGCTGGTGTGGAAGTCGATCCGGAATGCGATCTAGCGGTCACGAGGCCCCGAGGTTGCCCACGAGGGTTTTCGCGCGGCTGAACGGAGATTTCCACGGGCATACGAGAGACACGTAAATGAGGATGGACTTGTTCCTCCATAACGTGAACTTTCCACCGCACCGGTACGTAGGGATAGATGACACGACTTGGAGGGACCGGTCGGTGGACGAGGGAAAGGTGTTCGATCAGTTCCTGGATCTTCCGGATGGGTATCAGGCGCAGGTGATGGTGATGGCCGAGCCGGTGAGCGGCTTCGAAGGGGTGGTGGCGTACCGCAGCCGGGTCTGGCTGGGGCACGAGGAGGAGATGGATCCGTACCTGTACCGCACCGAGGTGCACTGGGACCTGGAGGAAGCGATCCGCGCGTGCTGGGCGATGCTGCGGCAGGCGGCGCCGCTCTGCTTTCGCTCCCGCGCCGCCATCGAGGCAGTGAGGGGTGTTGACAGGAAGCTGTCGACCGGATAGAATAACGTTGCACTACCGAACGACCTTTGGTACGGCGCACACGACGGACCGCTAGCTCAATTGGTAGAGCATCCGACTCTTAATCGGACGGTTGTAGGTTCAAGTCCTACGCGGTCCACCAGGTTGTGCTGATGTAGCTCAGGTGGTAGAGCACGTCCTTGGTAAGGACGAGGTCACCGGTTCGAGTCCGGTCATCAGCTCCACAGTCCGGCCGCTTCCGGTTGCGGAAGCGGCCCGTAATGTGCGGAGGCAGCGCAGCCGGCCGAGCAAACGGCTATGCTTCCGCAACGCGCCGTGCCGTCCAACCGTTTCCGGTGGACGGCTGATGTATTGTGTGCTAAACTTGAAATCTAGCCTTGCCGACCACACTTTCTTCCGTGAGAGTTCGGCGGATGATCGCGCCGGGCAGATGGGGAGGCAGATGCCGATCGACCCGGATGGCCCGGTGAGGAACTTCCTGGCACCGCTTCCGGTGAAGTCCGAGTCTGCCTCGGCAGACGCGTCAGGGCGCGTAGCCGGAAGAAAGTTGGCGCAGAGCGCAAGCTCTGGCGGCGCGAGCCGACGATGGGGAAGGCGGTCTCGCCCATGCGCGAGTCGCTTGTACCTGTAACGAGCTAGAGAGACGCAGGTCCCCCGGCGACGGGGGAGTGGCACGGGCAATCTCCGCCACGGTGCAAGTCCAAGTAGGCGCCTTTGAGCGCGGGTAGGACGCAGTCCCGGGGAGGAACCTGGGACCACGGTCTGGTCGGGCCGTGAGACAAATGATCATCACGCCCGCCGAAAGGCGGGCGTACAGAACCAGGGGTATAGCCGAACTCTCACCAGGATCCCGCATGGCTGTAGGGCCATGCGGGTTTTCTGTTGCTTGCAAACCGGATCTGCTAACGGATTTGCAAACAAACCCCCTGTCTCTCCTCTTTTCGTGGGTACCTCCCCGTGCTCGGCATGTTAGCAAGTCGTCGTTAGCGGCCATAGACCGCTCATTCGTCCTGTCCGTCGGTGCCGGTGGCAGTGAAAATGGCTTCGATGCCCTCCGCCGCTTTCCGCTTCTTGGCCTCGAACATGTGCGTGTAAATGTCTGCTGTGACGGCAAGAGTACTGTGCCCTAACAGTTCCTGGACCAGCTTCAGGTCCCCGGTTTGGTCGTAGACAATCGAGGCACAGCCATGGCGGAGGACGTGAGGCGTGAGTTCGTGGTACCCCGCACGTCTGGCAGCGCGGTTCAGGGCATCCGTAAAGGTGGTCGGCAGCCAGTAGTCGCCCAGGCCGTTGTCGAATACCAGGTCCCTGTCCACCCAGGCCGGCCCCGCCTCCTCGCGGCGCTTCTGCTGCTCTTCTCGATGCACCCGCAGGGCCGACACGACCACGCTGGGGATAGGGACGTCGCGGATGCCCTTTTTGGTTTTCGGTTTGCTCACCCCGTACTGCCGGCCGACGCGGATCAGTGCCTCCTCTACGTGGATCACACCTCGCTCCAGGTCCACGTTGCGCCAACGGAGCGCCAACAGCTCGCCCCGTCGAAGGCCAGTCATGCCTAGCACAAGTGCCGGTGTTGAACTCGGCCAGCCAGCGCTCGAGAGGGCGCCATCGGGGGGCCGGCGGCACGACCGCCACGCCACACCGTGCCGTGTGGACGGTGCCCAGTCGTCGGATTTAGACTGCCACCACCGGTCAAGGAGCTGCGCTACGGTCATGCGGCGATCATCCGTGAGCTCCCCTTCGTCACGCTTGACGGCGAGCTTGTGGGCTTCTGCTTCGGCATCCCGCTTTGTACGGATGTCCTTAGGCAGCGCGATCCATTTCTGCTTTCGCTTCCCGTCCGGTCCTCGCGGGAGGTCGATCACGGCATACCACCGACCGGACTTGCCCCTTTGTCGCACGTGGTAGCCTGCCACAATAATCCCTCCGTTCGGTTCAGAGGGAACATATGTTCGCTATATGATTGAAACACCCGAACAGCCTTCTCAAGGAGGGGCGAGGGATGGGGCAAGACCAGCTGCTAGCTCAAGTTTCACGCGAACAACTCGACATTCGTGGTGTTAAAAGGGCGTATGGGTAGGGAGTGGCCCGGTTCAGGGTAATCTCAGCTCCAGCCAGGGGAGTACCCCGGCTGAACACCAACCGCA
>QGVE01000236.1 GCA_003242675.1 Bacillota bacterium | reverse complement strand
GAACAGACCTCTGCCTGCCTCGCTGCCGGACTGGCCGCTGCCGGTCCCGCCGCCCGGCCCGCCAATTCCCACCCCGCCGCCAACCGGAGCGGGAACGGAGGCCCCGGGTCCGCCGGTCCTCGTGCCGTCCGGGCTGATCAGCCTCGTCTCGGGCTCAAACCCCTCTTCCACCGGCGCGGCCGCCGCCATCCCCCAACCGGCGGCCCACACCGCCAGACTCAGAATCACCGCCCAAACCCGCGGTCGTTTCGTGCGCACTCTCCCCCACGCCCCCCACCGTCAACAGCCCGGGGAATACTGCGGTGTGCGGGTCCCAACCCGCTGCAGGTGGACCCTGTTGGAAACCACCAGCTTCGGGTAGTTGTGCTCGGGAAACAGCCAGGCGGCGACGGGGGGCTTCACCCTCCGGGAGACCTCCACGTAGTTCTGCCCCTGGTCGTCGATCAGCCGGACCCGGGCCGGCTCCAGGTCTGCCCCGTTCAACCGGGCCAGCCGCTCCGCCTCCGCGAGGATCAGTGTCCTCTGGCCCGCAGCCGTCCGGCGCACCAGACAGCCCAGATCCCGGTCGTCAGGGATCAGTTCGTCCCGCTTCTCGTGGGGCGGGGCGTCCACCCAGGTGCCCTCCACGATCCGCTCCGCCATCTGCCAGGAGAGCGAACCCCCATAAAGACGGCCAAAGGCGCTGCGGTAAGCGGCCACCTTGATGTCCTTGATCCGCTCCTCCACCTCCCGGGGCGTGAGCGGGACGCACAGGGGGTCCGCCACGCACGCCTCCTGGGCCTCCTCCAGTTCCGCGATCCGCTCCTCGATCTCCTCGTTGGCCTCGGGATCGCTCAGCACCCGGTCCACCCGCTCCCGGGCCTCCTCCTCCACCGCCGCGGGCAGCAGGTCTGCGATCGCCCGGGTGGTGGCCAGGGCAGCGGCGTCGGCCGCCGTCCGGAGCTGCTGATGCGCGATGTAGACCGCGAGCAGCGCCTGCAGGCAGAAGGCGAAGAAGAGGGCGGCCAGCATGAACCAGAGCAGGGTCAGCGCCGTGGTGCCGCGCTCTTCGCCCCAGCATCGCCTCACCCAGCTCACTGTCAACACTTCCCGTCCTGGGTCGGCATCGTCACCCTGCGGCTGAAGGTGAAGGGAGACGGAAGCAGCAGATTGGGAACGCTCCCGGTCACCTCCACCGTCACGTCGCCGCCGCTGCAGACGGCGTCCACCGACTGGATCAGCGAACCGGCGACCGTGGCGGCCGCCGCGGCGGCGCGGGCGGTCGCGGCCCCGGGTTCGCGGGAGGCGGCCAGCGCCGCCTCCCGCGCCCCGGTCTCCACCACCACCACGGCGTACCCCAGGAACGCGGTCTGCAGCATCACCAGCATCGTCAGGATCACCAGCGGCATGAGCGCCACGAACTCCAGGGTCTGGGATCCCGCCTCCTCACGGATCAGCCGCCTGACCATGGCCGCTACGGGGAAAGCTTTTCGATCGCCTTCTTGAAGTAGTCCACCAGGGCCTCGCCGACCTCGCCCTGCCGGGCAAAGCTGCTGCCCACTGCCAGCACCGCCAGGATCAGCAGGCCCAGGGCCAGGTACTCCAGCGTCTGCGCGCCCCGCTCCTCGTGCACCAGACGAGTCCATGCCCGGTACAGCCCTTTCTTCACCCGCTCACGCATTCTTGACCCCTCCTTAAGGATTAATTAAAGAGAAATTGAATCCCGTATTCTTCGGGATGATAAACCATGTTCAGCAGCACCGTGCCGATCAGCAGCAGAAACACGCCCGGCGTGACCAGCAGGGTGCTGATCAAGGTGATCTTCGGACCGGCCCTGGCCGCCTTCTCCTTGGCCCGCTGGATGCGGCTGGTGCGCAGGGCCCGGGCCTGGGCGGTCAGCGTGTCCGCGATCGGCACCCCCAGCTCCAGCCCCTGGGTAATCGCCTCCACGCAGAGATCCAGTTCCCGGCAGGTGGTCCGCTCCTTCACGGACAGGAGCGCCTCGGCCATCGGCCGACCCATCTCGATCTGCAGCACCACCTGGGTGAACTCCGCGCCCAGCGGACCGCCGAACCGCTGGGCCACCCGGCGCAGGGTCGGGTAGAAGCCGGTGCCCGCCCGAAGGCTGACGGCCAGCGCTTCGATGAAGTCGGGCAGCCGGGCCGCGATCTCGTCCTGCCGCTCCTCGGCCCGGTCCTTCAGCCACCAGACGGGGGCGAAGTAGCCGAGGAACAGCAGCACCAGCAGCGGCGCATAGCCCAGCAGAAAGGTAAGGGAAACCTC
>QGVE01000118.1 GCA_003242675.1 Bacillota bacterium | reverse complement strand
GAGGGCCGTCCCCAGCCGGTCCCGCAGCATCGGGGGGGGGCGGCCGTCGGCGTACACCCCGGCCCCCAGCCGCAGCGCCGCCTGCGCCGGCCGGGCGGCCTCATCGGTCGTGATGAGCCGCCGCCCGGGGAAGTACACCAGGGCGTTGACCGCCAGCACCAGCAGCCCGCCGATCGCCAGCAGCGCGGTGAGGCGCCTGACGGCCCTGCGGAACCAGCCCGCACCCCCGGACCACCCAGCACCCCCGGACCTGCCGATCCCGCTGACGCGCCGCACCTGGCCGCCCCCCTTCCCGCCTGCGTTTGCTCTCTTCTTGACGTTCTGCGCCGCCCACGTGTTCACCTGTAGGACCAATAGAACTGGAAGCCCGTCGCACCTGGCCGTACGCGCAAGGGACAGGCCCGCAGCCGCCTTCCGGGCGGATGCGGGCCTGTCCATCACGGCTGGACTTCGAAGTAGATCGTCTGGGAGACGCCGATGGGCTCGTGCCGGTGATCGGCCAGCTCCACGTGGATCTTGTACAGGCCGGGCTCGATGTCCGGCACGCGGTAGGTGTAGCCGTACACCATCGCCTCGGGGCCGTCGTTCAGGTAGATGTGCACGTGGCCATCCTTTCCCGGCTGCCAGTTCTCCGTCTTGACGCGGACCACCAGCGCCCCGTCCTCCTGGGAGGCCGTCACCGACAGCGTTGGCTCGGCCGTCTCCCTTCCGCCGCACCCCGCCAGGGGCAGGGCTGCCAGCATCGCGGCCGCCAGCAGGGCGGCCAGCCCCCACCGCCTCACTCCGTCACCCCACCTCCCGCCGTCTCCGTCCCGGACGCCGGTTCCGGACCGGCGGGCCGGCGGCGCCACGCGACCACCGTCCCGCCCGCCAGAACCACGGCCGCCGCGAGGAACAGCACCCGGGTCCAGCTCAGCAGCGGCTCGACCTGTTCCATGGTCAGGTACTGCTCCGGCACGGCCACGCCGGGCTCGACCGGCACCGTGATCCGGTGCAGGTCGCCCCCGAGGGCCAGGTCGATCACGACCTCGTACGGGCCGGGCCGCGGCGGCTCCGCCCGCCCGCGGTAGGTGCCCGGCGCAATCTCCTCCATCACCACCGGTGCGCCGGCGCGGCCGCCCTGCGGCCTGGCGTACAGCTCTACCCGCTGGCCCTCCACCAGCCCGCCGTACACGTCCACCAGCCGGGCGACCACGGTGCCCTGCTCGTCCACCGACACGTAGCCGAACAGGTCCATGGCGTGCCCCAGGGCCGGCCGGGCGGGCACGGCCCAGAGGGCCAGGGCCAGCACCGCCCCCAGCGCGGCCGGCATCCAGCGCCCGTCCCAACGCCTGTTCACCCGAAATGTCCCCCCTGTGCGCGCAGTCGCCCGCAGGCAGCTCCCCACGCCGGCCTGCGGGCGTTCGGCCCTCGCGCTACTCCAGGCGGATCAGGCCGTCTACTTCATAGACGCACTCCAGGTCTCCCCGGGGTACGGTTCCCGCCTGGGTGACGGCGGGCGGGACCTCCGCACAGGTCTGGGCCACGCCCTCGACCATCGCCTTGCAGAGGTGGCAGATCTGCTCGGGATGGGCCGTGGCCACCTCCTGGAATCCGCACGACTTCAGCACCAGGCTGGGCCGGTCGCCGGGCCCCTTGATCACCCGGGCCGAGACGCCCAGCCGGTTCAGCGCCAGAGCGCAGGCCTCCAAGAGCGCCTGCGGGTCCGACGCCCCGCCCAGCGCATTCAGGGCCGGCGCCAGCCTGGCCAGCGTCTCCTGCCCGAGCCGGCGCCCGAAGGAGTGGCCGATCTGCTCGACGGCCTCCTTGCCGCCCTCGCCCAGGAGGGCCAGCGACTGCACCAGCAGGTCGGCCAGCAGCTGGAAATCCCGCGGCGGCACGGTGGTCAGGGACACGGCGCTGCCGGACGGTTCGTACACGTAGCTGGGCCGCCCGCCCTTGCCGGTCTTCACCGTCCGCTGCCGGAGGAGCCCCACCTCGGACAGCCGGTTCAGGTGCATGCGCGCGACGTTGGGATGGAGGTCGAACCGCCGGGCCACCTCGGCCGCGGACACCGGCTCGGGCGCCACCAGCACATACTGATAGATGTTGTACCGGGTCGGATCGGCAAGGACCGCACTGATCTTCTGCGGATCCCGTTCCACACTCTCCCCCTCCCCCATCCGGGCTGCCGGGGTCGTCCGTTACCCGCTGGCAGCGGCGCACGTCTATACTTATGACACCTCTCGGTTAAAAATCTCGGAACAGACCTGTAAGCACTATTGACACAGTGTAAATCGGGTCCATACAATGAGGCGTGAGCTTGAACCGGCATTCTCTGGTACGCGCCTATTTTACACTGTATCCACAGTGTAAAACAAGTGTGTACAGCGGAACTGGAATTCTGTCCCAGGGAGTGCTCGGACCGGCAGCGCTGGGGCCGGTTGCACGCCTCTCGGCCTCTGCAGCAAGTGCACTTATATGGAAACAATTCTTTTGCGAGTGTGAAAGGAGTAGTGCGATCGTGACCACTGGCGTCCCGCTGACCGTGCGGAACCTGCATGTGAGCATCGAAGGCAAGGAGATCCTGAAGGGCGTTGACCTCGACGTGAAGCCGGGGGAGATCCACGCCATCATGGGGCCCAACGGCGCCGGCAAGACCACCCTGGGCTTTGCGCTGATGGGCCACCCCCACTACGAGGTCACCGAGGGCACGGTGATGCTCGGCGACCAGAACCTGCTGGAGATGGAAGTCAGCGACCGGGCCAAGGGGGGCCTGTTCCTCGCCTTCCAGTACCCCTTCGAGGTGTCCGGCGTCACCGTGGCGAACTTCCTGCACCAGGCCGTGAACGCCGTGCGCGGCGAGGAGATTTCGGTGTGGGACTTCCAGGAGAAGCTGGCCGAGAAGATGAAGCTCCTGGAGATGGACGAGTCCTTCGCCAGCCGCTACCTGAACGAGGGCTTCTCCGGCGGCGAGAAGAAGCGCAACGAGATGCTGCAGATGCTCCTGCTGGAGCCGAAGGTCGCCATCCTCGACGAGACCGACTCCGGCCTCGACATCGACGCGCTGAAGGTCGTGGCCAAGGCGGTCAACTCCATGCGCGGCCCGAACTTCGCCGCCATCGTGATCACGCACTATCACCGGATCCTCGATCACATCAAGCCTGACGTGGTGCATGTGCTGATGGACGGCCGCATCGTGAAGACCGGCGGGCCCGAGCTCGCGCTGGAGATCGAGAAGAAGGGCTACGACTGGATCAAGGCCGAGCTCGGCGTCGAGGACGAGGCGGCCGAGGCGGGGGTGAAGTAGCGCATGCCCACGGTCACCGAACCCCGGTTCCTGGAGGAGCGGCGCAAGGCCGCCCAGACGCTGACGGGGACGCTCTCGCTCCCGGCCAAGACCGATGAGGCGTGGCGGCGCACCTCCCTGGAGGGGCTGGACGTCCTCCAGTACCGGCCGACCACGGCCCGGGTGACGCTGAAGGGCAGCGTGCCCGAGGGCGTGATCTTCGCCAACCTGCTGGACGCCGCGGCCGAGCACCCGGATCTGGTCCAGCGGTACCTCGGCCAGCTCTTCCCGATGGACCAGAACCTGCTCACCGCCGCCCAGGCGGCCCACCTGAACGGCGGCGTGCTCCTCTATGTGCCCCGCGGGGTCGTGATCCCGGAGCCGCTGGAGGTCGTCTACGAGGCCCGGGACGGCGAGGCGCAGTACCTGCACACCCTCGTCATCGCCGAGGACAACGCCGAGGTGACGCTGCTGGAGCGGTATGAAGGCACCGGCGACTACCTCAGCGTCGCCGTGGTCGAGGTCTTCCCCCAGCAGGGCGCCCGGGTGCGGTATGGCTACCTGCAGAACCACTCGCAGGACGCCTGGGCCTTCGTGTTCCGCCGCGGCCGGATGGGGAAGGACGCGACGCTGGACTGGGCCGGCGGGGAGTTCGGCGGCTCGCTGGTGCGGTCCGAGATCGTGAACGACGTGGCCGGCGACGGCGCCCAGTCCAACCTGAAGGTCGTCTTCGCCGCCAACGGCCACCAGCACCAGGACATCGTCGCCGCGCAGATCCACAACGGCTCCTACAGCCAGTCGGACATCCTGGGCCGCGGGGTGCTCTCCGGCCACGCCCACGCCGTCTTCCGGGGCAACGGCCAGATCAACCGCGCCGCCAAGCACGCGAAGACGTTCCAGCGGCAGCAGGCGCTGGTCCTCTCGCGCACCGCCCGGGCCGACTCGATCCCGGCCCTCATCATCAACGAGCACGAGGTCGAAGGGGCCGGCCACGCGGCGACGGTGGGCCAGCTGGACGAGGAGCAGCTGTTCTACCTGATGGCCCGCGGCCTCACCCGGCAGGAGGCCGTGCGGATGCTCGTCCTGGCCTTCCTGGCCCCGGTGCTCGAGCAGATTCCCGTCGAGGAACTGCGTGACGAGATGAAGCGCCTCATGGGAGAGAAGGTGAGTTAGGTGGCCCTGGATGTGGCCCGTATCCGGCAGGACTTCCCGATTCTCCATCAGGAGATGAACGGTCATCCCCTGGCCTACCTGGACAACGCGGCGACGACGCAGAAGCCGCGCCAGGTGATCCAGGCCCTTGTCGAATACTATGAGCACTACAACGCCAACGTCCACCGCGGCATCCACACCCTGGCCGAGCGGGCCACAGAGGCCTACGAGGAGGCCCGGGCGAAGATCGCCCGCTTCATCGGCTCGCCCTCGCCCAACCAGGTGGTCTTCACCCGGAACGCGACCGAGGCCCTGAACCTGATCGCCTACGGCTGGCTGCGCCACCGGCTCCGCCCGGGCGATGTGATCGTCACCTCGGGGATGGAGCACCACTCCAATCTCCTCCCCTGGCAGCAGGCGGCCTTCGCGACGGGCGCCCAGATCAAGTATATCGAGCTCCTGCCCGACGGCACCCTGAACCAGGAGCACTACGACCGGCTGCTCAGCGAGGGCAACGTCCGCTTCGTCGCCTTCTCCGCCGCCTCCAACGTGCTGGGCACCATCAACCCGGTCAAGGAGATGGTGGCCAAGGCCCACCAGGTCGGGGCGAAGGTCGCGGTGGATGCCGTGCAGGTGGTTCCGCACATGCCGGTGAGCGTGGTAGACTGGGACGCGGACTGGATCGCCGTCGCCGGGCATAAGATGCTCGCGCCCACCGGCACCGGCTTCCTCTGGGGCAAGATGGAGCTGCTCGAGGAGATGGAGCCGACCTACTTCGGCGGCTCGATGATCTCCGAGGCGCATCTCACCGGTGCGAAGTGGGCGGCTCCCCCGGCGAAGTTCGAGGCCGGCACCCCGAACATCGCGGACTTCATCGCCTTCGGGGTGGCCGTCGACTACCTGTCCGCGCTCGGGATGGAGAACGTCTACGCCCACGAGCGGGCGCTGACCGAGTACGCCTGGGAGCGGCTCTCCGCGATCGACGGCGTGCGGCTCTTCGGTCCCCGGCAGCCCCGGGCGGGGCTGATCAGCTTCGACGTGGCGGGCATCCATCCCCACGACCTGTCCGCCGTGCTCAACGCCGACGGCATCGCCATCCGGGTGGGCCACCACTGCGCCCAGCCGCTGATGGAGATCCTGGATGTGCCGGCCACGAACCGGGCGAGCTTCTATATCTATAACACCCGTGAAGAGGTCGACCGCCTGGTCGAGTCGATCCTCCACGCAAAGGAGTTCTTCGGACTATGAATAGCGAAGCTCGGCATCCAGTGAACCTGAGCGCTCTGTACCAGCAGGTCATCCTCGATCACTACAAGAAGCCCCGCAACAAGGGCGCGGTGGAGCATGCAGTGCTGAAGAAGCACCTGCACAACCCCACCTGCGGCGACGACGTCGAGGTGCAGGTCGATCTCGACCAGGACGGCCGGATCCGGGACGTCAAGTGGAACGGGCGCGGCTGCTCGATCTCGATGGCCAGCGCGTCCATGATGTCCGTCGCCCTGAAGGGGAAGACGCTGGCAGAAGCCCAGGAACTGATGCAGAGCTTCTACCGGATGATCCAGGGCGAGGAGGGCAACTACAAGGCCCTCGGCGAGCTTCAGGCGCTCTCGGGCGTCAGCAAGTTCCCCGTGCGCATCAAATGCGCGACCCTCGCCTGGCACTGCCTGGAAGAGGGGATCAAGGAGTACAAAGGAGGGGACGCGAATGGTTAGCCAGCCGCGCGACATCGTCGGTGAGTATAAATACGGGTTCCGCGACCCGGAGAACTACGTCTTCAAGTCCGAGAAGGGGCTGACCCGTGAGATCGTCGAGTCGATCTCCCGCTTCAAGAACGAGCCCGATTGGATGCGGGAGATCCGGCTGCAGGCCTTCGAGGTCTTCCACTCCAAGCCGCTGCCGACGTGGGGCGTCGACCTCTCGGGGATCGACTTCCAGAACATCCACTACTTCGTACGCGCCACCGAACGCAAGGGCCGGTCCTGGGATGAGGTGCCCGAGGAGATCAAGCGCACCTTCGACCGGCTGGGCATCCCCGAGGCGGAGCGGAAGTTCCTGGCCGGCGTCTCGGCGCAGTACGAGTCCGAGGTCGTCTACCACAACATCCGGAAGGACCTCGAGGCCAAGGGCGTCCTCTTCTGCGACATGGACACCGCCGTGCGGGAGTACCCCCACATCGTGAAGCAGTACTTCGGCACCGTCGTGCCGATGACGGACAACAAGTTCGCGGCCCTGAACACGGCCGTCTGGTCGGGCGGCTCCTTCATCTACGTGCCGCCGGGCGTCACGGTGGAGATCCCGCTGCAGGCCTACTTCCGCATCAACACGGAGAACATGGGCCAGTTCGAGCGGACGCTGATCATCGTCGATGAAGGCGCCAACGTGCACTACGTCGAGGGCTGCACCGCCCCCATCTACTCCAGCGACTCGCTGCATGCGGCGGTCGTGGAGATCATCGTGAAGAAGGGCGGCCGGTGCCGGTACACCACGATCCAGAACTGGTCCACCAACGTCTACAACCTGGTGACCAAGCGGGCCGTGGCCTACGAGGACGCCGTCATGGAGTGGGTCGACGGCAACATCGGCTCGAAGGTCACGATGAAGTACCCGGCGATCTACCTGATGGGCCCGCGGGCCCGCGGCGAGGTCATCTCCATCGCCGTCGCCTCCAAGGGCATGATCCAGGACGCCGGCGCGAAGATCTACCACTTCGCCCCCGACACCTCGTCCCGCATCACGTCCAAGTCGATCTCCCGGGAAGGGGGCAACACCACCTACCGGGGCCACATCCGGGTGGAGCCGGAGGCCGAGCGGGCCAAGGTGAAGGTGGAGTGCGACGCCCTGATCTTCGACGACGGCTCCGAGTCGCACACCATCCCGTATATGGACATCAAGAATTCCAGCGTCACCATCGAGCACGAGGCCACCGTCTCCAAGGTCTCCGAGGAGCAGCTGTTCTACCTGATGAGCCGCGGTCTCTCCGAGGAGCAGGCCATGGCGATGATCGTGATGGGCTTCATCGAGCCCTTCGCCAAGGAGCTGCCGATGGAGTACGCGGTCGAGCTGAACCGGCTGATCGAGATGGAGATGGAGGGCTCGGTCGGCTAAGGAGGTCGCATCGTCATGGCCCTGGTCAAGGTCGCAGAGCTCGGCGAGATTCCCCCCGGCAGGTGCAAGCGGGTGCTGGTGAAGCGCCGTCCGATCGCCGTCTTCCACCTGGAGGACGGGTTCTACGCCATCGGCGACACCTGCACCCACGCGGAGGCCTCGCTCTGCGAGGGCCAGTTGATGGGCGACCAGGTGGCCTGCCCGCTGCACGGAGCCCGGTTTGACATCCGCACCGGGAAGGCGCTCACCCTCCCGGCCGTCACCCCGGTGGAGACGTACCCGGTGGTCGTGCAGGGGAATGCTATCCTGGTGGAGGTGTGAGCACCGGTGGCGCAGATCACGAAGGAGCAGGTCCTCAAGGTGCTCGAGCGGGTCAACGACCCGGAGCTCCGGGTGAACATCGTGGACCTGGGGCTCGTGTACGACGTGGAGATCACCGAGGACAACAACGTCGGCATCGACATGACGCTGACGTACCCGGGCTGCCCGGTCGGCCCCCTGATCCAGATGCAGGTGGAGGCCGCGCTGAAGTCCATCCCCGGCGTCAACCAGGTCGACGTGCGGTTCGTCTGGGAGCCGCCGTGGACACCGGACCGGATGAGCGAGCGGCTGAAGAAGGCCCGGCAGATGGGGTTGATCTGAACGCAGGAGCCGTCGAGGCGAACAAGCAGCACGGCTTGGCGCCCCGACGGCTTCACTTGCTTTGGAGGCTCTGTTGCTCCGACTTCAGGCGTCAGCCAACTTGCGGTTTCACCGCAGGGAGCAGCCTGTATAGCGGGCTGCTCTCTTTTTCCCCGCACCGGGTGGGGCGCTGAACCATTGAAGCCCGATGATGTGTATGTTCAGTGAACCGACAGAATGGGGGATTCGGTGCACGACCGGGAGCGGATCCTGGCCGCCCAGCGCGGCGACCGCGAAGCCATGGCGTCGCTCTACCACGCGTACCGGCTGCAGGCGTACCAGACGGCGTTTGTCGTCGTCCAGGACCCCCACCTGGCCGACGACATCGTGCAGGAAGCCTTCATCCGGGCCTTCCGGGAGATCGGGCGCTGCGACCCCGA
>QGVE01000117.1 GCA_003242675.1 Bacillota bacterium | reverse complement strand
CGGGCGGTGCTGGTTCCGCGTTCGTGTGCAATACACTGCAATACACAGGTCCTTGGAAGGAATACACTGCGCCAGAGATCAAGCACTGCGTCAGCCGGATCGGCGTCCAGGTCGAAAGGGGTGGCCGCGGCAAAACCGGCAGCCCGACCGTTCGCATGGGCGCATTCCGTGCCAACGAGCGGTCGGGCTGGGAGATCCTCGGGCGATGCGGTTGTCGCACCCCCAGGGCTGGCGCCGGCCTCGCTGAGGGCCGGCGAAAGGGACGGGGGATTTGTGGGAGAAGTAAAGAACCATATCATTTGCGCGATTTGTCGGGAGGGGAGGGGGTTCGCATGGAAGAGGTCCTGATCCTGGGCGGCGCGCGCACGCCCTTCGGCACCTTCGGCGGCTCGCTGCGGGACATCCCGGCCGTGGATCTGGGCGTTATCGCCGCGCGTGCGGCCCTGGAGCGCAGCGGCGTGCCGGCCGCCGCCGTGGATGAGGTGGTGGTCGGCAACGTCATCCACACGGGGAAGGACGCGCCGTACCTCGCGCGCCACATCGCGCTCTACGCCGGCGTCCCCGTGGAGACGCCGGCGCTGACGGTCAACCGGCTGTGCGGGTCGGGCCTGCAGGCGGCGATCTCGGCCGCCCAGACCATCCGGGCCGGCGAGGCCAGCGTCGCCCTGGTGGGCGGGGCCGAGTCCATGAGCCAGGCGCCGTACCACCTGCGGGGCCGGTTCGGCGCCGGCCTCGCCGCGCCCGAACTGGGCGACGCCCTGTGGGAGACCTTGACGGACACCTACTGCGGCTGCGGCATGGCCATCACCGCGGAGAACGTCGCCGAGCGGTACGGCATCAGCCGCGAAGAGCAGGACCGGTATGCGCTGCTCTCGCAGCAGCGCGCCGCCGCGGCGCGGGAGCGGCTGGCCGAGGAGATCGTCCCGGTCGACCTGCCGGCCAGAAAGGGCCTGCCGGCCCGGCTCGAGCAGGATGAGCATCCGCGCCCGGACACGACCTACGAGGCCCTGGCCCGGCTGCCGGCGCGCTTCAAGCCGGGCGGCACCGTCACCGCCGGGAATGCCAGCGGCATCAACGACGGCGCGGCGATGCTCGTGCTCGCTTCCGAGCGGCGCGCCGCGGCCGAGGGCTGGCGCCCGCTGGGCCGGCTGGTGAGCTGGGCGGTCGCCGGCGTTGACCCGAACTACATGGGCATGGGGCCGGTGCCGGCCAGCCGGAAGGCCCTGGAGCGGGCGGGGCTCTCCCTCGCGGACATGGACCTGGTGGAGGTGAACGAGGCCTTCGCCGCGCAGTACCTGGCCGTGGAGAAGGTGTTGGAGCTGGACCGGGAGCGGACCAATGTCAACGGCGGCGCGATCGCGCTGGGCCACCCCGTGGGGGCGAGCGGCGCGCGGCTCCTGCTCACCCTGCTGCTGGAGCTGCGGCGCCGGGGCGGCCGCTACGGGCTGGCGACGCTCTGCATCGGCGGCGGCCAGGGGATCGCTGCGGTGGTCGAGGCCTTCCCGTCCTCATGACCGGGTGGTCAGCTTCAGCCCCACGATGCCGGCGAAGATGAGGAAGATGCAGAGCAGCCGGAGCGGTTCCCGGGGCTCCCCGAGGAAGACCATGCCCACCAGGGCAGAGCCGAGGGCGCCGATGCCCGTCCACACCCCGTAGGCCGTGCCCAGGGGCAGCGTCTTCATCGCCAGGCTGAGCAGGGCGAAGCTGGCCAGGCTGAGCACCACGGCCGCCACCGAGGGCCAGAAGCGCGTGAAGCCTTCGGAGAACTTCAGCGCGGTTGACCAGGCCACTTCCATCGCCCCGGCCAGGAGCAGGTAGATCCAAGCCACGTTGACCCATCCTCCACACTGCAGATGGTGAGGCGCACGCGCGCTGCGGGACCGCAAGCGAGAAGCCCGGGAGAGTCACGCGGATGATTCCTCCCGGGCTTGTTTCCTGCCGCCAGGGCCGCCGGATGGCCTCCCCGCCGCCCGGCGGCATGCGCAGCGGAACCCTGGAAAACCTGTTCCGTATTGTACCGAGTTCCCCGCCGACGCACAAGGGCACGGCCGGCCCCCGGGGCGGCCGTCCACCTGCTCGGGTGGTCGCCGAGTTCATCTGCGCCGGAGCGCGGCCTGGCGTGAACGCATGGCAGGGGGCGCGGGGAATCCCCGCCCTGCACCGGCGGCGAAAGGGACACTGGGGTTGCAGTAGGATGAAAGGCGCCGTGGTAGAATACACCTGTGGAGAAGGTCACATCTTCCGGGAGGGACGGGTGTTCCGTGAAGCTGAAGAAGCGGCACGAGGTGCCGGACGAGCACAAGTGGGACCTGGATTCGGTGTACGCATCGGTCGAAGAGTGGGAGAAGGATTACGCCCGGGTCGAGGCCATGGTGCCGCAGCTGACCGCCTACCAAGGCCGGCTCGGGGAGTCCGCCGGAACCCTGCTCGGGGCTCTGCAGGCGCGCGATGAGCTCTTCAAGCTGCTGGAGCAGGTGGTCGTCTGGGCCCGCATGAAGGAGGACGAGGACACCACCAACTCCACGTACCAGGCCCTCGAGGCGCGCGCCCGGTCGCTCTATGCAAAGGTCACCGCAGCCGGGGCCTTCGTCACGCCGGAGATCCTGGCCATCCCGACGGAGACGATCCGCGCCTGGCTCGACCAGGAGCCCGGTTTGGCTGTCTACCGGCACGAGCTGGAAGACATCCTGCGGCTGAAGGCGCACGTCCGGTCGCAGGAGGTGGAGGAGCTGCTGGCGCAGATGGCCGAGGTGGGGGCCGCACCCAGCGACATCTTCGGCAAGCTGAACCACGCCGACCTGAAGTTCCCCAAGATCCGGGACGAACAGGGCAACGAGGTGGAGCTCACCCTCGGCCGCTACCTCCGGTTCCTGGAGAGCCCCGTGCGCGAGGTCCGGAAGCAGGCGTTCGAGGCGCTTCACAGCACCTACAAGAAGTTCCGGAACACCATCGCCGCGACGTACGCCAACTCCGTCAAGACCGACGTGTTCTATGCCAGGGCCAGGCGGTATCCCTCGGCCCGCGCCGCTGCCCTGGCGCGCACCAACATCCCCGAGAGCGTGTACGACAACCTCATCGCAACGGTGCACAAGAACCTGCCGTCGCTGCACCGGTACGTGCAGCTGCGCCGGCGGATGCTGGGGCTTGACGAGCTGCACATGTACGACCTGTACACCCCGATGGTGCCCGACGTCGACCGGAAGATCCCCTATGAAGAGGCCGTCGACACCATCCTGAAGGCCCTGGCGCCGCTCGGCGAGGAGTACTGCGAAGTGGCCAGGCGGGGCCTCACCGTCGAGCGCTGGGTGGATATCTACGAGAACGAGGGCAAGCGCTCCGGGGCGTACTCCTTCGGCGCCTACACCACCAAGCCGTTCATCCTGATGAACTACCAGGACAACCTTGACTCGATGTTCACCCTGGCGCACGAGCTGGGCCACTCGATGCACTCGTACTTCAGCCGCAAGCACCAGCCTTACCACTACTCCAGCTACACCATCTTCGTCGCCGAGGTGGCTTCCACGTTCAACGAGGCCCTGCTCACCGACTACCTCCTGAAGAGCACCGACGACCCGAAGCTGAAGATGTACCTGATCAACCACCAGCTCGAGTCGTTCCGGACCACGCTCTACCGCCAGACCCTGTTCGCGGAGTTCGAGCATATTGCCCACCAGCGGGTGGAAAGCGGCGAGGCGCTGACGGCCGACGTGCTGGATGAGATCTATTACGATCTCAACAAGAAGTACTACGGTACCGAGGGCATGGTCGTCGACGACCTCATCGCGGTGGAGTGGGCCCGGATTCCGCACTTCTACTCGGCCTTCTACGTGTACCAGTACGCGACGGGCATCTCCGCCGCGACCGCCCTGAGCCAGCAGGTTCTGAGGGAGGGCCAGCCGGCGGTGGAGCGCTACCTCAACTTCCTGAAGAGCGGCTCCTCCGACTACTCCACCAACCTGCTCAAGAAGGCCGGCGTCGACATGACGTCCCCGGAGCCGGTCCAGCAGGCCCTGGACGTCTTCGCCCGCCTCCTGGACCAGATGGAGGAGCTGGCCGGCTGAGAGGCGCGCAGGCCCCCGCTGCAGAGGCTGCAGCGGGGGCTTTACGCGCACTCTCGTGTCAGCGGGCAACGGGCCTGAGCTCCGCGGCGCGCTGCTCTTCCTCCAGGCGCTCCTCGGCCCGGATCTTGGCCAGCACGAGCTGTAGCCGCTCCTCCGGGCTGGAGGACTGCCACCGGTCGACGAGCCAGTCCAGTTCGGGTCTCAGGCTGCGCACCTTGTGCTCAGGCCGCGCCGGCCTCTGTCGGATCGGGCGCTTCATGCTGTGGTGTCCTCCTTCCCGTCTGCGGATCTCGCCACCCGCATGATATCACAAAACGCTGGAAATAATGTATAGGTAGATAAGTCTAGAGTTTAAAGACCAGAAGGACTATAGACCCTAGTGTAATCGGGCTAGTTCCGGTCCTCCCTGGACCCGAGTGGGAGGGTGCGCAGGCAGGAGACCGGCGCCGCGGGGGAGAACCTCTGGGGAAAACAGATGGGCCGTGGGCAGAAAAGCGGGCAGAAAAGGAGCGAGAGCGTGTTTAAGCGGCGTACCCTGGCACACGTGCTGGTTTTCACCAGCTTTTACGATCAGTTGGCGTGGTCGCCGATCGTCGCGTGGCTGGCCGTGAGCTACGGCGCGCCCGACGCGGCGGCCTGGGCGGCGACCGCCTACAGCGCGGCCAACCTGTTCGGAAACGTCCTCTTCGGGATGCTGGCCGACGCGGCGGACCGCATGGCCGTGGCCGGGGTCGGCCTGGTGGCGATGGTGGCGACCAGCCTCGCCCACCTGCTGCCCGGCTCCACCGCGGGGTTGGTGGGGGTGCGGGCCTTGCATGGCCTGGCCATCGCGGGCGTCGCGCCCGCCGCCATGGCGAGCATCACCGACGGCCTGCCCCGTAACCAGCGGGGGGCGGCGATGGCGCGCATGGGGCTGGTGATCGCCGTCGCCTCCATGCTGGCCACCGCGATCAGCGGCCGGCTGCTGACCAGCCTGGGAGCCCACGCCAGCGTGTACATGCTGGCCCTGCTCGCCGGCACGGCGGGCGCGTTCACGTTCGCCATCCGGCGGTGGCTGGAACCGCCCCCCGCCCGCGCGCGCGACGCGGTTCAGGGCGAACCGGCCCCGGGGCGGGTGAACATGCCCGGGATGCTCGCCGCGGGCCTGGTGGCGTACGCCCTCATGTTCCTGCAGAACGTGCTGTTCTACGCCTACCCGCTGAAGGGGCACGAGGTCGGCCTCTCCTCGGCGATCGTCGGCATGACGCTGTCGGCCTTCGGCCTCGGCGCGGTCATCGCGTTTGTTCCGCCGCTTTCCCGGGCGTCGGACCGGTGGGGCCGCCACCAGCCAATCTTCCTCGGCATGGCGCTGGCCGGGGCCGGCCACCTCGGCCTCCACTACGGCACGACGCCCCTGGCCTTCGCCGTGTCGCTCTTCATCTACGGCCTGGGGTTCGGGCTGGTCTTCCCCGCCGTGTCGGCGCTGAACGCGGATGCCGCAGGGGCAGGGCGCCGCGGCGTGGCCTTCGGGCTGCTCAGCGCGGCCTTCTCGCTGGGATCCATCTCGGGGCCGCCGGTCACCCAGGCCCTGTCCGGCCTCGCCTCGCCGTTCAGCGTGGCCGGCCTGCTCGGCCTCGCGAGCGCGGGGTTCGTCTCGCTGTGGTACTACCTGGCGGTGCGTCCCGCGCAGGAGGCCGCGCGCCAGAGCGCGTGACCGCGGCCGGGCGGATCCGGCGGAAAAGGGCAAATTGGATGTTTAGTTCATGGTTTGCGTGGAAATACTCTCACTGAAAGCCCAGGTACTGGGCTGGCAGAGAGGAGGGAAACCATGCAGACCATGACGTCCAAGGCCCGGACCTCGCTGATCATCGCCGGGGTGGCGGCGCTGGTTCTGCTCGTCAGCCTGGCGATCTTCGCCGTCACCCAGCGGGCGCAGAGCCCGGCGGAGGGCAACAACCCGCTGGAGCAGCTCGCGGAGCCGGAGAACGGCACGCCGCTGAGCACCAGCCCGCGGGCCGTGGCGAACCCGACGGAGGCCGGAGCCGGCACGTCGCAGCAGGCGGCCGGCGGCGACCGGGCTCAGGGCAGCAGCACTGCGACGGAGGCTGAGGACGGGACGGAGCCCGCCATCACGACGCTCGAAGCCGTCCCCGCCGTGCACATCGTGCAGCCCAACGAGACCCTGTACGAGATCAGCCAGAAGTACTACAACACCCACATCTACGCCGGAGACATCGAAGCGCTGAACGGGCTGGAGGATCCGAACAAGATCTACGCGGGGATGGAGCTGAAGCTCCCCCAGCCCTCGGAGCTTCCCGGGTATGGCCGGTAAGCCGCAGGAGGCAGGTCCCTGACGGACCTGCCTCCGGCACTTTTTTGTGCGAGCCGCGCGGTGATTGGGGCCGGGTGTGATCCCGGTCACGGATAGGATAGGTATTGGAAAGTTACAATTGCGAAGAGTATCGACGCCGTGCGGCGGGGGCGGCGTGTGCGGTGTGCAGCCGGAGCCGCAGGCGGGAGGAGGAGCAGACGTGAGAAAGGGACTGTTTGTTGGGACAGCGGTCATCGGACTCGTCGCGCTGGCCGTCGGGGCGACGGCGTGGGTTTCCGGCCGGACGAGCCGCGACCAGATCCAGGACCTGGCGTTTCAGGTGGAGAACCTGACCCGCAAGGTCACGCCGGCCACGGATTTCGGGAGCCCGCGGCCCGGCGCCGCCGACATCCGGCACAGCCCGACCGACCTGCCCGGGCCCGTGGGCAGAAGGGAGCCTGCGCACGTCAAGGTCGAGCTGGAGACGGTCGAGCTTGACGGCGTCCTCGCCGACGGCACGACGTACACCTACTGGACGTTCAACGGCACCGTGCCGGGGCCGTTCATCCGGGTGCGCGTGGGCGACACCGTCGAGCTGACGCTGAAGAACGCGGCGAATTCGGCCAACATCCACTCCATCGACCTGCACGCCGTCACAGGTCCCGGCGGGGGCGCGGTGTCGACGCAGGTGGCGCCCGGGGAGAGCAAGTCGTTCACCTTCAAGGCGCTGAACCCGGGCCTGTACATGTACCACTGCGCGTCTCCCCACATCCCCACGCACATCGCCCAGGGCATGTACGGCCTGATCCTGGTGGAGCCCGAGGAGGGGCTGCCGCCGGTGGACCGGGAGTTCTACATCATGCAGGGTGAGATCTACGCGGCGGGGCGCCACACCGACGGCGGCCACCAGCCCTTCGACGGCGACCGGCTGTACCGGGAGGAGCCCAATTACGTCGTCTTTAACGGCGCCTTCCAGGCGCTGACGGGCGACCAGGCGATGACCGCCCGGGTCGGCGAGCGCATCCGGCTCTTCGTCGGCAACGCCGGGCCCAACCTGGCGTCGTCGTTCCACGTGATCGGCGAGATCTTCGACGTGGTGTACGCCGAGGGCGGGACGACCGCCACGGAGAACATCGGCGTCACCCTGATCCCCGCCGGCGGGGCCGTCATCATCGACTTCACCGCAGAGGTGCCCGGCCGCTACGTGCTGGTGGACCACTCGATCTCCCGGGCGGTGGACAAGGGCGCGATCGCGCACATCGACGTGGTCGGCGACCCCAACCCGGAGATCTACCACGACCCGTCCGGCCATCCGATGGGCGGCCACTAGGGGCAGCCGCAACAGGGAGGGATCGCCCGGAGGCCGTCGAATCCGTGGTAGGTAACGCTTGATCCGCAGGGGAAGGGGCGTACGCCGCGGTGAAGACCTTCGGCCTCATGCTGGCGATCTGGTGGCTGCTTCAGCACCCGCTG
Organism: Bacillota bacterium; assembly: GCA_003242675.1. The sequence continues at coordinate 769 of QGVE01000117.1, read as the reverse complement.
GGCCAGCTGCTCCTGCTGTTGCTCTTGCTCTCGTACCTGGACCACCGCTACTTCGGCGTCTGGGCGCGGGTGATGGCGCTCCTCCACCACCGGCGGCGCATCGCCAGCCTGCGCTACAGCGTGCAGGTGAATCCTTCCGACGTGCGGGCGATGGTGGAGCTGGGCGAGCACTACCTGCGCAGCGGGGACTTCGCCCGGGCGGCGGAGTACTTGGAGAGGGCCCTGGACCGGGGTGAGGACAGCGCCCGGGCCCAGTACCTGCTGGGCGCGGCCTGGGTCCGGCTGGGGCGGGGCGGCGAGGGCCGCGACCTCTTGGAGAAGGCCCTGGCGAAGCAGCCCAACATCGGCTACGGCGAGCCGTACCTGTACCTGATCGAGGAGGCGGCCGCGCGCCGGGACACCGAGCGGGTCGAGGAGCTCGCCTCCGCGGTGCGCCAGTTCGAGAGCGTCGAGATCCTCACCCGGGCGGGCCACGTGTGCCGGTCTGCGGGCCTCCCGGACCTCGCGCGGCAGCTGTTTGACGAGGCGATCAACAATTACCGGTTCATCCCCGCCAAGATGCGGCGCCGGGAGCGGCGCTGGCTGTGGCGGGCCAGGCTCGGGCAGATGCAGACGCGGTGAGAACGTGTAGCCCGTGCAGCAGGGCTCGGCGCCGCAGGCCGCCCCTGGAGCGGAATGCTCCTCGGCGGACGGGCGTGCTCGCTGCGCAGTTCGCTCCGCTGCGCTCGCGCCGTCCGCCTGCGGAGCTTGAACTTAGCGGCCTGCAATG
>QGVE01000235.1 GCA_003242675.1 Bacillota bacterium | reverse complement strand
TCCCTGTTGACCCTCACGTAACGTGAGGGCTTATGCTCGGAAACGGGAGGTGAGCAGATGGCCCTGACGGTAAAGGCGGTGGCCGAGCTGGCCGGCGTCAGCGTCCGCACCCTGCACCACTACGACGCGATCGGGCTCCTGAGGCCGGCCGGGCAGTCGGCGGCGGGGTATCGGCTCTACTCCCGGGAGGACCTGGAGCGGCTGCAGCAGATCCTGTTCTTCCGTGAGCTGGGCTTCAGCCTGAAGGAGATCGGGGCGATCATCGACAGCCCCGACTTCGACCGGCGGCAGGCCCTGCTGGCCCACCGGGAGGCGCTGCTGCAGCGCAAGGCCCGCATCGAGCGGCTGATCGCCACGGTCGACCGCACACTGGACACCATGGACAGGGAGGATGCCCCGATGTTGACCAGGGAAGAGATGAAGGAGCTGTTCGACGGGTTTGATCCCAGCGAGTACGAGGAGGAGGCCAGGCAGCGCTGGGGCGGTTCCCGGGAGTTTGAGGAGTCGACCCGGCGGACCCGGAAGTACACCAAGGCGGACTGGCAGAAGATCACGGCAGAGGCCGGCGAGATCTACGGCAACATCGCCCGCCGGATGGACCGGGACCCCGGCGATGCCGAGGTGCAGATGTGGGTCGGCCGCTGGCACGAGCACATCAACAAGTGGTACTACACCTGCTCCCTGGAGGTCTTCCGGGGGCTGGGCGAGATGTACGTGCAGGACGAGCGCTTCACCCGGAACATCGACAAGATCAGGCCGGGCCTGGCCGCCTACCTGCGGGATGCCATGCGGATCTACTGCGACCAGCGGGGAGGAAAATAGCGCACGGAACGCACCTTCGGGTCAGTCTGCCCCCGCAGGTGCGTTCCGCCACTCGTGCGCCACGATCTGACAGGAAAGCGGGCCGCTCGGCCTGCAGCGCCCCCAGCAGCCATCCGAACAGCCCGCCCAGCACCGTACCGCCGAGGAACGAGAAAGAGGTGGTGTTCACCTGGTGGCCGGCGAAGTACAGGTACAGCCAGGCCATCCGCTCATCCAGCCAGGAGAGGCGGAACACCGGCCGCCTGTCAACCCAGGCGGCCGGTGTGCGCGGTCTAGCCCAGATCCTGTGCCAGCAGGCCGGCCACGGCCGCGGCGGCCTCGTCCGCGTCCGGGCCCGTGGCCCGCACCGTGACCTCCGCCCCCTGCTTCAGGCCCAGGGCCAGGACGGAGATCAGGCTCTTCAGGCTCACGGCCTTCTCGGCCGTGACCAGTTCCACCTGCGACTGGAAGCGGGCGGCCTCCTTCACCAGGATCGAGGCCGGCCGCGCGTGCAGGCCCGACTTGGATCCAACCACCACTTTCCGCTCCACGCTCACGTCATCACCCCCAACTGCGCGCGCCACGCCGTGATGAAATCTGCCACGCCATCCTCGTCGTGGTGCCCCACCACGACCTGAGCCGCCCGCTGCACCTCGGGCGGCGCGTTCCCGACGGCCCCCCCGAAACCCGCCCAGCGGATCATGCTCAGGTCGTTGTGGGCGTTGCCGATCGCCGCCACCGCGGCCCGCTCGACCTGGAGGTGCTCAGCCAGGAACTGGAGGGCGGACGCCTTCGTCACGCCCGGAGCCGTCATCTCCAGGGAACCGGGCTCCGAGGTGGTCAGCTCCAGTTCCGCCCCCCACCGCGCCCGCACCGCGTCCGCCAGGCGCTCCACCTGCGGCGGCTCCGCCATGACGACGAGCTTGGTCGGCTCGCCGGACAGGGCTGCGGCCAGATCCCCCGTCTCCACATAGGGCACCCCGTGCGACCGGGAAAACGAGACCGTTTCCGCGGTGGCCCGCTCCACCAGCAGGACGCCGTCGACATATACCTTGAGGTAGACCCCCTCCCCGGCGGCCCAGCGGGCGACGGCGCGGGCCACGGCCAGGGGCACGGTCTGCCGCAGCAGGACCGGACCGCCGGCGGCCGGCCGGATCTCGGCGCCGTTGCAGCCGACGATCCACAGGCCGCCCGCCTCCCACAGACGGGCGTACTGGCCGGCGGAACCGGCGGTCCGCCCCGAGCAGAGCGCGACAGCGATCCCGTCGCGGAGGCAGCGGGCCACGGCTGTGCGGTTGGCCGGCGAGACCGTCAGGTCCGAGCGGAGGAGCGTACCGTCCAGGTCCAGGGCCAGGAGCGCTCGCCGCGCCATGCCTATCCCAGCACCTTCCGGACCTCGCCCATCAGTGCCTCCGCCTCGCCGGGCCGGGTCAGGCCGGTCTCGGGGTCGACGATCGCCGTGTACACGTGCGGGATGACCACCTG
>QGVE01000116.1 GCA_003242675.1 Bacillota bacterium | reverse complement strand
AGCCCCACCCTGCCAACGCAGGGTGGGGCTTTCCACCATCCGACCTACCGCGACAGCACCAGCTTCATGCCGCCGATGATCAGCAGCACGCCGACCACCTGCGGCCAGCGGATCGGGATCGGCCCGGCGGTGCCGAAGCCGACGGCGTCGATCACCAGGGCCGCGATCAGCTGCACGCCGGTCAGGAGGCTCAGCGTGGCGTTGGCGCCGAGCTTGCCGGTGCCCACGATGACGGCGCTGACCACCGTCGCCCCGCACAGGCCGCCCAGGAAGCTCCAGGGCGGTGCGCTCGCCAGCCCCTGGCCGAGGCTGGCGAGCCCCTGCCCCCGCAGGCTGAACAGGGTCAGCACGAGCAGGGCGGTGCCGCCGACGATGAACGAAACCAGCGAGGCCGGAATGGGCCGGATGTGCTGGGCCAGCGTGGCGTTGACCGGCGCCTGCACCGCACCCGCCACGCCGCCCAGGATGATGAGCAGCCAGATCAGCCAGGATGCCATCCCGCCGCCTCCTTCACAGTCCCTGTTGCGCAACCCCGCGCAAGCCATTCTCTGTTCGGCGGCGGCGGGAAAACTCCTCCGTCGGAGCCATCACCCGATGAACCCGGCCTCCCGGAGCACGGCCCGCGCGGCCTCCAGGTCCTCTTCGGCCACGAGCACCACGGGGCCCGTGCAGCCCATGCCGGACTTGGCGTAGATGCCCCGGCGCCAGAGGCAGGCCACGGCCTCCTCCAGTTCGAGGATGTCCACCCCCGGGATCTCGGCCGTCGCCACCTTCTCCGGCGGCGGTGCCGCCTGTGCCGGCGCGCTCCGGCCGCCGTCCGGCTCGCCTGCCGCCAGGGCGCCCTGGGCGGCCTGCACCACGCCGGACGGCGCGCCTGCCTGGGCATCCCGCTCCGCGGCCGGACCGGCCGGCGCACGGGCAGCGCCGCGCCGCTCCGACAGCAGCCGCTCCAGCCCCGCGGCCCGGGCCCGCTCGTACTCCTCGGCCACGACCCGCACCAGCCCGCCCCGGGCCATGTCGGCGGCGTAGCGGATCGCCCCGGCGATCACCGGCGCGCCCGAGGCCCGGCTGATGATGTGCACGATCTGCCGCATCTCCGGGCCGACGCCGGGGCCGTAGCCGTAGCCCGTCGCCTCGTAGTTTCCGCCGGTGGACTGGGCCGAGAGCAGCTTCATGAGCAGGTTGCCGGTCAGGCTGTCGGTGACCAGCACGTCGGGCTCGCCGGTGAGCACGTCGTTGCCCCGCATCAGGACGCCGCCGTCGGACCGGCCGGAGGCCGCCCACCGGAGCGGGTAGCCGCCCTGGCGCAAGGCCTCCAGGATGCGCTCCACCTGGCGGGCGCCGTCCACGTTCAGGATGCCCACCGCCGGCTCCGCGATCCCCAGGGTCCGGGCGACGGCGATGCCGCCGATCGCGGCGCGCACCATCGCCTCGACCCGGTCGGCCGCGGCCGTGCCGGTGGTCGTGGCGATCAGCATCTCGCGGCCCCGGGCGGGGGTGATCACCCTGCCCACCGTGGCGACGCCGATCGGGAAGGCGTAGTGCAGGGTCACGGCTGCCGCCAGCTCGCCCGAGGCGAGCAGCCGCTCCATCGCCTGGTGCTCGTCGGCGAGGCATCCGGTCCCGGCCTCCACCCAGCGCACGGAGGTCTGCCGGGCCGGCCGGCCGATGATCACGACCTCGATGTCGGGCCACTGCCGCTGGGCCTGCTCGGCGCCACGCAGGATCTCCTCCTCGCCCAGCTCGCTGCCGTGCAGGGTGATGCCGACGGCGATCCGCCCGGGCTTCTGGGCCGCCGGGCCCTCACGGCCGGCCGCAAGCGGGGCCGCACCCGCCCCCGAGCCAGTGGCAGCGTGAGCGGGCGCCGCGGCGGCCCCGCCGGCAGCGGCGGCGCAGACCGGCGCTGCGCCGGACTCCACCGTGGCCTCCGCCGACGGACGGCCCGGGTTCCGCTCCAGCAGAACCGACACGCCGTCGAACAGGTTGGTCATGCGGCCGAGGAAGAGCGACCCCTTGCCGATGATCATCGCCCGCTGGATCTCGCCGGCCACCAGCGCATCCCGCAGGGGGCCGATCACCGGCACGCCCGAGGGGATGTGGCCCTGGGTGGGTGCGAAGCCCGGCATGCCGTGCGAGGCGACGAAGGCCGGCAGCTCCGCCCGGCCGATCTCGCCCTGCTTCACGGCCAGGGCGGCGATCATCTTGTAGTTGGCCTGGGGCACGTCCCCCGCGCCCGCGGGCTCGGTGAGCTCGGGGTTCTGCATCTCGACGCCGTAGCGGTCGACGTCGGAGATCTTCAGCCCGACCCGGGTGAGCGGCTCGGTCACCAGCGCCTCCATCACCGCCTGGGGCGAGGAGCCCGACCCGATCTTGTGCCGGCCCACCGCATCCAGCCGCACCCGCGGGCTCACGTAGTCGTCGGCCGAGAGGTGGATCGCGAAGGCGCCGATGACGTCCTCCAGCACCGGCAGCCCCTTGGCCACGTGGTCCCGGGAGTTGAGCCCCAGCTTCGCCGGGGTGCCGCCCGCGAGCACCACCACGTGCTGGAAGACGCCGGACTTGATCAGGGCCGCCGCCTCGATGAGGGCGTGGGTAGGGCCGGCGCAGAAGGAGCGGGTGTCGGAGCCGGTGGCGTTCACGCAGCCCGCCATCTCGCCGATGGCCTTGGCGAAGTTGCCGCCGCCCCGCTGGTTCATGTCGCCGCACGCCTCTTCGGAGCACTCAATAATGTACTCGACCTCTTCGGGCTTCAGGCCGGTCTTGGCGAAGAGGTGCCGGAGCCCCAGAACCGCCGAGGCCTTGGTGACGAGGTTCTCCAGCATGACGTGGCTGGAGAGCGTCACGTCGTGCTCGTGGGCCCGGCGCACGACCCCGACCAGCCGGTCGCCCAGGTAGAGCGGCGCGGCCTCTTCCTCCAGCAGCCGCCGCAGCTCGGCCTCCGGCACGCCGGGGCCCAGCCGGGGGACGTCGGCGGCCCAGAGCGGGTGCGCGGCCAGCCGCTCCGCGATCTCCGCGGCGAAGCCGGCCTCCAGCCGCACCAGGTCGAAGGTGTCGACCAGCTTCAGCAGGGCCAGGAACTCGTCCTCCGGCATCAGCTCGCCGTACCGGGCTTCCCGCTGGGCCCCCTCGATCGGATGCTCGTACCACGGCCGGGGGATCCGGGCCAGCTCATCCGGGCGCAGCCGGCCCAGGTAGGTCTGGTTGGGCGGATAGGCCAGGGCCTCCTGGTAGCTGCGCAGATGCTGCGGCAGCTTGGCGAGGTAGGGGCTGTCGGGGTTCAGCCGCCGCTCCATCGCCGGGGTGGTGCCGTAGTACAGGAGCAGGTTCGGGGCGTGGATCAGGCAGTAGGCCGCCCCGCGGATGACAGGCTCCGTCATGCGCATCACTCTCCTTGATCGGGTGCCGGGGCTTGGTCACAGGCCGCCCCTGGCAGAAAAGGGGGCGCCGTGCTCCACGGCGCCCCCTCCCGGTCTTAGTCGAACACCGTCTGCCCCTCCACCGGGGTGGTGAGCGCCTTCAGGGCCTTCATCACCAGCCGGCGGCGCAGCGCCCGCTCCTCGTCGGGCGGCAGGGCCGGGTTTCCCAGCGGGTGCGGGATGGCCACCGCCGGCACGATCCGGTTGGCGCCCACGGTCAGCGAGATCGGCACCACGGTGCAGACGTGGACCACGGGGATGCCCGCCCGTTCGATTTCCTTGACCATCGTTGCTCCGCAACGAGTGCAGGTCCCTCAGGTGGAGGTCAGGATGACGGCGTCCACCTCGTACTTCCTGAGGTCCTCGGCGATCGCCCGGGCGTAGGCCCTGGCGTTGGCCACCGAGGTGCCGTTGCCCACCGTCGCGTACCAGTAGTCGTGCAGCTTGCCGATGACGCCTTCCCGCTCCAGCTCCCGCATGACGTCCACCGGCAGCACCCGGTCGGGGTCGGCGTTGGCGTAGGTCGGGTCGTAGCCGCCGTGGGCGGTCTGGTGGGTCTCCGCGGTCAGGTCGTCGAGATCACCGAGGTAGTACTTGCCGTACTTGGATGCCGAGGAGGATTCGATGTGGTCCGGGTTGCCCTTGGGCACGATGCCGCCGGAGGTGACCAGGGCGATCTTCGCCTTGCTCAGGTCCTTGACCGGCGGGTTCGGCGGCACCCGGTCGAAGGAGGGCATGGGATACTCGGTGGTGAAGGGCTCGCCCCTGAGCTTGCGTACCAGCATCTCCACCGCCCGGGCGGAACCCCGCTCGGCGGCGAAGGCGTTCACCCGGAGGCCCCGCTCCAGGTACGTGCCCGGCTCGGGCTCCAGACCCGCCGCCAGCCGCTTGATCAGGTTCGCCATGTCCTGGATGGCCTGCCGCATGGAGGCGGCGGAGTTCCCGGTCTCCACCACCCACGCGTACCGGCGGTAGACCTCCACGCCCGGGTTCTCCTTGTACATGCCGGTGACGACGGGGATGCCCAGCTGCTTGCTGACCACCTCGGCCACCGCCCCGCAGGCCATGCCGTAGCGGCCGGCGTTGAAGGCCGGGCCGGCGACGACCAGGTCGGGGTTGTGCTGGCGGATCAGCTCGAGCACGGTCGCCTTGGCCTCCTCCAGGTTCTCGTTGAACCAGGAGTCGCCGCAGATGACGGTGGCGACGATCTCCGCGGCGTCGCCCAGGGCGGCCTTCAGCGCCTGGCCCGGCCCCACCGGGCCGGGGCGCACCTCGGGCCGCACGCCGGCGTGCTCCTCACCCCCGATGCCGCCGAAGAACTGGTTGAGATAGTGCACAATCCGCACGTGTGACCCCCCTTACCAGGCGGCGTACTTCTCGCGGATCGACCGGACCTCCTGGACGATCGCGTCGACGTCGAGCACCATTTCCATCAGCGAGACCTGCTCCTCGTAGACCTTGGGATCGATCTGCGCCTTGATCTCGGGCTCGAAGATGTGGTACGCCTTGAGTCCCAACTGGACTCCGGCCAGTGGACCGGCCCAGGCAGGGTCGCCGTTGCTGACCGTCTCCGCCGCCAGCCCCGAGGCCTCGGCCTCGGCGCCGCCGAGGATGACCACCAGGTCCTCCTTCGGATACTTCTCGGCCAGCTCCTTGATCCTGCGCTGGTTCTCCATGTCCATGGCCCCTGCGCTCGTTCAGACGAAGCACTCGGTGGAGGCGAAGACCACCTCAGCCCCGGCGCTGCGGACGCAGGCTTCCAGGGCCGGACCCGGGATGCCGTCCCGGTCGCCGAGGAGGATCGCCTTCTTCCCCTTCAGTTCCATGCTCTCACTTCCTTTGCAAGACAGTCGTGCCGCTCAGCCGGAAACCACCCTGTGCGGGCGGCTTCGCGGCCTTAGATCGTCTTGGCCGTCAGGTAGGAGAAGCCCAGCTCGTTGGTCGCGCCGGTGATCACCTGGATCTCGGCCTCGATGGAGCCGTCAGGCCGGAGCGACCCCTCCCAGCCGCCGGCGATGACGTTCACCTGCTCGGGATAGCCGATGACCTTCTCCATGGGCGGCAGGACGATGACGGCGTTGGCGTTGCCGGCCGAGACCACCGCGTCGGCGTGCGGCGTCGCGTCGGCCAGGGACTGGGACGCGCCGTCCCGCCCCGCGTACTCGTCGGTGATCAGCACCGTCTTGATGCCCTTCTCCTCCAGCTTGCGGCAGTTCATCATCAGGTCGGTGTCGGGGTTGCCGAACCCCTCCTCCGTGACGATGGCGCCGTCGGCCCCCAGCATCTGCACCAGCTTGGCGGCGTAGCTGGAGGAGCGCTCCTTGTCCGCCAGCGTCACGTTCTCGTTGGTGATGACCACGCCGATGAAGTTGATGTCCTTGCCGTGGCGGGCGTACAGGTCCTCGATCACCGGCGAGTTCTGGTGGTGGTAGGTGGTGTTCTTGTCGCAGGCGGAGACGCAGTTGCCGCTGACGATGGCCCCGTCGAAGACCTCCGTCGGGGAGATCAGGGTCGGCAGGATCCGCTTGGCGTCCACGCCGTAGACGTAGGTGTCGTGCAGGAGCCCCTGCGACTGCAGCATGTAGACGTAGACCACCTTCGGCAGGTGCGGGTAGCGGGCGATCGCCTCCGGCAGGGGCAGGTGCTCGTAGGTGACGATCTCGTCCGGCTCCACGTTGCGCCCCGCCTCGCCCAGGTAGGCTGCCGCCTTGAGCCCGGCCAGGCGCACCGCCGCCTCGTGCTCGTGCTGCGTGAGCCCCTCCCGGGGGGTGCAGTGCACGGTCACGTTGATCAGCTTGGAGAACGGCGTGTACTCCGCGCCGGGGCCCGACATGTCGATCAGCCCCTCCTGGAAGCCGACGATCCTGCCGGTGGTGACCACGGCGCAGCCCTTCAGCGCGTGGGTGCGGCCCTCGCCGACCGTCTCCACCTTGCTGATGAACCCGGGGAACACGCCGCCCGGGCCCGAGACCTTGACCCGCGGCTCGATGACGTCCTTGACCGGGATGATCCGCACCGACTCGCCGGGCTTGGCGATATCCAGCTCGACGGCCGTCAGCCGCTCATCCTCCAGGAGCAGCTTGACGAGCTCCTCCCGGTTGATGGTGAGGACGCCATTTTCCACCCGGGTGGCGTCACCGAAGCGCACGTCACGAATGAAGATGCGGCCCAACTCCAGCTTCATCGCCACCAGCCTCCTCACACCAGCCGCTTCAGCTCGGCCTCGATGGCCTCCGCCGTGCAGGCCTCGGGACCGGCGAGCTCCGCCACCTTCTCCCCGTCACGGAAGAACAGGAAGGTCGGCAGCCCCAGCACCCGCTGGCTGATCGCCAGCCGCCGGTTCTCCAGCACGTTGACCTTGCAGAACTTCACCCGGTCGCCGTAGATCTGGGCCAGCCGCTCGACCTCCGGCATGAGCGCCATGCACGGGTCGCACTTGGGGCTCCACCAGTCGACCACGACCGGGCCCGACGCCTTCAACACCTCCTGTTCGAAGTTGTCCTTATTGACCTCGACCATCCGCAGGTCACCTCCTCAGATCCTGGCCGGCAAGTGTCCAACCACCCACTCCTCCAGGTGGTTGAAGCCCTCGGTGAGTGTGGCCAGGGGAATGCCCTTGTGGAAGATGCGCACCGTCGGCACGTCGAACACGCCCAGGCGGGCCGCTGCGCGGGTGGACTTGTAGCAGTCGATGCGGGCCAGCCGCACCTGGCCGCCCATCTGGGCGACGACGCGCTCCGCCTCCTGCAGCACCTGCAGGGAGAGCGGGTTGGCCGGGCTCCAGAAGACCGCCACCACCGGCTCCTCGGGGGACAGGATCTCCCGGTGGACCTGCTCCTCCTCCGCGAGGAACTTCTCGGCCGCGCAGGCGGCAATGGCGCCGTCGGCGGCAGCCGTCACGATCTGCCTGAGCCACTTGCGGCGGGCATCGCCGGCGGCATAGACGCCGGGGATGTTCGTCTCCAGCGTGTCCGGGTCGGTGATGATGTATCCCTTGGCGTCCAGCTCGACCCCGGTGCCCCGGAGGAACTCGGTCCGGGGAGTGGTCCCGACGAAGATGAAGACGCCGTCGCAGGGCAGCTCCGTCCGCTCGCCGGTGCCCAGGTGGCGCAGCACCACCCTCTCCACGCGCCCCTCGCCCTGGATCTCCTCGACCACGGTCTGCCAGATCACCTTGATCTTGGGCGTGGCGAAGAGCCGCTCCTGGCTGGCCTTGTTGGCGTCCATGATGCCCTCGGGGTGGATGCAGATCAGGGTGACGCTGCTCGCGAAGCGGGTGAGGTAGATGGCCTCCTCCACGGCCGCGTCGCCGTTGCCCACCACCACCACGTCCAGGTCGGTGAAGAAGTCGGCGTCGCAGGTGGCGCAGTACGAGACGCCCTTGCCGCGGAGTTCGGCCTCACCCTTCACCCCGAGCATGCGGGGCTCGGCGCCGGGGCACAGGATGACCGCGCGGGCCTCGTAGACCTCGCCCTGCTTGGTGCGGATCGTCTTGATCGGCCCTTCCAGCTCCACGGAGGCGACCTCGCCGCGGACGATCTTCGCCCCCAGGGCCTCGGCGTGCTCCCGGAACTGATTCATCAATTCGGGTCCGGTGGTGCGGCGGATGCCCGGGTAGTTCTCGACCTCCTCGGTGGTCGCCGCCTGGCCGCCGGGCCGTCCCTTTTCGATGACCAGGGTCGACATCCGGGCCCGGGCCCCGTAGACCGCCGCCGCCAGACCGGCAGGGCCGCCGCCTATGATCACGAGATCCCAGCGCTCAGCCATGGATACCCCTCCCGAGAACGCTGTCGAAGTCGCATGTGAAAAAAGGAACGATCCAGTAAACTGGTCGTTCCCCTGTCTCCCCTACCTGAGAGTTTGGCCGTGCGGGAGGCCTTGCTCCTTCGGTGCCGCGCAGGGCGGCTCTCCAGAGGTCGGGGGGGCGCGATCCGCGCCCAGGCGACGGTCCTGGTGCCTGAGAGTTTCACGGGGAGTCCGACCCGAACCCCCCGCTTGCTCCTTCGGCGCTTCCCTCGGGGGAAGACTCTCCCGCCGCCGGCCCCTTTATGCGTGATTCAATTGCCCATCTTCAGGGTATCTGTTCGAAAATTGTCGGTCAACTCACCAATAAGTCCTATCGGCGTAGACCCTTGGGCCTCCCTCCGTTGGACCGCGAACCTGGCACCGAGAGGCTAGAGCGGCTCTCCCCGCCGGCGGGGACGGAAGTCGTACCCCAGCCCGTCCAGCACCAGGAACATCACCCCGGTGAAGAGGAACAGCCAGCGGAACTGCTTGGGCAGGTGCAGCCAGCGGGGGATGAGGCTGAGGAAGCCCAGGGGCACCGAGAACCGGAAGA
>QGVE01000009.1 GCA_003242675.1 Bacillota bacterium | reverse complement strand
GACGAGTCGTACGCCGGCGCCAGCAGCTACTTCCGGCTGAAGGAGACGGTCACCGACATCACCGGGTACGAGTACGTCATCCCGACCCATCAGGGCCGGGGCGCCGAGAAGGTCGCCTTCTCCCAGCTGATCACGCGGCCGGGCATGTACGTGCTCTCCAACATGTTCTTCGACACCACCCGCGGGCACGTGCAGCTGGCCGGCGGCCGCCCCGTCGACCTGGTGCTGGAGGTCCCCACCGAGGAGTTCCACCCGTTCAAGGGCAACATGGACACGGAGAAGCTGGAGCGGTTCATCCAGGAGCACGGGGCGGAGAACATCGCCTGCATCGTCATGACCGTGACCAACAACTCGGCCGGCGGCCAGCCCGTCTCCATGGCCAACATCCGGGAGACGTCGCGGATTGCGCGGAAGTACGGCGTTCTGCTGCTGTTCGACGCGGCCCGCTATGCGGAGAACTGCCACTTCATCCGGATGCGGGAGGAGGGCTATGCGGACAAGGCGCCCATCGACATCGCGCGGGAGATGTTCTCCTACGGCGACGGGCTCATGATGAGCGCCAAGAAGGACGCCCTGGTGAACATCGGGGGCCTGCTGGCGTTCCGGGACGAGGAGCTGTTCACGAAGGTCGGCGCGGCGGTGGTGCCGTTCGAGGGCTTCCTGACCTACGGCGGCCTGGCGGGCCGTGACCTGGAGGCCATGGCGGTCGGGCTGCGGGAGGCGCTGGATCCGGACTACCTGGCGTACCGGGTGGGGCAGGTGGAGTACCTGGGCGAGATGCTGCGCAGCGCGGGCGTTCCGATTCAGTGGCCCGTGGGCGGCCATGCGGTGTTCATCGACGCGGCGCGGTTCTTGCCGCACATCCCGTGGGACCAGTTCCCCGGCCATGCCCTGACCCTGGCGCTCTACCTGGAGGGCGGGGTGCGCGGCGTCGAGGTCGGCTCGCTGATGCTGGGCCGGGACCCGGAGACCGGCGAGAACGTGCGCGGGCCGTTCGAGTTCACCCGCCTGGCGATTCCGCGCCGGGTCTACACGAACCTGCACCTGGAAGACGTGGCCGAGGCCGTGGTGAACGCATTCAACAAGCGCGAGGAGATCCGCGGCGTCAAGTTCGCCAAGGAGCCCAAGGTGCTCCGCCACTTCACGGCGTGGTTCGACCCGGCATAGCTCCGGCCTCCGGCGCACGTTTGCACGTACGGCCCCGGCTGTCCGCATCCTGAGTCGGGGCCGTACAGGTTCACTCCGAGGAGACAGAGGAGGGCGGCATCACATGGAGGAACAGCGCGATCAGTGGAAATCCCGGTCCGGCTTCATCTTCGCCACGGTCGGTGCTGCCGTGGGCCTCGGGAACTTCTGGCGCTTCCCGTTCATGGCGTACAAGAATGGCGGCGGTGCGTTTCTGTTTCCCTACTTCGTGGCGCTCCTCACGGCTGGCGTCCCGCTGATGGTCCTGGAGTTCGGCTTCGGGCACAAGATGCGCACCGCCACCATCACCGCGTTCAAGAACCTGAGGCGCCGGTACGAGTGGATCGGCTGGTGGCAGATCACCGTCCCCGCGGTCGTGGTCACCTTCTACAGCGTGGTCATCGCCTGGGCGCTCCGCTACCTCATCTTCAGCTTCACCCAGGCCTGGGGCGAGGACCCGGGGACCTTCTTCGCCCGCGACTTCCTGGGGATCACGTCGGGCCCGCTGGATCTGGGAGGCGTGCGCTGGGGGATTTTCGCCGCCGTCGCTCTGATCTGGTCTGCGAACTACTACATCTCCGCCCAGGGCATCTCCGGCGGCATCGAGAAGGCGTGCAAGTGGATGACGCCCTTCCTGATCATCGCCATGATCGTCTTCGTCGTCCGCGGCGTCACGCTGCCGGGCGCCACCTACGGCCTGAACTATTTCCTCAACCCCGACTTCACCAAGATCATGGACCCGAGGGTCTGGGTGGCCGCGTACAGCCAGGTCTTCTTCTCCACCACCCTGGCCGTGGGCGTGATGATCGCCTATGCCAGCTACCTGCCTGAGGACTCCGACCTCACCAACAACGCCTTTATCACGGTTTTCTCCAACTCGTCCTTTGATCTCATGGCCGGGCTTGCCGTCTTCTCCACCCTGGGCTACGCCGCGATCAAGGCGGGGGTCCCGTTCGAGGAGATGGCCGTGGCGGGCCCCGGCGTGGCGTTCGTCGCCTTCCCAAAGGCCATCTCGCTGCTGCCCGGCCCCTTCTGGCTCCAGTCGGCCTTCGGCGTCCTGTTCTTCCTCGCGCTGCTGCTGGCCGGCATCTCGTCCTCCATCTCCATGATGGAGGCGCTGGCCTCGGCCGTCATCGACCGCTTCGGCGTCGACCGCAAGAAGCTGCTGGGCTGGTTCTCCCTCATCGGCTTCGCCTTCAGCGCCCTCTTCGCCACCGGCGGCGGCGTGCACATCCTCGACATCGTCGACCACTTCGTGGGCAGCTACGCCATCGCGGTGCTGGGCCTGGTGGAGGCCGTTGTGCTGGGCTACGTCATGGGCACGGCCCGGATCCGGGAGCACGTGAACCTCACCTCCGACATCCGCATCGGCCTGTGGTGGGACGTGCTGGTGAAGGTCGTCACCCCGGTCCTCCTGGGCTACAACATCCTCTCCAACCTCATCAGCGAGTTCCGGCAGCCGTACGGCGGCTACCCCACCGGCGCCCTGATCCTCTTCGGCTGGACGGTGGCCATCGCCATGTTCGTCACCTCCCAGGTGATGCAGTGGCGCTCGCTGCAGCTTGACGCGGCTGCGGAGGAGGTGGGTTAGCCGTGCCGCAGACAGGGCTCCTGCCCGGTTCCTGGGCCATGCTCATCTTCGGCGTCCTGCTGCTCTGGGGCGGGCTCGCGTTCTTCATCACGACCGCGATGCGGGCCGAACAGGCTCGGCTGGCGCGCAGGAAGAAGTAGCGCCCACAGGTTTTTCTTGACTTGCGCCTCTGGCCTTGCGATAATAGAGGACGATTCACACACAAGCGTCAGAGGCCATGACGGGGAGCAGTAGCCGGACCGGCGCTCCCAGAGAGCCGCCGGGTGGTGCGAGGCGGCAGCGGCAGGCCGGCGAACCTCGCCCCTGAGCCGTACGGGCGAACGCCCGGGCCCGGAGCCCCGGGCGACAGCCCGCACCGGGAACGGCCCGTTACAGCCGGCAGAGGCGGGCCCGGTTCGCCGGGCCAAGCAGGGTGGTACCGCGGGAGCACAGGCTCTCGTCCCTTCACGTGGGACGGGAGCCTTCCGGTTTCTCAGCCCCGTCTGAGACAGAGGAGGTCCAGCCACAACATGGCAGAGGAGCGCTTTGATTTTCGTGAAGCAGAGCCCCGATGGCAGCGCCGCTGGGAGGAGGAGGGCGTTTACAAGGTCGAGCGAGACCCGAGCCGGCCGAAGTTCTACGCGCTGGCGATGTTCCCGTACCCCTCCGGCAAGCTGCACATGGGCCACGTGCGCAACTACACCATCGTGGACGTCATCGCGCGCTACCGCCGCATGAGGGGCTACAACGTCCTGCACCCCATCGGCTTCGACTCCTTCGGCATGCCGGCGGAGAACGCGGCCATCCAGCACGGGATCAACCCGGCGGTGTGGACGAAGCAGAACATCGCCGAAATGACGGCGCAGCTGAAGCAGCTGGGCTACTCGTACGACTGGTCCCGGGCGGTTTACACCTACCGGGAGGACTACTACAAGTGGACCCAGTGGCTGTTCCTGCAGTTCTACAAGAAGGGGCTGGCCTACAAGAAGACCGCCCCGGTGAACTGGTGTCCGTCCTGCCAGACCGTGCTGGCCAACGAGCAGGTGGAGGACGGCCGGTGCTGGCGGTGCGAGTCCGAGGTCACCAAGAAGGACCTCTCCCAGTGGTTCTTCCGGATCACGGATTACGCCGAGGAGCTGCTGAACGACCTGAAGCTGCTGGAGGGCGGCTGGCCGGAGCAGGTGCGCGTCATGCAGGAGAACTGGATCGGCCGCTCGGAGGGCGCTCGGGTCGAGTTCACGCTGGAGGCCACCGGGGACAAGATCCCCGTCTTCACCACCCGCCCCGACACGATCTACGGCGTCACCTTCCTGGTCATCGCACCGGAGCACCCGGTGGTGGAGAAGATCTGCACCTCCGGCCTGATCCCGGCGGAGCGGGTGGAGGCGATCCGGGCCTTCCAGGAGAAGATGAAGCACCTCACCGAGATCGCCCGCACCTCCACGGAGGCGGAGAAGGAGGGCCTGTACACCGGGCTCGACGTCGTCAACCCCTTTAGCGGCGACAGGGTGCAGCTCTGGATCGCCAACTACGTGCTCATGGAATACGGCACCGGCGCCGTGATGGGCGTGCCGGCCCACGACCAGCGGGACTTCGAGTTCGCCAGGAAGTACGGGCTGCCGATCAAGGTGGTCATCCAGAACCCCGAGGGCACCCTGAAGGCCGAGGAGATGGCCGAGGCGTACGTGGAGCCCGGCATCATGGTCAACTCGGGCCCCTTCGACGGCACCCCGAACCTGGAGGGCATCCCGAAGGTGATCGCCTACGCTGAGGAGAAGGGCTTCGGCCAGCGGGCGGTCAGCTACCGGCTGCGGGACTGGCTGATCAGCCGGCAGCGGGCCTGGGGTGCGCCGATCCCCATCATCTACTGCGACAGCTGCGGCACTGTCCCCGTGCCGGAGGAAGACCTGCCGGTGCGGCTGCCGGAGGACCTGGACTTCACCGGCGAGGGCGCTTCGCCGCTGGCGCGGCATCCGGGGTTCGTCCACACGACCTGCCCGCAGTGCGGCGGCCCTGCCCGGCGGGAGACCGACACGATGGACACCTTCGTCTGCTCCTCCTGGTACTACCTGCGCTACACCGATCCCCAGAACGCCGAGAAGCCGTGGAACCAGGAGGACGTGGACTACTGGATGCCGGTGGACCAGTACGTCGGCGGCATCGAGCACGCCGTGCTCCACCTGCTCTACTCCCGGTTCTTCACCAAGGTCCTGCGGGACATGGGCCTGGTGAAGGTCGACGAGCCCTTCACCCGGCTGCTGACCCAGGGCATGGTGCTGAAGGACGGCGCCAAGATGTCCAAGTCCAAGGGCAACACCGTCTCCCCCGAGGACATGATCGCCAAGTACGGCGCCGACGCGGTCCGGCTGTTCATCATGTTCGCCGCCCCGCCGGAGCGCGATCTGGACTGGTCGGACGCCGGCATCGAAGGGGCCGCACGGTTCGTCAACCGCTTCTACCGCATGGTCGTCTCCGCCCTGCCCGCCTACCGGCGTGCGCGCAGCCTGGTTCCGGCTGACCCGTCCGACCCGGAGGCGCGCGCGGGGGCCCTGTCCGAGGCGGAGATCGCGGAAGCGCTGGCCAAGGCCGCTCCGGACCTGACGCCGGAGGACCGGGAGCTCAGGCGGATCATCCACGCCACGGTGAAGCGCATCACGGCGGACCTGCACGAGCGGTTCGCGTTCAACACGGCCATCTCCGGCCTCATGGAGATGACCAATGCGATCTACGCCTACCGGGAGAAGGTGAGTCCGGAGGAGCGGGACGCCAGTGCCCTGGTCCTGGCCGAGGCGGTGCAGAAAGCGGTGCTGATCATCGCCCCGTTCTGCCCGCACCTGGCCGAGGAGTTGTGGTCCCGCATGGGCCACTCCCGTTCCATCCACCTGGAGCCCTGGCCGGCCTACGACGAGGAGGTCGCCAAGGCCGAGACCGTCGAGATCGTCGTGCAGATCAACGGCCGGGTGCGCGACCGGCTGCAGGTGCCGGCGGACATCACGCCCGCGGAGATGGAGCAGGCTGCGCTGGCCTCCCAGCGGGTCCAGTCCCTGATCGCCGGCAAGCAGGTGGTCAAGGTCGTCCCGGTGCCCGGGAAGCTGGTCAACATCGTGGTGAAAGGGTAGCGTGCGAGGGCCGGCCCCGCTTGGGGGCCGGCCCCTTGCGCGTCCGGCGTCCGCCCGGGGCCGCGCTGAACGCGGAACATTGCGGTATTGGGAATCGTCGGATTGGCAAAAAACACGGGGGTGTATGCAGTGGAGTACCAGGTACGCCGTGCCGCCCCGGCGGATGCGCAGGCGATCGCCGCGGTCGCCCGCGCGACGTGGGCGGCGACGTACAAGGGCATCATCCCGGAGGACATTCAGCAGGCCGTGCTGCCCCAGTGGTACGCGGAGGAGCGGCTGGCCCGGGCCGCCGCCAATCCGGACAGCGCGTTCTTCGTCGCGGAGACCGCAGCAGGCGAGGTCGTAGGCTTTGCCCAGGCCGGGCATCGGCCGGAGGCCGGCGACGCGGAGCTCTGGCGGTTTTACGTGCTGCCGGAACACCAGCGGAAGGGGATCGGGCGCCGGCTCCTGCAGGCCTGTCTGGCTGCGCTGCAGGCCCAGGGCCCCATCTCCCGCCTCTTCGTCCAGGTGGAGGTGGAGAACCACGGCGGCCGGCGGGCCTACGAGTGGCTGGGGTTCCACTACGTGCGGGAGTATGACGACGACCTCATGGGCCACGTGACCCGCATGTGGGAGATGTGCCTGCACCTGGACGGCGCCGCGGACCGGTAAAGCGGTTCCACCTGCACCCGCCGAACGGGTGCGGGTGGGTGGGACCCTCACACACCGGCCGATTCGAAAGGGGGAATGGCCGATGATCCTGGTCACCTACCGCACACCCGGAGGCCTGGCCCTCGGCGTCAGGACGGACCGGGGCATCCTGGACGTGGCCGCCGCCTGCCGCCGCCTGGCGTGCGAAGGCGTGCCCCGAGGGGTGGACCAGGCGCTTGCCATGGGGCTGGACGCCCTGGAGCCGCTGGCTGAGCTGGTCGCCCGGGCGCAGGACCACCCGGACCTGTTCCGCGCCGAGGCTGATCTGACCCTGGGGCCGCCCGTGCCCAGGCCGGGGAAGATCCTGTGCGTGGGCCTGAACTACCGCGCGCACGCCGCGGAGGCCCGGCTGGACGTGCCGGCTCACCCGGTCCTGTTCTCCAAGTTCGGCAACGCCATCGCGGGGCCGGGTGAGCCGGTGGTCTTGCCAGAGGTGGCCGAGCAGTACGACTACGAGGCCGAGCTGGTGGTCGTGATCGGCCGCCGGGCGCGCCGGGTGCCCGCGGAGGCCGCCCTCGACTGCGTGCTGGGCTACTGCAACGGCAACGACCTGAGCGCCCGCGACCTGCAGATGCGCACGAGCCAGTGGCTCCTGGGCAAGACTCTGGACGGCTTTCTGCCCATCGGGCCGTACCTGGTCACCCGGGACGAGGTCCCGGACCCCCAGAACCTGCGCATTCGCCTCTGGCGCAACGGGGAACTGCGGCAGGACGGCCACACCCGAGACATGCTGTTCCCGGTGGCGGACCTCATCGCGTACATCAGCCGGTACATCACGCTCGAGCCCGGCGACATCATCGCCACCGGCACCCCGGAGGGGGTCATCATGGGCCTGCCGGAGAAGGACTGGCTGAAGCCGGGCGACGTGGTGGCCGTCGAGATCGACGGCCTGGGGCGGCTGGAGAACACCTTCGCAGTCGGCGAGTGACGGCGCTTCCGGCGGCCTGGCTCGTCTCCGAGGACGAGGTGCTCGAAGAGGGCGAAGTGCATGAGTAAGCGCAGGACCCCGCCGCAGACAGCCGGCGGGGTCTTTTCCAGCATATGGCAGGAAAAATCTGGGCGGCGTCGAAACTCCCCCTCTCGGGGGTGACCGAAGTGGGTACCATCGTCCAGTTCACGCCCGCGATGCGGGCCGCGGTCGCCGCACTGGTGGCGCTCGCCCTTGCCGGGATGGGCTGGCGGACGGTCGTCCTGCACCAGGCGGACCAGCGCGCCCTGAAGGCGGCGGCCTTCCTTGCCCAGCTCGAGGAAAGCGAAGGGGTGGTGGCGACGGGTGCGGGCGGCGGGGCTGCGGACGGCGCGCCGCCGCCGGCCGAGCCGCAGCCTGCCCGCCAGGTGATCGTCCACGTGGAAGGGGCGGTGCACCGGCCGGACGTCTACGCGCTTCCCGAAGGAGCCCGGGTGAACGACGCCATCCTGGCGGCGGGCGGCCCGCTGCCCGATGCGGTGCCCGGCGTGCTGAACCTGGCGGCGCCGCTCGTGGACGGAGCGAAGATCTACGTCTACCGGAAGTCCGAGCTGGAGCCGCAGGCGCCCCCGCCGCCGAAGGCGCAGGGGGCGACCCACGCGCCGGTGACCGCGACCGTGGGCGGGGCGGGCTCCGGCGGGCCGGCACTGGTCAACATCAACACGGCCGGCCAGGCGGAGCTCGAGTCCGTGCCGGGGATCGGCCCGGCCATCGCCCGGGCGATCCTCGCGCACCGCAGCGAGCACGGGCCGTTCCAGTCGGTGGATGACCTGATCGCGGTCCCGGGCATCGGACCGAAGACGTTGGAGAAAATTCGTCCATATGTTACGCATTGAGACGTGCGTTGTGAGCAGTGAGCCGTGAGAGGTGAGAGGTGAGAGGTGAGTCGTGAGTAGTGAGTGGTGAGTAGTGAGTGGTGAGTGGTGAGCGGTTGGCGGCCGGCAGTGAGCGGTGGGAGTCGGCGGTTAGCGTTGGGAAGCGGAAGCGTCGGCCCTGGGGGGGGGCAGTGGGGTGTGCGTGAGCAACGTGCTTGGCGGTGGGTGTCACAGGAAGGCCCGCAACAGGGCCATCGCGGCGATGCCGGCGACCACGGTGCCCATCAGGCTGCGGGTCCGGATGGCCACGGCGAAGGCCGGGATGGCCGCCAGCAGGGCCAGGTTGTCCGGCGGGAGGGCAAGCTTGCCGCCGTCCAGCAGGAGGCCCTGGGCGAGCAGCGCCGAGAGCACCGCCGCCGGGATGAACTCCAGCCACTTCTGCAGGAGGGGCGGCATCCGGAACCGGCTCAGCAACACGATGGGCAGCATCCGGGGCAGGTACGTGACCAGGGCCATGCCGAGGAAGAGCAGCAGGACCTCGGTGCGGACGCTCATCACCGCAGCATCACTCCCACGGTGGCGGCGACGACGGTGGCCGCGATCACGCCCCAGCTGGGCTGGCCCAGGAGCCCCATCGCCACGGCGACGGCAGCGGCCACCACGGCCGCGATCCTGCGGCGATTCGCCCCTTCTCCCCGCAGCTGGGGAACCAGCAGGCCGATGAACATCGCCGACAGGGCGAAATCCAGGCCCAGCGCCTCCTGGTTGGTCGCGATGCCGCCGGCGAGCGCCCCGGCGATCGAGGCGGCGATCCAGCTGGCCTGGGATGTGATGTGCAGACCGGCGACGAACGCCGGGCCGATGGGGCGGCCGCGCAGCAGGGAGGCGTTCACCGCAAAGGTCTCGTCGGTGATGCCGTAGGAGAGCAGCGCGTTGACGGCTGGGGGGTTCTGCCGGAAGGACGGCAGGAGGGCGGTGCTGAGGAGGAGATGCCGCAGGTTGACGAGGAACGTCGTGGAGATGATCGCAGGGGCTGCCGCGCCCGCGGCGACCATCTCCGCGCCGATGAACTGCGCCGAGCCGGCGTACACGAGCAGCGACATGAGCCCCGCTTCCGCGACCGAAAACCCGGCGGTCTGGGCGAGGACGCCGAACGCAAAGCCGATGGGCAGGTAGCCGAGGACGATCGGCAGCGCAGCCCGCATGCCGGCGGCAAAGGTGGCCGGCGGCAGGCTGGGCAGCGTCTGCGGTGAAGCCATGCGGTGGACACCTCCGGGGTCAGTGAACTAAAGTAACCCTATTAGACTTTAAAGCACAAAATCCTACTGGGTTTACCTGCAGATGCCGGGATCGCATGGCCAGGAAGCCGCGAACCGGCAGCCCGGCGCATCCAGCGAGACCGGCTCTCCGCCCGGCCGGGGAGCCCCGGGCCATGGTGGACCGGCGCGGCGCACAAGAAAACAGCCTGACCGCATCCCCCCGGGGTGGAAGCGGTCAGGCTGCCGAACGCTGCGGGATGCTTCCCTGCGGCCACGCCCGCGCCGTCACGCCAGCAGCGACCGGGCGTAGGCGATCTCCGGGCCGTACTCCGCCTCGTCGCTCACCGGGGTCTCCAGCACGACGGGCAGGCCCTCGAAGGCGCCGGAGCGCAGAAGCCGCGCGATGCCCGCCTCGCCGATGAACCCCTTACCCAGGTTGGCGTGCCGGTCCTTCCGGCTGCCGTGCTCGAACTTGGAGTCGTTCAGGTGAACGGCCTTCAGCAGGTCCCAGTACCCGATGGCGCGGGCGTGCGCGACGAAGTCCTCCCACTCCTCCGGCCGGTAGATGCCGGCGGCGAAGGCGTGGCACGTGTCGAAGCAGAAGGCGATGCGCTCGGGCTGCTCCACCCGGCTGCGCACCTCCATCAGCTCCTCGAGGCGGGTGCCCAGCTCCGAGCCCTGGCCGGCCGTGTTCTCCAGGAGCAGCTGGCAGGGGCCCGTGTACGCCTCCAGCAGCCGGTTGAGCGTCTCCACCATGCGCGCCAGGCCGCTGGCCTCGCCTTCCCCCATGTGCTTGCCCATGTGGCAGACGCAGCCGATGGCGCCGTACGCCTCGGCGTTCTCCAGGTCCAGCTTCAGCGAGGCGATGGAGAGCGCCTGCAGCTCCGGGTCGGGGGTGGACAGGTTGGTGATGTACGGGGCGTGGGCGATCGCCACCAGGCCGTACTGCGCCATGAGGGCCCGGCCGCGGGCTGCGGCTTCGGGATCGGCGGGCTTGCCCCGGAACCCGCGCGGGTTCTTGGTGAAGAACTGGAACGCCTCGCAGCCCAGCTTGTGGGCGCTCTCCACCGCCTGGGGGAACCCCTGGCTGATGCTGATGTGGCACCCGAGTTTCATGGCCGTTCACCTCGACTGTTCAGTGTGCCCTGCCCGGGCCCGTCCTGCCGTCCGCCCTCGCGGCGGCCGGCAGGACGGGCCCGGGGCCGCAACAAAATTCGCACGCGCGCAGGCAAGATCCTGCCGGAACGGATCAAGCGGGGAGCGGTGGTCCGCTCCCCGCGCTCATCAGCCTTTGATTTCGGTCCAGACCTGGTCGTACACCTGGTTCATCTCGTCGCCCAGGTCGTCCAGCGACTCCGCGTTCCTCAGCCACTCCGCCGGCGGGTTGATGGCCGGGTTGGCCAGGTCCTCGGCGGGGACATACGGCATGGCCGCCTTGTTGGGGTTGCCGTAGGGGTACTCGGCGGAGATGCGGGCGCTGACCAGCGGATCCAGCAGGAAGTTGATGAACACCTCGGCGGTGTACTTGTGCGGCGCGCCCTTCGGGATGGCCACGTTGTCGACCCACATGGTCACGCCCTCGGGCGGCAGGATGAACTGGAAGGCGTCGCTCTCCCGCATCACCAGGGCGGCCTCGCCGCTCCAGACCACGCCGCCCCAGACCTCACCGCCGAGCAGCAGGTCCTTCGGGCTGTCGCTGTTGAAGGCCTTGATGTTGGGCTTCAGCGCCTTCAGCTTCTCCTTGGCCCTGGCCAGCGCCTCCGGGTCGGTGGTGTTCACGCCGTGCCCTTCGGTGCGCAGGGCGATGCCGATCATCTCCCGGGCGTCGTCCGGCACCACCAGCTTGCCCTGGAACGCGGGGTTCCACAGGTCTTCCCACGTCTTGACCTGGTCCGGGCTGATCTTCTCCGTGTTGATGATGATGCCCGTGGTGCCCCACACGTAGGGCACGGAGTACTTGAGCTCCGGGTCATGGTCGAGCCCGCGGAAGCGCTCATCGATGTTCTTCAGGTTGGGGATGTTGCTGTGGTCCAGCTCCTCCAGCAGCCCTTCCCGGCGCAGCACCTTCACCATGTAGATCTCGGGGATGATGATGTCGTAGCCCGAGGCGCCGGCCTTCAGCTTGGCGTGCATCTCCTCGTTGCTGGAGTAGGTGTCGTAGTTGACCCGCACGCCATACAGCCGTTCGAACTCCCGGATGATGGACTGGGGCAGGTACTCTGTCCAGGTGAACACGTTGAGCTCGGCGGAGAGCCGGCTCATGTCCACGCTCGGATCCCGCTCGGGCCGCGGCAGGTCAGACGCCTGGCCCTTGCTCCCTCCGACTGAGCATCCCGACAGGGCGACGGCCGCTGCGAGCAGCGCGGCCAGCGCGAACCCCACACGCTTCTTCATTCCGCTCTTTTCCTCCCGCAACCTTACGAAATTCGGTTCTCCGTCAGCCGGAGGTAAAGGGTGGTGGCGATGCCCGTCACCAGCACCAGGATGGTGGACAGGGCATTCACCTCAGGGGTGAGGCCGGTCTTCAGCATTCCGTAGATGCGCAGGGGCAGAGTTGTGGACCCCGGGCCTGCGGTGAAGAACGAGAGGATGAAGTCATCCAGAGAGAGGGTGAAGGAGAGCAGCACGGCGGCGACGATGGCCGGCATCAGCAGGGGAAGCGTCACGTACCGCAGGGTCTGCCATGAGGTGGCGCCCAGGTCGCGCGCGGCCTCCTCCAGCCGCTCGTCCATGTCGCTCAGTCGTGCCCGCAGCACCAGGACCACATAGGAGATCGAGGTTCCGACGTGTGCAGCCAGGATAGTGCCCAGGCCGAGGGAGATCCCCAGGGCCGTGAACAGCACCAGCGCGCCCACACCCAGCACGATGTCGGGGAGGACCAGGGGCACGTACAACAGCCCCTCGATCCAGAGCCGGCCGGGCAGGCGGCGCCTGTGGAGCGCGAGCGCCGCCGCGGTGCCCAGGGCCGTCGCGATGACCGCGGTCGCGGCGGCGATGATCAGGCTGTTCTGGACCGCTTCCCACAGCAGCCGGTTCTGGAAGAGCCGCAGGTACCAGTTCAGCGTGAACCCCTTCCAGACCGTGCTGGTGCGCGAACTGTTGAAGGACAGGATGACGAGCAGGAAGATCGGCGCGTACAGGAACCCGTAGACCAGTGCGGCGTGCAGCCGCAGCCAGCCGCCGCCCCGCTTCACCGCTTCACCTCCCCGCCGCCCAGGCCCCCGGCCCGCTGCACCAGCAGCGCGACGACCAGCACGACGGCGGTCAGGGTCAGGGAGGCCGCCGCGCCGAAGGGCCAGTTGCGCGCCTGCAGGAACTGGTTCTGGATCAGGTTGCCGATCATCACCGACCGGGCGCCGCCCATGAGGTCGGGCACCAGGTACATGCCGAAGGCCGAGATGAAGACCATCATCGACCCGACCAGCACGCCGGGCCGCGAAAGCGGCCAGGTCACCGCCCAGAACGCGGCCCAGGGGCTCGCGCCCAGGTCCTGCGCGGCGGCCAGCAGCCGGTCGTCCAGCTTCTCCAGGTTCGCGTACAGGGGCAGGACGAGCAGGGGCAGCAGGGTGTAGACGAGCCCGACCTGCACCGCCGCCTCATTATAGAGGAGGGGGAGGGGGTCGTCAATCACCCCGATGGCCATAAGCAGAGAATTTATGACCCCCTGCGCCCGCATCAGCACCATCAGGGCGTAGGTGCGCACCAGGAAGTTGGTCCAGAAGGGGATGACCACCAGGAGAAGCAGCCGGCCCCGCCGCTTCGCCGGGCTGCGCGCGATGTAGTACGCGAGGGGGTAGCCCAGGACCAGGCAGAACAGCGTCGCCAGCGCGGCCTGCACCACCGAGCGCACGAAGATGCGTAGGTAGAGGGGATCCAGCAGGC
Organism: Bacillota bacterium; assembly: GCA_003242675.1. The sequence continues at coordinate 25,239 of QGVE01000009.1, read as the reverse complement.
GGGCGTAGTGCTCCAGCGTGAACCCCCGGGGCCAGGGCGAGTCCGGCGCGATGCCGGCCGCCAAGCTGTAGACGAGCATCAGGGCCATGGGGACGGCCACCAGGGCCAGGAGCCAGATCACCGCGGGGGCCAGTATGGCCCAGGCTGCCCGGCGGCTCACGGCGCCACCACCACGCAGTGCTCCGCGGCGAAGCGGAGCTCGACCTGGTCGCCGATGTCGGGCCCGGGGCCCGCCGGCAGCAGTGCGGCCAGCCGGCGGCCGGCGACCTCCACCATCAGGCGGGTGCCCGTGCCGACGAAGAGCCGCTCGGCCACGATGCCGTACACCCGGTTCTCCGCCGGTTTCGGCGGCTCCGTGGAGCCGGGCCACCGCACCTGGACCTGCTCGGGCCGCAGGGCGACCGTCGCCTTCCCGGGCGGCACATAGCGGTTCACCTGCAGGTCGTAGTCGCCCCACCGCAGGCGCCCGTTGGGGCCCCCCTCGCCCTCCAGCAGGTTCGCCTCGCCCAGGAACTGCGCCACGAAGCGGGTGGCCGGGCGCAGGTAGACCTCCTCGGGAGTGCCGACCTGCTCTACCCGGCCGTTGCGCATTACCGCGATGCGGTCCGACATCGCGAGCGCTTCCTCCTGGTCGTGCGTCACGTATAGGAAGGTGGCTCCCAGCTTCCGCTGGAGCTGCCTGAGTTCCACCTGCATCGCGCGCCTGAGCTGGAGGTCGAGCGCCCCCAGCGGCTCGTCCAGCAGCAGCACCTTGGGCTCCATCACCAGGGCGCGCGCCAGGGCGACCCGCTGCTGCTGCCCGCCGGACAGCTCATGGGGACGTCGCTGCCCCATGTCGCCCAGCCGAACCAACTCCAGGGCTTCGCTCACCCGCCGCCGGATCTCGGCCGGAGGCATCCGCTTCATGCGCAGGCCGAACGCGACGTTGTCGAACACGGTCATGTGCGGGAACAGCGCGTAGTGCTGGAACACCGTGTTGACAGGCCGCTTGTGGGGTGGGAGTCCCTGCACGGGTCTGCCCGCCAGCCAGATCTCTCCGGAGGTGGGCTCCTCGAAGCCGGCCAGCAGCCTGAGGGTCGTGGTCTTGCCGCAGCCGCTGGGCCCGAGAAGCGTCAGGAACTCGCCCGGACGAATTTCGAGGGTTAGATCGGTGAGGGCTTCGGTCGAATCAAATCGTTTCGACACGCCCCGAAACTCGACCATGTAGTTCGTAGCGACCTCACGCCTTTCGCCAAGAGTTGGGGCGTGTTCACTCCGTCGGTCCGACGGAGCCACACGCCAGCGATCATCATTCGTCCTATAGGGGGGCGGTTCCTTCAAGTCAAGCACGCAATCTGCAAAAAATCAACGGCCACCAGCGCTCGCTGGTGGCTAGTGCTCATTTCTCTATATTTCCACGGTCTTACGGCCGGAAATCACCCGCAGACGCGCTCTTCCGCGGCCGCGGGCCCGGTGCGGCGCGCGCCGCCGGCGCGCCGGCGGGGCGGGAGGCGGCAGGTCGGCGATCACCAGCGCGGCGGCGAAGGACGCGGCCACGATGAGGAGGCAGAGGAGCAGGTGCGTTTCGGGGGTCACCGGGAAGATCATGCCGATCGCCTCCCCGCCTCTTCGGGTTCGTGAAAGTGCGAACTAGCTCTCTACCTTTATTCTATGGCCGGCTTCACGGACCTGCCTATAGCGACAATGCCCCATAAAGAACCATCCTGCGCGCGGAGCATGCCGAGCCGGGCGCCGCGGGAGGAAGTGGCGCCGCGCTGCCGAACCTTCCATAAAATGGTTTTCGGAGGGCTGGCCGTGCACACCCGACCTGCGCTGGTCGTCGCGGCGACCTTGGCCGCGGGAATCCTGGCCGCGGAGTGGATTCGCCCCCACCCCGCCCTCTGCGCCGCACTCCTGGTACCGCTCACGGCCCTGCTCCTGGCCGGGCGGAGGAGCGGCGCCCTGGTGCTTGCCGCCATCGCCCTCTGCGGCGCGCTGCGCTGGACCTACGTGCAGACGGTGGGGCGCGGGAACCTCGCGGCCTGGACAGACCGGTCGGTGACGCTGGTGGGCACGGTGGTGAGCGAGCCCGCACGGGAGGCGGGCGGCCGGGTCACCTACATCCTCGCCGCCGAAGCCGTCCAGGGGCAGCCGGCCCGGGGCCGGGTCCGGGTCGCACAGCGGGGTGGGCCGGCGCCGGCCTACGGCGAGCGGGTCGCCGTCTCCGGGACCCTCTCGCCGCCCCGCCGCGCGCACCGGCCCGGCGGGTTCGACGAGGCGGCCTTCCTCGCGCGCCAGTCCGTCTATCTCGTCATGGAGTCCGGCCCGGCTGACCGGATGGGGCCGGGCCGGCTGGACCCGTTCCGGCGGGCCGCAGTGGCGGCGCGCCTCCGGCTGGAGGGGGTGCTCTACCGCGCCCTGCCGGAGCGAGAGGCCGCCCTGCTGGCCGGGCTGCTGTTCGGCAGCCGGACCGGCCTGCCCGACGACATCGCGGACGCCTTCCGCGCCGCGGGCGTCTTCCACCTGCTGGCGGTCAGCGGCGGCAACGTGGCGATGGTCGTCATGCCCCTCCTCTGGTTCCTCTACCGGGCGGGGTTGGGGCGCCGGGCCGCTGCCGCCCTGGCCGTCCCCGCCGTGGCGTTCTTCGTCTTCCTCACCGGGGCCAGCCCGTCGGTCCTGCGGGCCGGGCTCATGGCCGTGCTGGTGCTGGCAGGGGATCTCCTCGGGCGGGAGCGGGACGCCCTGAACACCCTGGGCGCGGCCGCCGCCCTGCTGCTGGCGGCGGTGCCGGGTCTGCTCTTCGACCTGGGGTTCCAGCTCTCCGCAGCGGCCACGTTGGGCATCCTGCTCTTCACCCGGCCGATTCAGGGCTGGCTGGAGCCGCGGCTTCTGCGGGCCCTGCCGGAGAGGGCCGCGGCGTGGCTCGCCGCGAGCCTGGCCGTGACCCTGGCCGCGCAGGCCCTCGTCGAGCCGCTGACCCTCCGGGCGTTCGGCACCGTGTCGCCGATCTCCCCCCTGGCCAACCTGGTGGTGGTCCCTTACGTCGGGCTGCTCACGCCCCTGGCTCTCGGGGCGGTGGTGCTGGGGCTCTTCGCTCCGCCGGCGGTGTGGCTGCTGGGCTTTGCCGGGCGGTGGGCCGCGCAGGGGCTGGTGTGGGCGGTGAAGGCCCTCGCGTCGCTTCCGCTCGCGCAGATCGACGTCGGCCGCCCGGGGACGGGCTGGGTCCTCCTGTGGTACGCCGGGCTGGCCTGGGCCGCGCTGCCGGCGGCCCGGCGGCTGCCGGATGCGCTGCTTCCCGGGCTCTGCGCCCTGTGGCAGGCCGCCCGCCCGCGGGCCGGCGCGGCCCTGCTGGCCCTGCTGGGCGCCGCGGGGGCGGCATTCTCCTGGCGCCTGGCCCTGGGCGCGCCGCCCGACCAGCTGGAGGTGGTGTTCCTGGACGTCGGCCAGGGGGACGCGATCCTGGTGCGGGCGCCCGGAGGCCATGCCGCGCTGATCGACTCCGGCCCGGCCTGGGCGCCCGCCGGGGGCGGGGCGCCCTTCGACGCCGGCGAGGCGATCGTCGTGCCGTACCTGAAGCGGGCCGGGGTGCGCCGCCTGGACCTGCTGGTGCTCACCCACCCCGACGCGGACCACGCCGGCGGCGGGGCCGCCGTCATCCGGTCCGTGCCGGTCGGGCAGGTGCTGGTGAGCACCGCCCGGGCAGAGGAGTTCTATCACCGGGCCGCGCTGGCGGCCGCGGCCGAGCGCCGGGTGCCCGTGCGCGTGCCCCGGGAGGGGGAGGTCCTGCGGCTGGGCCCGGAGGTCCGCGTGGAGGTGCTCGGGCCTCCTTTCCCGCCGATCCGCGGCAGCCATTCCGACGAAAACGCCAACTGCGCGGCCCTGCGGCTGGTGTACCGGCAGGTGGCCTTCCTGCTCGCCTGCGACCTGGAGGCGGCCGCCGAGGACCGGCTGGTGGAGCGGGGCTACGTGCTTACGGCCGACGTGCTGAAAGTGGCGCACCACGGCTCCCGCACCTCGACGACCCCGCGGTTCCTGGCGGCCGTGCGGCCCCGGCACGCGATCATCTCCGCGGGGAGCGGGAACCCCTTCGGCCACCCCCACGCCGACGTCCTGGCGCGGCTCCGCGCGGCCGGCGCCGCGATCTGGCGGACCGACCGGCACGGGACGGTGACGGTGCGAACCGACGGGTTCCGGCTCCGGGTGGAAGGCAGCCGCGGGCGGCCGGAAAGCGAAGAAGGGCGGCCGCCCCTTGCGTGGAGCGGCCGCCTGATCGGCGCGTGGTGACGGTCACCGCCTGTGCTTTCGCGCCCGGCGCAGGGCCCTCAGTCGGACCACCCGGTCGGCGTTGACCTCGGGATCGCCCACCTCGGGGAGGGGCCAGCGGTTCCGGGCGTAGCGGGCTGCGTGCACGGTGACGGCGGCCCACACGGGCCCCAGGGCCCCCAGCACCATCACCTGCAGGGCGGTCAGGAAGAACCACACCCAGAGGGCGGCCGGCGGCAGGGCCTCGGGAAACTCCCAGCCGACCAGGAGCACCAGGGCCCCCACGGGCAGGGAGAGGAGCGCGGCACAGCTCAGGGCCGTGTGCAGGCCCGCGGCCGCCACGTAGCGGGACTTCCGGTAGTCGCGCCGGGAGACGCCGAAGCCCGCCACGAGGGCTGCCGCCAGCCCGCCCACGGCGGCCGCGGGGGCGTACCGCAGGGCCGCCAGGCTCCAGGGGCCGCCCAGGCCGGCGGCGCCCGGGCCGTATTCACCGCCCACGGCGAAGAACAGGGCGTGAAAGGCGGCCAGGTAGGTCAGGTGGGCCCGCAGCGCGGCGGCCCCGAAGGGGCTGCGGTAGACGAACAGCAGGTAGAGCGCCAGGGCGAGCAGGGCCGGCCCCACATAGGGCAGACGCGCGAGGGCCCCGGCCTTCAGCCAGGCCTCGCGGGCCGCGCCCACCTGCTGCTCCAGCCGCTCCAGGTACCCGGCCCCGTCCGCAGCCGTCGCCGGGGCGGGGGGCAGCTCCGCCGGCGATCCATAGGCCGCCAGGGCCGCCGCCGCCCACGCCCGCCGGGACTGGAGGTGGACCTGCGTCAGGGCGTCGAGCGGCCGCCCCTGGGCGGCGAGCGCGCTCACGATGGGCTTGCCCCGGGGGGAGACCGGCGCCGGCAGCCCCGCCAGGGCGGCGACGGTGGGGGCCACGTCGTAGACGGCCGCCTCGCCCCCGCTGCCGGGAATCACCCCGGCGCCGGCGAGGATCAGCGGGGGCGCGGCCTGCCCGGCGACGCTTCCGCCCGGCGTGCCCGCGACGACGACGGCCGTCGTCCGCCAGTCGATCCGGTCAAACAGCGCGACGAGCCGGAGGTCCAGGTCCGCCAGAGCGGCGTCGCTCACCTCCCCGGACGCGAGATCCCCGATCTCTGCGAGGATGAGGCGCGGGCCCCCGGGCTCCAGCATCCCGTAGAGCGCCTCTTCCAGCTCGACGAACGTGTCGCCCTCGTGCCACGGCGACAGGGCGCCGCCTGCCAGCGCCGCCAGCGCGGCCCCGCCGGTCCCGCCCGCCGGGACCTGGCTCCGGGCGGCGGCCTGGATCAGGCTGTCCAGCCCGGCGAGGCCCCCGTCCGGGCCCGGGAGGAAGCCGGCGTGGGTCGGCGGCGTGCCGGTGAGCAGTGCCGCTGTCCACCCGGCGTCCCCCGGGGCCCCGTCAGCATTCAGCCGGTAGTGAGCGCCGCGCCGGCGCAGCCAGTCCAGCGAGGGCAGCCGGTAGACCCGGTCGGCCGTGAGCCCGTCGACGATGACCAGGAGCACCCGGTCGGCCAGGGGAGGGGATCCGACGCCCGGCCGTTCGGCCCGGGCGGCGACGGGCGTGAAGGCGGCGAGCCGCCCGTACCCGAAGGAAGCGGCACGCCACGCGCCGTAGGCCGCCCCGAAGAGCAGGCAGATGAGGAGTAAGACGGCTGGGCCGCGGCGCACGTCATCGCCTCCTGTCGGAGAGGGGATGGCTGATACATTCGGTTTCCGGAACCGGCGCTCCTGCAGGGACGCCGGGAGTCGATCCCGAATCGTTGATCCCAGGTGGTGGAGGGGGGACTGCGGCGGTGCACTACCACGAAGCGCTGGCGGAGATCCGGAAAGGGACGCTGCGGTCGGTCTACCTCGTCTTCGGGGAGGAGGGCTTCCTCGTGGAGGAGCTCTACCGCGCGCTGCGCGCGGCCGTCGTGCGCCCGGAGACGGCCGACTTCAACTTCCACGTGCTGGAACCCGGCCCCGACCAGATCGGCCAGGCCCTGCGCCTCGCGCAGACGCAGCCCTTCTTCGCCGAGCGCCGGCTGGTGGTGGTGAAGGAGTGCCCGGCCATCGTGCCCCGGCGCCGGGGCGGCCCCGAGGAGGAGGCGCCGGCGGACGGCGGCGACGCGGACCTGCTCCGCTACCTGGAGGCGCCGGTGCCCACCACCGTCCTGCTCTTTCTCGCGACCGCGGTGGACGCCCGGCGGAAGGTGACCAGGGCGCTGATGGCCGCCGGCGCGGCGGTGGAGTGTCAGCCGCTGAAGCCGGAGGATGCGGCAATGTGGGTGCAGCGGCGCGCCGAGTCGCAGGGGAAGCGGCTGGGCACGCAGGCCGCGCACCTGCTGGTGGAGCGCGTGGGAACCGACCTCCGGCTGCTCGCCGGCGAGCTGGAGAAGCTGGTGCTCTACGTGGGCCGCGCGGCGGAAATCCGGCCCCGGGACGTGGAGACGATGGTCGCCAGCCTCGCCGAGACGGAGATCTACCGGCTCAGCGACGCGGTGCTCCGGCGTGAGCGCGCGCAGGCCGTGGCGCTCCTGGAGCGGCTGCTCGGGCAGGTGGACCACCCCCTGCAGCTGCTGAGCGCGCTGGCCGGCCGGTTCCGCCAGCTGCTCCTCGTCAAGGCCCTTGCGGCCCGGCGGCTCCCGCCGCGGGAGGCGGCCCAGCGGGCCCGCATGCACCCCTATGCCTACGGCAAGATGGCCGAGCTCGCGGCGGCGGCGGACCGGGACGCGATCATCCGGGCCCTGAAGCGGCTGCTGGAGGCCGACCTGGCGATCAAGTCGGGGTTCGACCCGCGGATCACGCTGGAGACGGTGGTCGCCGAGCTGACCGGCGGCGAGGTCGCTTCCGAAACGTAAGAGCCCCAACCGCGCAGGCGGTTGGGGCTTCCGTACGTATGATGGACTGCCGGCCTACTGGTTGGCGGCAGCCGCAGCCTGGGCGGCGCTCACCTTGGCCAGCAGCTTGGCCAGGCGCGCCTTCTTCCGGGCGGCGGTGTTCTTGTGGATGACGCCCTTCGACGCGGCCCGGTCCAGTGCCGAGAAGGCCCGGCTCAGCAGGATCGGGGCGTTCTCGGTGCCAAGCGCCTCCCGGAACTTGCGGATTGCCGTCCGGACGCTGGACTTGACCATCTTATTGCGCAGCGTGCGCTTCGCGGCGACCCGCGCACGCTTCTTCGCAGACCTCGTGTTAGCCAACTCCTCACCTCCAGCATCGGCGGTCCACGACGCATCGGCGGTTAACACCGGAATTCTAGCACAGCCCCGCCTGGCACGCAAGGGAATTCCCGCCGCGAATAATCGATTTGTTGCGCGGTCAGACTACCGGGCAGGCAACGGAGGTGAGAGGCACCATGATGGGTGCAATCGTACGGTTCGTCGTCTCGGCTGTGGTGCTGATGGTCGTCGCCTGGCTGACCCCGGGCTTCGCCGTGAACGGGTTCTGGGGCGCGCTGTTCGCGTCGCTGGTGATCGCCGGGCTCGGCTGGGTGGTCCAGGCCATGCTGGGCCGGCAGGCGTCCCCGGCCGGGCGGGGCTTCGCCGGGTTCATCTCCGCCGCCGTCATCATCTATCTGACCGGCTGGCTCTTCCCCGGATGGCTCACGGTCACCTGGTGGGGCGCCCTGATCGCGGCCTTCCTCATCGGGGTGGCCGACGCGATGGTTCCGACCGAGCTCCGCTGAGGCGAACCTTCTGCATGCTGCTCACCGTCCTAATCAGCGAACGACCGACGGCGCGGACAGCCCCGGCGATCGCGGAGGTGATGCAGCATGTCCCTTCCGGATCCCGGCCAACCGAACCCCCTACATCGGCACCGGCCCCGGCGGCGCGCCGGATGGGCGGTGCTCGCCGCGGTCCTGGCCGCTGCGATCACCGGCGCCGGCGGGTTCCTGCTGGGGCAGAGGACCGCCCCGCACCCACCCTTCGACCTGCTGTGGCTCCGGGCCTACCTGGACAGGCCCCTGGACACGGCGCCGCCGGGCGAGGGGTTCTGGATCGCGGGCTACTACGTGGATTACGACAGCGACTCCCTGGAAGCGGTGCGCCAGAACGCGCACCACCTGGACCAGGTGATCGTCTTCGGCTACGGGTTCGACTGGGAGGGCAACGCCGTCGGCCGGGACCAGACGCTCATCCGGGGCGTCACCAGCCACCAGAAGCGGGTGCTGCTCTTCGGGAACTTCTCCGATGGCGGCTTCGACCCGGACCTCGCCCACCGGATCCTGACGGACCCGGCGGTGCAGGAGCGCGCCATGGCCTCGATCCTGGCCGAGGCGGACCGGCTGGGGGTTGCGGGCGTCCAGATCGACTTCGAGAACGTCCCGCCCGAGGACCGCGCGGCCTACACCCAGTTCCTCCGCCGGCTGAAGGAGCGGCTGGAGCCACTGGGCCTCACGCTCTCCGTCGCTGCGGCCGCCAAGACCTCCGACACCACCACGGGCTGGGGCGGCGCCACCGACTACGCGGCCGTCGGGCAGATCGTCGATCACTTCTACCTCATGGCCTATGACCAGCACTGGCTCGGGGGCGAGCCGGGCCCCGTCGCCTCGCTGGAGTGGACCGAGCAGGTGGTCCGCTACGCGATCGGCGTCATGCCGTCGCAGAAGATCCTGCTGGGGGTTCCCTTTTACGGCTACGAATGGGCCGCCGATCCGGAGCTCGCCGGCACCAACGCGGCATACGGGCCGGGGCGCATGCAGCGCCGCGCGGCCGAGTTCGGGGCGGAGGTCGTGTGGGATCCGGTGCACGCCGAGAACCGGGCGGTCTTCCTCACCGACGAGGGGGAGCGCATCGCCTGGTTCCCCGACGAGCGGAGCCTCGAGGCCAAGCTCCGGCTGGCCTACCAGTACAACCTGAAGGGCATCGCCGTCTGGCGGGTGGGCCTGGAGCCGGACGAGTGGTGGCACCGCCTGGGGGAGTTTCGGCGCAATCCGGTCAAGTAGCCTCACCCGTATCCTGCGCCCGCACGGGTTCGGCTATTCACCCCTGTCGCGGCGCCGCGTAGTGTGGTAAGCTAAGTGGAACCATTCGGAGGACCGTGAGGGGGCCTGGTGTCATGACCCTGCACGAGGTGGCGGCGGAGCTGGCGCGGCGCATGAACTGCACCGTGGAGCCGGCCGCGGCGGATGCGCAGTCGATCACGGTGAGGGGGAAGGGGTACCACTTCGTCGTCGCAGGCTTCTTCGGTGGCTGGCAGGCCACTTTATACCTCCCGGATCAGGATCCGATCACGTATTACGGCGAGGCCGTGGAGTCGCTGGAGATCCGGCTGAAGGGCAAGCTCTCCGGCCGGCCGGTGGACTGACGGCCCGGATCCCTTGAATCTGGTTCCCAACAGAGTTACAATTAGCCGCGAAGCCAGCGGGCAGTGTTCTGCGTGGTGCTTCTTTTTTTCAATTCGGTTGTTTGCGAGGGAGATTGACGTATGGAAGAGAACAAGCCGGTCGTGTTGTCGCCGGAAGGCCTTCAGCAGCTTCAGGAGGAGCTGGACTACCTCCGAAACGTCAAGCGGAAGGAAGTGGCGGAGCGCCTGAAGGAGGCCCGGTCCTACGGGGACCTCTCCGAGAACTCCGAGTACGATGACGCCCGCAACGAGCAGGCGTTCGTTGAGGGCCGCATCGCGATGCTGGAGAACACGCTCCGCAACGCCGTGGTGCTGGACGGCTCGGAGGACGAGGCTGAAGCGGGCAGGATCCGGCTTGGCTCCAGGGTCGTGCTGAGGGACCTGGAATACGGCGACCTGGAGGAGTACACCATAGTGGGTACCGTCGAGGCCGACCCGGCCAAGAACAAGATCTCCAACGAGTCGCCCGTCGGCAAGGCCATCATGGGCCGCACCAAGGGCGAGATCGTCGTCGTGGAGGCCCCGGCCGGGCGGATTCAGTACGAGATCGTAGACGTGAAGTAGGTCCACGCGCCAGCGGCGCAGCCCCGACCTGAAAAGGCCGGGGCTGCGCCGCTTTTCTTCACCGGTCATAACGCCCAGGGCTCGTCCGTACACTGGAGTACGGCCCGCGGGCCACAGCCCGACGAACGCAGGCGAGGTGAGCTGCCATCGAGCGCAACCTCCTCTCGGCGCGACCCCTGCTGATCGCCTATCTGCTGGTGGTCAGCGCGATGCTGGGCCTGCTGGTGAACCGGCAGCCGCCCGACGCCGGCTCGCTGCCCGCCATGACCGGCCGGGAGTCCGGCGGCCGGAACCACGAGCCCGAGCGGGTGGAAACCTCCTTCTGGACCGCCCTGTTCCGCCCGGGCCTGCCCACGGCCCGGCACATGCTGCGCGCGGCGGTGCCGGCCCTGGCGTCGGGACCGCTGGGCGAGCCGGACGACCGTGCGCTGCGCTTCCTGTGGACAGGCCAGGGGCCCCAGCGGCCGCAGACGCTCTTCCAGGCGGCCCTGCCGTTCCTCCGGCCCGGGGCCCTGCCGGCCGCGCCGATCACCGCGGACCCCTCCCGGCCGTCCGGCGAGAGCCCGGGGCCGGACCTCCGTTCCGGCCAGCCGCCCGCGGCCGCCCAGCCGGCCCCGCGGCCGGAGACCGGCGTCACCGTGCTGAACGACGGACTGCCCCTCGTGGGCATCTACCACACCCACGACTACGAGGCGTACATCTCGGAGTTCCCCGACCTGGCCGTGACCAGCGAGGAGGACCTGCAGCTGATCGCCTCGTACGACCACAGCAAGCGGACCATCGTCGACATCGGGGCCATCCTGGCCCGCCGGCTCCGGGATCTGGGCGTCACCACCGTGCACGCCCCGTTCCGGCACCAGGAGCTGGGCTATGACTACGCCTATCAGTCCTCCCGGAACACCGCCCGCCGGATCCTGCGGGAGGCGCCGACGGTCAGGGTCCTGCTGGACCTGCACCGGGACGGCAACATGGACCTGGACTCCACGGTCTGGATCGACGGCCAGCCGGTCGCGCGGGTGCGGTGCGTCATCGGCGTGCGGGACGACGTCCCCCACTGGCAGGAGAACCTCGCGTTTTGCAACAAGCTGATGGCGAAGATGGAGGAGGCCAATCCCGGCATCACCCTGCCGACGCTCACGCCGCAGGCCCGCTACAACCAGGACCTGCTGCCCGGCGCCATCCTGCTGGAGATCGGCAACGCCCTCAACACGTTCGAGGAGGCCGAGCGGGCGGTCAACTACCTGGCCGACGCCCTGGTCGAGCTGCTCCGCGCCGGGGAGTACCCGGGCCGGTGACCGGCCGTTGTGCCCCTTCCGGAGGTGGTGCTATAATACTCTGAAGCCTGTTCTGGGGGAGCAGAAAGGAAAGCGACATGGTCGACCAGAAGCACATCCGCAATTTCTGCATCATCGCGCATATCGACCACGGCAAGTCGACCCTGGCCGACCGGCTGATCGAGTTGACCGGGCTGCTGTCGGAGCGGGAGATGACGGACCAGGTCCTGGACAACATGGACCTGGAGCGGGAGCGGGGCATCACGATCAAGGCGCAGTCCGTGCGCATGGACTACACGGCGGACGACGGCGAGCGGTACGTGCTCAACCTGATCGACACGCCCGGCCACGTTGACTTCACGTACGAGGTGTCGCGGGCCCTGGCGGCGTGCGAGGGAGCCCTGCTGGTGGTGGACGCCTCCCAGGGCATCGAGGCGCAGACCCTCGCCAACGTCTACATGGCCCTGGAGCACAACCTGGAGATCATCCCGGTCATCAACAAGATCGACCTGCCCGCGGCGGACCCGGAGAAGGTGAAGCGGGAGATCGAGGAGGTCATCGGCCTCGACACCTCCATCGCCATCCTCGCCTCGGCGAAGACCGGCGTCGGCATGAAGGAGATCCTGGAGGCCGTGGTCAACTTCATCCCGCCGCCTCAGGGCGACCCGCGGGCTCCTCTGCGCGCGCTCATCTACGACTCCTTCTACGACTCCTACAAGGGCGTCATCACCTACTTCCGCATCTTCGAGGGCACCGTGCGCAAGGGCGACCGCATCCGCTTCATGGCGACGGGCAAGGAGTTCATCGTCGACGAGCTGTACGTGTTCCGCCCGGGCCTGACCCCGGTGGACCAGCTCTCCGCCGGCGAGGTGGGGGCGCTGGCGGCGACCATCCGCGAGGTGAAGCACGTCCGGGTGGGCGACACCATCACCCTGGCGGACAACCCCGCCCGGGAGCCGCTGCCCGGCTACCGCAAGGCCACGCCGATGGTGTTCACCGGGCTCTACCCGGTGGAGACCAACGACTACGTGCGGCTGCGGGACGCGCTGGAGAAGCTCCAGCTCAACGACGCGTCGCTCTCCTTCGAGCCGGAGACCTCGGAGGCCCTGGGCTTCGGGTTCCGCTGCGGCTTCCTGGGGCTCCTGCACATGGACATCATCCAGGAGCGGCTGGAACGGGAGTTCGACCTGAACCTGATCGCCACGGCGCCCAACGTGGTCTACCGGATCAACCTCACCAACGGCGAGCAGCTCATGATCGAGAACCCGGCGAACTGGCCCGATCCCAGCAAGATCGCTTCGGTGGAGGAGCCGGTGGTCCGGGCCTCGATCATCACGCCCACGGAGTACGTGGGGCCCCTGATGGAGCTGTGCCAGGACCGGCGCGGGACCTTCCTCAACATGGAGTACCTGAACGAGAAGCGGGTCAACCTGCACTACAAGCTGCCGCTCGCGGAGATCATGTACGACTTCTTCGACCAGCTGAAGACCCGCTCCCGGGGCTATGCCAGCTTCGACTACGAGGTCACCGGCTACGAGCCGGCGGACGTGGTGAAGCTGGACATCCTGGTCCACGGCCAGGTGGTGGACGCGCTCTCGTGCATCGTGCACCGGGAGAAGGCCCAGAAGGTGGGCCGCGCCCTGGTCCAGAAGCTGCGCAAGCTCATCCCCCGGCACCTGTTCGAGGTGCCCATCCAGGCCGCCGTGGGCAACAAGATCCTGGCGCGGGAGAACATCGCCCCGCTGCGCAAGGACGTGCTGGCCAAGTGCTACGGCGGCGACGTCACCCGCAAGCGGAAGCTCCTGGAGAAGCAGAAGGAAGGCAAGAAGCGGATGAAGGCGGTGGGTTCCGTCGAGATCCCGCAGGAGGCTTTCATGGCGGTGCTCTCGACCGACTACGACGAGGACTGACGCGCCCGGCCGGGCCCTCGGGGGCCCGGCCGCACAGTTGGGAGGCCGGCCAATGGCGATCGGGCTGTACGTGCACATCCCCTTCTGCCTGCACAAGTGCGGGTACTGCGACTTCAACAGCTTCGCGGGGTACGACCGGGCCGAGCAGGCGCGCTACGTCGACGCCCTGCTCATGGAGATGGACCGCTGGGCGGCCCGCCCCGAGGTGGCGGGGGAGGAGGTCTGCACCGTCTACGTGGGCGGCGGGACGCCGACCCTGCTGGAGGGCGAGCAGCTGGCCCGGGTGCTCCGCGGGGTCCGGGAGCGCTTCCGGCTTGCCCCGGACGCCGAGGTGACGGTCGAGGGCAACCCGGGCACGGTGGACGTCGAGGGAGAGAAGCTGGCGCTGGCGTTCCGGGCCGGCGCCAACCGCCTCTCGCTCGGGGTGCAGGCCCGGCAGCGCCACCTGCTGGAGCGACTGGGGCGGATCCACGACGCCCGGCAGGTGGAGGAGGCGGTGGCCGCGGCCCGGCGGGCGGGCTTCCACAACATCAACCTGGACCTGATGTACGGGCTGCCCGGCCAGACCCCCGCGGAGTTCCGCGAGACGGTCGCCTGGGCGCTCGCCCTGGGCCCCACCCACATCAGCGCTTACAGCCTGATCATCGAGGAGGGGACGCCCTTTTACCACGCCTACCTGGCCGGACGGCTGCGCCTGCCGCCGGAGGAGGCGGAGGAGCAGATGTTCCGGGAGGGCAAGGCGCTCCTGGAGGCCGCAGGGTTCGAGCACTACGAGGTGTCCAACTGGGCGCGCCCGGGATACCGGTGCCGGCACAACCTCCTCTACTGGCGGAACGAGCACTACCTGGGGCTGGGGTGCGGGGCGCACTCGTTTCTGCGGCTGGCGGCGCCGCTGGAGAACCTCGGACCGCCCCGGCCGGGCCTGACCGCCTCGCGCGTGCAGGGCGGCAGCCAGGTAGAGACGGCCCCGGGCCTCCCCGGGCAGCCGTACCGCTTCTGGAACCTGAAGCACCCGGGCGCCTACCGGGCGGCCTTGGAGCGGGGGCTCCTGCCGGTGGAGGCCGGTGAGGTGATCGACCGCAGGGCCGAGATGGCGGAGACGATGTTCATGGGCCTGCGGCTCTTGGAAGGGGTCAGCGACGCGCGCTTTCGCGCCCGGTTCGGCGTCTCCATCGCGGAGGTGTACGGCCCCGAGGTGGAGCGGCTCGAGCGGGACGGGCTGGTCGAGTGGGCGGACGGCTGCCTGCGGCTGACCCCGCGGGGCCTGCGCCTGGGCAACCGGGTGTGGGAGGCCTTCGTGTAGGAAGCAAGAACGCGCTTGTTCACAAGCTGTGCACAAGGTATTCACAGGATGTCCTGCGAAATGGCTAATCAATTCACAGCTAGAAGGACAGACTGTGATGAGACACGGGGCAGGCAACATCTGTCGTCGCTGCGGACAGATCAACGAGGAACTCTTTCAGGTGCTGGACAACGCCGGCCGCTGGGCGGTCGTCTGCGGCGCGTGCGCCTGCGGTCACCGGTGGACCGAGATCCACACCGCCGCGCCGAACCTCTCCGCCCTGCGCGCCTGGTTCCGGCGCGGCTGCCAGCCCCCGGAGGGACCGGCGGGCCCGCTGCAGACCGGCCCGTGGCGGACGTGGCGGGTGGAGGGATTTGCGCCGGAGCCTGTGCACAGTCCGGGAAGGTGACCCCTGTGGAACTGGAGATCAAGCTGCGGGTGCTCCCCACCGTGCCCGGCGGCCCCGGGGCCTTCTTCGCGCACCTGGCGGCGCAGGAAGCGCTGGCCGGGTTTCCCCTGGGGCCCGTGCGGCGGACCTTCGTGTGCGACACCTACTTTGACACGGATGACGGCGCCCTGGCGAGGGCCGGGGCGGGCCTGCGGGTGCGCCGGTTGGACGGGCGCACGCTGGTGACGCTGAAGGTGACGCGGGCGCAGGAGGGGGCGCTCACCGAGCGGGAGGAGTACGAGGCCCCGCTGGACCTGGAGAGCCTCCGGGAGGTCGGGGAGCGCATCCGGCCGCTGATCGGGACCGGGTCCGTGCCGTTTGCCGCCTTCGCGGCCGGACGCCCCGCCGGGCCCCTGGAACCGGTGCTGGACGTGCACACGGAGCGGGTGTGGCGGCCGATCGAGGGCGTCGGCGTGCTGGCCCTTGACCGGGTGCTCTACCCCGGGCTGGACCCCGACCCTTACTACGACATCGAGGTGGAGGCGGCGCCGGACCTGGCGGACCCGTCGCTGCTGCGCCGGGTGGAGGAGGCGCTTGTCGCCGCGGCCGCGGGCCATCTCCAGCCGGAGGGCCGCTCCAAGCTGGAGCGCGGCCTCGCCCTGCTGCAGCGCCGCTGAGGCGCAGCCGGCTGTCCGTCCGGCCTTTTTTGTGCCCGCGGTTGCATAATTATTCGATAGACGGTATAATCATGCGAGATCCCACGGAAGAGGAGGCCGCGCACCATGACCAAGCTCTGGGGAGGGCGCTTCACCAAGCCCACCGACAAGGCCGCTGAGGGGTTCACCTCCTCGCTGGCCTTCGACCGGCGGCTGTACAAGCAGGACATCCGGGGGTCGATCGCCCACGTCCGGATGCTGGGGAAGCAGGGCATCATCCCGGCCGCCGACGCGGCCCTGATCGAACAGGGGCTCCGGGAGATCGAGGCCGAGATCGAGGCGGGGCAGTTCCCGTTCCGCCAGGAGTACGAGGACATCCACCTGAACATCGAGAAGCGGCTGATCGAGAAGATCGGTCCCGTGGGCGGCCGGCTGCACACCGCCCGCAGCCGGAATGACCAGGTGGTCACCGACGTGCACCTGTGGGTGAAGGAGGAGATCGCCGCGGTCCAGCGGCTGGTCAGCGACCTGCAGGGGACGATCCTGGACCGGGCCCGGGAGCAGATGGGCGTGATCATGCCGGGCTACACCCACCTGCAGCGGGCGCAGCCGGTGCTGCTCTCCCACCACCTGATGGCCTACTTCTGGATGCTGGAGCGGGACTACGGCCGCTTCGCCGACGCGTACAAGCGGGCGGACGTCTCGCCCCTGGGCGCGGGGGCGATGGCGGGGACCACGTTCCCCATCGACCGGGCGTTCACCGCAGCCGAGCTGGGCTTTGGCGGGGTCTACCCCAACTCCATCGACGCCGTCAGCGACCGGGACTTCATCATCGAGTTCGTGGCCGCCGCGGCCATCTGCCAGATGCACCTCTCCCGCCTGGCGGAGGAGCTGGTCATCTGGTCGTCCGCCGAGTTCGGGTTCGTCGAGATGGACGACGCCTACGCCACCGGTTCCTCCATCATGCCGCAGAAGAAGAACCCCGACGTCGCCGAGCTGGTGCGGGGGAAGACCGGCCGCGTCTACGGCGACCTGATGGCCCTGCTCACGGTCCTCAAGGGGCTGCCGCTCGCCTACCACACCGACCTGCAGGAGGACAAGGAGCGGCTCTTCGACGCGGTGGACACGCTGAAGGCCTGCCTCACCGTGATGACCGGCATGCTGGCGACGCTGCGGTTCAACCGGGAGCGGATGGCCCAGGCGGTGCGAAGGGACTTCTCCAACGCGACCGACATGGCCGACTACCTGGCGAAGAAGGGCATGCCCTTCCGCCAGGCCCACGAGGTGGTGGGCCGGCTCGTCCTTTACTGCATCGAGCGGGGCAAGTACCTGGCGGACTGCACCCTGGAGGAGCTGAAGGAGTTCTCGCCGCTGTTCGAGGCGGACGTCTACGAGGCGATCGCCCCCGAGACGTGCGTCAACCTGCGCACGTCGCAGGGCGGCACCGCCCCCGCCGAGGTCGAGCGGCAGATCGCCCTGGCGGCCGAGATCCTGGCCAGGCGGCTGGGGTAGGCCGGTGGCACGACTCCTTCGGAGGAAGCTGGCCTGCGCAGGCTCCCGACGGGAGAAACGCGCAGAACGCACCGTTGGCCTGTCGAAGGCCGTCGGTGCGTTCTGCTTCTCGTCTCCGATGCGACAGTGAACTATTCAGCCGTTGGCGAAAAGTGGCGCCCCTCCCTTGTCCTTCCTCCCCAGGCCGCTTTACCATAACGACACCGCTGAAAAGCGGCGCCGGCCGAAAGCGGTCGGCAAAACGGGAAAGGAGGAGGACCCATGAAGCGAGTGGCGATGTGGTTCGTGGCCCTGTGCGCGGCGCTGGCGGTCTCGGTCCAGCACGCGGCACTGGCGCAGTCTCCCGCGGTGTCCCCGAAGGACAAGGAACAGGTGCGGGCAGACCTGGAGGTTCCGGCGGTCCCGGGCCAGTTCCTGGTCCAGTTCAAGCCCCAGGTCGCCGCGGCCCAGCGGGCTGCCATTGCCGCCCAGCTCGGGGCGAAGCTGGTGGACCGGGTGGCCGCCCTGGACGTGGACGTGCTGGAGTTCCCGGCCCTGTCGGCCAAGAGCGACCCGAAGGCCGCGGAGTCGGTCCTCCAGGCCCTGAAGGCAAACCCCGACGTCGTCTACGCCGAGCCCAACTACATCCTGCAGGCGTACTGGACGCCCAACGACCCCGGGGTCAGCCAGCAGTGGGCGTGGGACCGGATCGACGCCTACGAGGCCTGGGACGTGACCCGGGGCAGCTCGAACACGATCATCGCCGTGGTCGACACCGGGGTGCAGCGCAACCACCCGGACCTGGACGGCAAGATCGTGCCCGGGTATGACTTCGTCGACGGGGACACCGCTCCCGACGACGGCAACGGCCACGGCACCCATGTGGCCGGCACGGCGGCGGCGGAGACCGACAACGCCACCGGCGGCGCCGGGATGTGCCCCGAGTGCCGGATCATGCCGGTGCGGGTGCTGAACAACTCGGGCAGCGGCACCCTGGCGAACGTGGCCAACGGCATCATCTGGGCGGCGGACAACGGCGCCAAGGTGATCAACCTGAGCCTCGGCGCCCCGACCGGCGCCACTACGCTGCAGAACGCCGTGAACTACGCCTGGAACCGCGGGGCCTTCCTGGCCTGCGCCGCCGGCAACGAGAACACCAGCGCACCCTCCTACCCGGCGTACTACAGCAACTGCTTCGCCGTCGCCTCCACCACCAGCTCCGACACCCGCTCGTCCTTCTCCAATTACGGCAGCTGGGTGGAGGTCGGCGCACCGGGCTCCAACATCTACTCCACGTGGCGCGGGAGCACCTACAACACCATCAGCGGCACATCGATGGCGACCCCCCACGTGGCCGGCCTGGCGGGGCTCCTGGCCTCGCAGGGGCTGACCAATGCCCAGATCTGGGAGCGCATCATGCAGACCGCGGACAAGATTCCGGGCACCGGCACCTACTGGACCGGCGGCCGCATCAACGCCTACAAGGCGGTCACGGGCCAGGGTGGCCCCGGGGATCCCGGCGATCCAGGCCAGCCCGGCGGGAACCAGATCCAGAACGGGGGGTTCGAAAACGGCACGGCTCCGTGGGTGCAGACCTCCTCGGGCGGCTACCAGCTGATCAGCACCTACCGGCCGCGGACCGGCAGCTACAGCGCCTGGCTGGGCGGCTACAACAACGCCACCGACGCCATCAGCCAGACGGTGACGATCCCCCAGGGCGGGCGGCTGACGTTCTGGTGGTACATGACCTCCAACGAGGGAAGCGCCACCGCTTTCGACTACCTCAGGGTGCGCCTCTACAGCCCGAGCGGCACCCTGCTCACCACCCTGGTCACCCGGAGCAACCGGGATGTGCGGAACCAGTGGGTGCAGGAGACGGTCAACCTCTCCGGGTATGCGGGCCAGACGGTGCGGCTGGAGTTCAGCGCCACCACCGACTACCTGTACCCGACCAGCTTCTTCATCGACGACGTCGCCCTGCAGTAGAAACCTCGGATGAAGGAGCAGAGGGGCTGCACGCTTGAAGGCGTGCAGCCCCGATTGTGATACGGTGAGGGACGACTGTCGCTGGTTGCCCGAGTTGACCGGCTGAGGAACAGCTTCGTCCGCTCGTGGGCCGGCGACGCGAAGAAGTGCTCGGGCGGCCCTTCTTCCAGGATCTGGCCGCCGTCCATGAAGATGACCCGGTCGGCCACCTCGCGCGCAAAGCCCATCTCGTGGGTGACCACGACCATCGTGATCCCGTCCTGCGAAAGGCTGATCATGACGTCGAGCACCTCCTGGACCATCTCCGGGTCCAGGGCGGAGGTGGGCTCGTCGAACAGCATGATCTTCGGCCGCATGTTCAGCGCGCGGGCAATGGCCACCCGCTGCTGCTGACCGCCGGAGAGCTGGGACGGGTAGGCGTGCGCCTTGTGTTTCAGGCCGACCCGCTCCAGGAACTGCAGGCCCGAGGCCTCGGCCTCCTCCCGGGGGATGCCCTTGACCAGCACGGGAGCCAAGGTCACGTTCTCCAGCACCGTCATGTGCGGGTAGAGGTTGAACTGCTGGAACACCATGCCGATCGACTGGCGCACCTTGGTCAGCGGCGCGCGCGGGGCCGTGATGTCGATGCCGTCGACGATCACCGTGCCGCTGGTGGGCCGCTCCAGCAGGTTCATGCAGCGGACCAGCGTGGACTTTCCGGAGCCGGACGGCCCGATGACCACGAGCTTTTCGCCGGCCCTGACGGTGAGGTTGATGTCGACGAGCACGTGCAGCGGTCCGAAGTGCTTATTGACATTAATCAGTTGAATCATATCGTACGCTGACCACCTCTTCCGCGCGGCTGGACCTGCAGGACCCCATTCGCTTCAACTGTCAGAGCACAGTGCATGGTCGATGGATTTCGACAGTAAGACGATCGGTTCCTGCCGCTCAGTTCAGACACACGGCAAAAGAAAAAAGAAACAGGACGCCTCCCGCACGGCGTCCTGTTTCCTCACATGGGGGGACAGGGGATTTGCTGGTCACGGCTCCAGTATATGCGCCCGGGCGGTGCCGCTGCATCCTGCGGCGGTAGGGATTGCAACGCCACCGCTCGGATGAGGCGCGCCTCCTCCCACAGGAGGAGGCGCGGGCGTCAGTCGTCCACCAGCCCTTCCCGCACGGCCCACAGGGCTGCCTGCGTGCGGTCGGCGAGCTGGAGCTTGCTCAGGATCGAGGAGATGTGGGTCTTCACCGTGGTCTCGCTGATCACCAGCCGCTCGGCGATCTCGCGGTTGGTCAGGCCGTGGGCCAGGGCCCTCAGGACGTCCAGCTCGCGGGGCGTGAGCAGCTCCCGCTTGCTGGGCTGGGGCGGCTTGGCCGTGTGGACCATCAGCCGCTTCGTGACCTCGGGGTGCAGGCGCGGCTCGCCCCGGTACACGGCGCGGATCGCGTCCACCAGGTCGGCGGGCTCGATGTCCTTGGTGAGGAACCCCAGGGCCCCCTCCGCGATGCAGGCCATCGCCTTCTCCAGGTCGAGGAAGGAGGTGAGCATGATCACCCGGGCTCCGGTTCCCTTCAGCTCCCGCAGAGCGCTCAGGCCGTCGAGCCTGGGCATCATCAGGTCCATGAGCACCACGTCGGGGTTCAGCGACCGGACCATCTCCACCGCCTGGAGGCCGTCGGCCGCCTCGCCCACCACCTCGAAGTCGTCCTGCAGCTCGAAGTACGTGGCGAGCCCCTGCCTGACCATGAAGTGGTCATCGCAAATCAGGATGCGTATGGGGTTCAGCCGGGATCACCTCCGGAGGCTGCGGGGATGCGCGCGCGTATGCAGGTCCCCTGGCCGGGCGCGGATATGACCTCCAGGGATCCCCTCAATTCGCTCACCCGCTCTTTCATTCCGATCATACCGAAGGAACCGCTCGGCGCGCCAGCGGTCGGGTCGAATCCGACCCCGTCGTCACAGACCTCCAGCCGCGCCTCCTCGGGCCGGAGATCCAGCTTCACCCGCACGTGGCGCGCCTGCGCGTGCTTGGCCACGTTGTTGAGCGCCTCCTGGGCCACGCGGTAAAGGGCGAACTCCACGTCGGGGCTGAGCCGTTCGTCGCCGTTCAGCGTGAAGGTCACCTCGACGCCGTGCCGCCGGCGGAACAGGTTGATGTGGTTGCTGAGGGCCATGGCCAGCCCCTTCTCCTGCAGGGCCGCCGGCCGGAGCTCGAAGATCAGCGACCGCATCTCCGCCAGCGCCTCGCCGGCCATCTCCCGGGACCGGGTGAGCAGGGCACGGGCCTTTTCGGGCTGCCTGTCCAGCAGCCCCACCGCCGACTCCAGGTTCAGGGTCAGCCCGAAGAGCACCTGGGTGACCGAGTCGTGCAGCTCCCGGGCCAGCCGGTTCCGCTCCTCCAGGACTGCGACCTCCCGCGCCTTGGCGTGCAGCTCCGAGTTCTCGATCAGCCGGCCGGCCTGGTTGGCCAGCAGGGTGAGCAGCCGCAGGTGCTGGTCGTCGAAGCGGCCCGGCTGCCGGCTGGCCACCACCAGCACGCCGAGGGTGCGGTCCTTGGTCCGGATCGGGGCCTCGATCACGTCGCGCCACCCGCCGGCCCGCACCAGCTCCTGGTTCAGGCGCGGGTCCCGGTGGGGCTCGCGCGAGACGTGGGGCTTCCCGGTCTGCAGCACCAGGCTGGTCAGGTTTCCCTCCATGGGCAGCTCCAGCCCGACGTACCCCTTCATCCCCTCGCCGTAGGTGGCCCGCACGAACTGGCGGGAGCCGTCGGGCGTGAGCAGGGTGATCAGGGCGGAGGATCCGCCCGTCACCCGCACGGACTCCCGGGCGATGACGGCGAGCACCTCGTCGGGGTTGATGGCCGTGCTGATGGCCTCGTCCACCGCGTGCAGGGCCTCCGACTCGGCGAGCCGCCGCTCCAGGGCCCTCACCGTCTCCGCCAGCTGGGCCGTGCGTTCCGCGACCTTGTCCTCCAGCGTCTCCAGGAGCTGGTTCATCCGGTGAAACTCCTGCGACAGGAACCAGGTGGAGGCCAGCGGGCCGAAGAGCAGCACCAGGGCCGCGGGCTGGTACTGGTAGACCAGAGCGGCCGTCCCGCCCAGGGTCGTGACGAGCAGGAACGGGACCAGGGGCAGCCGCTCCCACTCCCGCCGCAGGTGGGGCCAGACCGGCGCCTGCCGCAGGGCGGCCATGCCCAGCGGGTAGAAGACGATGCGGATCAGGAGCCGGATGGAGATGCCGAGGAAGAGCGCCAGCCAGTCGGCGGTGAAGACGATCGGCCCGTGGGTCGGGCGGATCACGCGCGCCGCCCAGCTGCCGAGGGCGACCGCGGAAAAGGTGACCATGCCGCGGATGACGGCCCGGGGGACTCGCTGCTCCCGGACCACCCGGCGGGTGAACGGACCGCCGACGAGGTGGTAGAGGGCGGTGCCCAAGGCCGAGCCAAGCGCGGCGACCAGCGGGTGGAAGAGCAGCATCGCCGCGACGTCGATCGCCATGGAGATGGAGATGTCGCCCCGGGCGCCGCGGATGGCCACCCGCCACGGCTGGGCCAGCCAGACGAGGAGCGCGATCAGGGCGACCTGCGCCGCTGCGGGCAGAAGCGCCGGCAGCGGCTCGCCCCCGCCCGGCGCCCGCAGCGGCAGGAAGGCCGCCGCGGCGGTGAGCAGGCCGAGGGAGAGCAGCGAGATCCACAGCGCGCGGGACGGCTTCACGGGGACCGACCTTCCTCCCCAAGCCAGCGGCGGGCCAGATCCAGGTCCGCGGGCGTGTTGCAGTTGAAGAAGAGCCGCCGGAGGTCGCCGAACGGCGCGAGCTCGGCGTCCGACACCTCCCGGACCCGCACGTCCGGGAAGATCGCGATCAGCCGGAGATTGCCGGCCTCCAGGTTGCGGGCGATGCTGGGCAGGCAGCCCCGGCTGTACACGGCGTGCATCGGCTCGTACTCGCCGCCGGGAGCCGGCACGACGACGTCGTACCCGGGAGCCGCGGCCACGAGGTAGCGCACCAGGGCCTCGCTGACGAAGGGCATGTCCACCGCGCAGAAGAACGCGTGCTCGTACCGGCTTGCCTTCAGCCCGGCCTCCAGGCCGGCCAGGGGGCCGAGCCCGGGGGCCCGGTCGCGGACCATCGGCACGCCGAGGAAGGCGTACTCCTCGGGGGTGTTGGTCACGACGACCACCTGCCGGAACCAGGCGGAGAACCGCCGGACCAGCCGCTGAATCAGGGGCTCCCCGCCCAGTTCGAGCAGGGCCTTGTTCCGGCCCATGCGGCTGGACCGCCCCCCGGCCAGGATGACGCCGCACGCCTCCATCTTCGCATCCACGGACCGCTCACCTCGCGCTTCCTATCTGTAGACGGCCCTCCGCCGCGAGCTGGTAGCGGAATACCGCCAGGGCCGCGTTCGCCGGATCGAGTTCCGCGGCCTCATCCGCCAGCGCCTGCGCCGCCTCGCGGTCGCCGAGGGCCAGGGCGGCCCGGGCGCCCACGATCAGCGTTTCGGCCTGCCAGGAGGCGGAGTAGGTGCCGGGCGCGTAGGGCCGGGCCAGGGACAGGGCCTCGCGGGCCAGCGCCAGGGCCTCGGCGGGCGCCCCGATCGCCAGCTTGAACCGGGCCCGGGCCGCCATCACGTCGGCCCGCTGGGCCCCGGTGGCGCGCGCCCAGGCGGCGTTCAGCGCGTGCTCCGCCTGCCGGATGCGCCCGAGGCCGCGAAAGGCGTAGTGGAGCTCCAGGTGCCCGCGGTAGTGATGGGGATCGATGGCCACGATGTCGCGGGCGAGGTCCAGCTGCTCCGGGTAGTCGGTGTTGTGGTAGGCGCTCAGGGCGGGCTCGAAGAGCGGCTCGGCCCAGGCGACCGCCCAGCGGTCCTCCTCCCACCGGAGCGTCAGCCACCACTCGGGCCACTCGACGGTGCGGCCCGGGTCGCGGACGGCGACGCCGCGCACGGCCACCCGCATCACGCCGGGCTCCACCTCCCGGGCGGCGTCCACCGCCGCGAACGTGACCTGATGGTCGTCCAGATAGGCGGCGACCGGTGCGGTCCCCATCCGGCGCTGCGCCTCGGGCGTCAGGGCGTTCCACACCCGGTCGAAGTCGCCGGCCGCCAGCGACTCCATGAATGCCTGCGCCGCGGCGGCCGCCGCCTCCGCGGTGGGCTCCACCCGGGCGCACCCCGTGAGGAGGGCCAGGACGATTCCGAGAACGACGAGCCATCGGCGCACCGGCGTTCACTCCCGTTCTGCGGCCGCGGCCAGGGCCTTTTCCACCCACGCCCGCACCTCGGCCGTCAGGGGTATGCGGTCCAGATCCTCGGGGCCGTACCAGCCCACCCGGTCGACCTCGTGGTTGGCGGTGAGCCGGACGGCCGCGGGGTCCGCCGGGCGGGCGAAGTAGATGAGGTCGATGTGCTCGTGCCCCGGGGCGATTTGCTCGAGCTGGACGCCCTCGGGGCGCGCCAGCTGGCGCGGGCCGGGAACCGGGGGCAGCCCCGGCGGCGAGATCAGCCGCACCTCCAGGCCGGCCTCCTCCCGCACCTCGCGCACGGCCGCCTCGTCCGGCAGCTCGTTGGGCTCGATGTGGCCGCCCGGGGGCAGCCACATCCCCAGCTTCCGGTGCCAGAGGAGGAGGACCTTGCCTTCGTGCACGACGAAGGTCGCCACCGTGAAGTCGCGCGTGACAGCGGTCATCTCCACAGAACAGCTCCTTCGAAACAGGTCGTTTTCGGATCCGCCGCGGGCCTCCGCACATAGGCTGGGTCTGTGAGGTGATCGACATGATGTGGACTCGATTCCGCGGCAAGCCCGCGACCGTCAAGCAGCAGGCCGGCCGTCTGCCGACGCCGCGGGCGGCCAGTTCCCGGAAGGCCGGTGGCGGGTGCCGCTGCGGGGGTCGGACCGAGAAGATATGATCTGACGAGGAGGTTGCGGCGATGAGCTGGGACGACATGGGGGCCACGCCCTACGGCGACGCGGCCGATCCCATGGGGACGGGCGGCATGCCCTATGGCATGGAAAAGCCGTACTTCAAGGGGATGCCGTTCGGCATGAGGGGCATGCCCTTCGGCCCCGGCGGGATGCCCTTCGACAAGGGCGGCATGCCGTTCGGCAAGGGCGG
>QGVE01000115.1 GCA_003242675.1 Bacillota bacterium | reverse complement strand
TCTCTGCTCTGGCTGTCGATCGGCTGGCCGCTGGCGGCGGTGCTGGGCAGCCGGCTGATCATCCGCATGGGCGTGCGCCCCTCGGCCCTGCTCGGTCTCGGCCTCAACGTCGCCGGCTCCCTGGCGCTGGTGGTGCTGGCCCGGAGCATGACCGAGATCCCCGAGGTGCTGCTCGCCCTGGTCACGTTCGTGATCGGCGCCGGGATGGGCTTCTCCACCCTGGCTTTCATCCTGGGCATCCAGTCCTCGGTGGAATGGGCGCAGCGGGGCGTGGCGACCGCGTCGTTCCAGTTCATCCGCACGCTGGGTGGCATGATCTGGGTCTCGGTGATGGGCGGCGTGATGAACGGGGACCTGCTGGGCCGGCTCCAGCGGATCCCCGGCGTCGGCGCCCGCACGGCGGTGGAGGCGGGGCAGTGGGCCAACCGGCTCCTGGACCCGGTCCAGCGTGCAGCGCTGGCACCGGAACTGCAGCGGGCCATGCAGGAGGCCCTGGCGGCGGCCCTGCGCAGCGTGCACCTGGTGATGCTGCTGGCCGCGCTGCTGAGCCTCGCCACGGCGCTGCTGCTTCCCAATCTGCGGTTCGCGCCCGAGCGGCCGCAGGAGAGCCCCGCCGACTTGGGCAGCAGACCACCGGAATGACCATGTCGGCTAGACTTTTCTCCTGCACGGAATTGATGCATTGCTCTCGTGCAATATAGGTCAGCAACCCCTTGGCCGCGGGTTAGTGAATTCGATAATATATGAACGAGATTCAACACGTGTGCCGGGGGTGTTGCAGGTGACAGCCGCGATGGACAAGCCGCAACTGGTGACCGTTCGCTGCCGTGGCGCTTGGGAAGGCAAGGTGCGGACGGCCCTCAGGGTCCGTAACTTCCCGCCCTTCTACTCGGACGAGCCCGAAGCGCTGGGCGGGGACGATACCGGTCCGAACCCGATGGAGTACATGATGGCCGCGCTGAACGGCTGCGTGTCCGTCATGATCGCGCTGGTCGCAAAGGAGATGGATTTCCAGTACGAGGCCGTGGAACTTCTGGCCGACGGCGTGCTTGATGTCCGCGGCCTGATGGGCGTGCCAGGGGTGCAGCCGCATTTCACCGAGGTCCGCCTGAACGTGAAGATCAAGACCGA
Source organism: Bacillota bacterium (assembly GCA_003242675.1). Next base: position 7,708 of record QGVE01000115.1, on the reverse strand, counting down.
TGAGCCTCTGGAGCGGCTGAATGAGCTGAAGGAGAAGGTGGAGGCCCGCTGCCCGGCCGCAGGCCTGATCAACGCCGCCAAGGTGCCGTTCCACTCCACCTGGGAGTACCTGGCCTAGCGCCGATTTGATGCCGGCCCCCCGACCGGCTGCGGGGCCGGGCGCCGCTGCGAACGACCCCCCGACCGCTCGCGCGGTCGGGGGGTCGCGGTGCTCGACAGGGCTGCGCTACGGGGCGTACTGGAGGATGTTGACGAGCATCATCGCCAGTTCGGCCCGGGTGACCGGGGCATCGATCTGATCCTCATGGAAGAATTCGTCCAACGGGTCCGGAGCTTCGTCGCCGAATACCATGCCCGTATCGCCGATCAGGCTGTAACGCTCGGCTGTGACGGCCCAGCCAAAGACCCAGTGGCCTCTGAAGCGATAGTATTCCTGCATTTCATGATCCGGCTCCAATCCGTGGGCCGCCACGGCGATCTTGATGAGCTGCGCGCGCGTGACCGGGGCGGAGGCGGCGGGCCCCCCGGAGGTCGGCGACTGCAAGCGGCCGAGCCGTTCAGCCTCCTGGAGGTACTCGAGATCACTGGCTCTGGGCGCGGGCGTCTGGCCCCGCGCCTGCTCCAGCGCCCTCACCACCAGGCGGGCGACCTCTCCGCGGGTGACCGGCTGGTCCGGGTGGATGTTGGCGCCGGCAGGGCCTGTGAGGATGCCGCTTGTGGAGCGTGGCGAAGGCCGTGCAGGCGGGGGAGTCGGCGGGAACGTCGGCAAAGGGCACGTCGCAGGTCGGGGTGCGCGTCCACAGGATCTGGCCGCCGTCCGCCACCAGATAGAGGCCGCCGTCACCCGGCGCCGCGTGCCACACCGGAATGGGCGGAGGACTGTTCGAGTCACGTTGGAATGGACCCCCTCGCCAAAGCTAATCGGGCTGTAGACAATGTTGCATACCTTCCCTCTCGCTTCCATGTTGAGAGCACGGCCGTGCGGAACCCCTCTTGGCAGGTTTTGTCTTGCGTCAATGATGAGCGTGCGACCCTGTAGAAGCCCTCTTGCAGGTTTCGCCTAGAGCGCACCGCCCTGCAATGATCCCTCTTGCAGGTTCCCACGCCCTTGTGGCGAACGATATTCGCGAGGGGGGAGAGGGCAGTGACGGACGAGAAGGCCAGTGGCGGCGACCGGGAGAAGGCGCCTGCGCCGCAGAAGTTCACGGTGGGGTGGATGGAGGAAATCATCCAGGAGGCCATGCGGAGGGGCGAGTTCGACAACCTGCCCGGCAAGGGCAAGCCGCTGGACCTGAGAAAGGACGAACCCGACCCCTATGCGCGGGAGGGCTCGTGGCTGGTCAACCGGATTCTGCGGGAGAATAAGGCCGCGCCGCTCTGGATCGAGCTGGAGAAGTCCATCCGGGAAGACAAGGAGTGGCTGCGAACTCACCCGAAGGACCACCCGGAGCGCCAGGCCCGCATCCAGGAGCTGAACGAGAAGATCATGCTCTACAACCTGAACAAGCCGCGGGGCATCGTGGACATGGTGCGGTACCGGGAATGATGCGCAGCACAGTGCCTCCGGCCCGCACCCGGAGCAGGGGCAGGTCCGGAGGCGCTCGTGTGAAGCGTCATGACGATAGGGCCGGCTGGCGGTTCCGGCCCGGTCGGGGAGCCGGGGCAGGGACCGCGGGCGGCCGGCACGAATACGGGAACCATAGAAACGGGCCCTCCCCCACGTCGCGAGGGAAGGCCCCTGAGGAGGAACGAGGATTGAACCCGCTCTCCGCTGCCCAGCGCCGGCAGGTGAAGAGCCTCTTCACCGAGCACCTCCGGGCGCCGGTGCGGATTCTTTTTTTCTTCGCCACTGCCCGGGATCCGTCCACCCACGCCTTGTGCGACCTGCTGGGCGACCTGGCGCAGCTTTCGGACGGCAAGATCACCGTGGAGTCCCGCACCGGCCCGGAAGGGCGGGCCGAAGCGGCCGCCTACGGCGTGGGGCAGGTGCCGGCGCTCGCCCTGCTCGACGGCGCCGGCCGGGACACGCGCATCCGCTTCTACGGCGTGCCGATGGGAGTGGACTTCGCGGTGCTGCTGGAGGACCTGATCGACGTCTCCCGCGGCGAGACCCGCCTCACCGGGCCGGCCCGGGCCCTGATCCGGGCGATCGACCGGGACCTGGTGATCCAGGTCTACTCCAGCCCCACCTGACCCCGCTGCCCCCAGGCGGTTCGCCTGGCGCACATGGCGGCGATGGAGAACCCCCGCATCCGGGCGTACGCCGTGGACGCCGCCGCGTTCCCGGAACTGGCCCGGCGCAGCGGCGTCCGGTCCGTGCCCCACACCGTCATCGACGGGGCGCAGCGGGTCGTGCTCGCCGGCCCCCGTCCGGAGGCGGAGTTCGTGGCGGAGCTGTACCGGGCCGCGCGGCAGTGAGGCCGCCGGGTCGGGCCCGCAGGCCGGCGCGTCGGGTCCGGCGTGCTACTGCCCCTGCCCGGCGGACTGGCCGGCTGCGGCCTGAACGGCGTCGATGACCTCAAAGAACGACCGCTGCAGGCGGAGGAGCTCGCCGTTCACCAGGAACGAGGGAGTGCCCGTGATGCCGGGGGTGGAGTAGCCCTCGGCGTTGTCGGCGAGCACCTTGTCGCGGTACTTCTGCTGATCCATGCACTCGCCGAAGGCCTTCGTGTCCAGCCCCAGCTCCCGGGCGTAGGTCAGCATCGCGCCGCGGGTCCACTTCTGCCCGTGCGCGCTCTGGTTGAGGAAGAGCAGGTCGTGGAACGCCCAGTAGTACCCCTGGTCGGCGGCGCACTCCACGGCCTCGGCGGCGTTCAGGGACGTGTCGGCCGGGTCGATCACCAGCATGTGCTTGCGGACGTAGCGGACGGTGCCCTCCGCCACCAGCTGCGCGATCGGGTCGCCCAGGGTGAAGTGCGAGTCCATGCAGGCCGGGCAGCGGAAGTCGCTGAACTCCACCAGCTCCACCGGCGCATCGGCGCGGCCGAGCACGTTGCGCTCGCCGCCCCGCTCCTGGTCGGTGAGGATGGTTTCGGGCAGCCGGATCTCGCCCAGCCGGCGTGCGGTGACGTTGCTCGCCACGATGAGCGCCGCGGTGACCCCGACGGCGATGCCGACGACCCACCAGAGGCTCCTGTCCTTCTGGCGGCTGAGGGAGCGGCCTCCCCTGGACTTGGGCATCGGAACGTCGCCCCCTTGGGATGGTTTGCCTCATTGTAATGGAACATAGGGAGGATACACAACCTCAAACTAACAGAATGTACCCCCATGTACCCCCGCTCGGCCCTGGCGACCGGGGGTTTTCGCGCTCCCACACTCCGTGTTCGTCCGCCGACGCAACGTCCGCCGCCCGGTCCGGCAGCCGGGCCGGACGCGGCCGGGGCGGCGGAGCAGTGCCGATGGGCTCACTCGAGGTCGTAGAACGTGACCTGGAAGCGGAACTGCACGGGGATCTGCGTTTGGCGGCTGCGAACGCCGGTGATGGTGACCTCGAACCGGTCTCCTGGCCGGATGGTATCCAGTCCGGGCCGGAAGATGATGGCGGGGCCGTTGTGCCCGTAGTTGCCCGTGTCCACGTTGAAGTACGCGCCGGGCTCCCCATCCGCGCCCGGAAACCGCCACACCCGGCCGTCGGAGAGTCGCTTCAGTGTGACCCGAATCTCCGCCGGCTCCACGCTGTACTTGCCAGGATTGACGGAGACCGACCAGGGGGCATTCGCCGAGAAGAACTCGGTCGGGAACCAGCCGCTGGCGGGCCAGGCGATCACCTCGAAGTCGACCGGCACCGCCCGGCTTGCGTCGAAGACGTGCATCGCGGAGAAGTTCCCCTCGGGGCTGAAGCCGAATCCGAAGAGGGGCCGGTCTGCGCGAGTTCCAGGCCGGGGCTGACGAAGATCGGTGGCGTGTCGGGGTCCAGTTCCGTGAGCACGGTGACCAGCCGGCGCTGGCCATCCCACCCCACGGCGGCGCCCAGCGACTGGCCGACGAAGCGGAGGGGCACGAAGGTGGTGCCCTCCCTGAGGATCGCCGGCGCCGGCAGGGGGACCTCGCGCCCGTCAACGGTCGCTGTCGCGGCGCCGGGCTGAATGCGGACCTCCCGTGATCCCCGCTTCAAAACGGCCGTGGACGTGGCCTGGTCCAACTGGATCGCCGCCTGAAGCGCCTCCGCGATGGGGCGCAGAGGGACCGGTCTTGTTGCCTTTCCAGCAGTCGTGACCGATTTCCTGCTGGCTGGCAACACGAAGGGCCTCCGGTGGCCCCGGAGGCCGCCCGGTCATCCCCCTGGCGTACCTGGCCTCCCGACCGGTCATCCCCCCGCCGCGGGGGAGAGCAGGTAAAGCTCGTCTCCGTCCTTCAGGCGGGTGCGCAGCCCCGCCCGCTCGCCGTTCACGTAGACCGCCGCCTGCAGGAGCGGCCCCGGATCGGGCAGCCCCAGGGCGGCGGCGGCCATCTGCAAGGCCTCCGCCACCGTCGCCGCATCCACCTCGACCCGGCGCCGGCGGGCGTCCAGCCGGAGCGTGCCGAAGAGCCGCACGGTGACCATGTCCCTACCCCCTACTGGATCCCGAGCCGGCGCAGCAGGGCCGGCGCCGGGACGCCGTCGCGGGTCCAGCCCCGCAGCCGGTAGTACTGCCGCTTCATCGGTTCCAGCGGGACCTTGGTGCGGGGATCACCGGGCACCTGCTCCACCGCCTTCAGCCGCTCGGGCAGATCATCGTCGGCGGCCGTCACCCCCAGGCGGGTGTTGACCAGCCGCTCCAGGTTGTACCCGCGCTCGCCGATCAGCTTCAGGCGGCCGAGGTCCATCTTCATCCCGGTCACCGCCTCCAGGGCCCGGGTGACCGGCAGCCCCGGCAGGTGGATGGGCATCCAGCGCAGCCAGAGGATCAGGGCCACGGGGCCCCCGACCCAGGGCAGGATCTTGTTGACCGCCCGGGTCAGCCAGCTGTTGGGCCGGTCGAGGAGGGGGGCCGGGAAGACGTCGTACGCGCTGAACAGGCAGTTTCCGGCGGCGGAGACGGCCTCCATCAGGTCCTGCATCAGGATGGTGAGCGCGGCCTTGGACCGCGGCGTGTGGGGGTCCATCTCGAGCCCCAGCCCCTCCAGCACGGCCAGGTAGCCCGCATTCAGGTGGCAGGCGCCCCGGTTGGCGACGGCATAGCCGAGCCCCTGGCCCACGGCCCCGCGGGGCTCGTAGGCGGGCAGCTCCATCCCCTTCACCTGCATGGCGAACTCCCTGCCGCCGAAGCGCTCGGCCAGCCGCCGGGTGCCCTCGGCCAGCAGGTCCCCGATGCCCCGCCGGTGGGCGATGTCGTCGATGATCTGCGAGAGGTTCCGCACGTCTCCGAAGCGGAGGCCATTGCTCCAGAGCCCCTTTTCGCTCAGCTCCATGGCGAAGGCCAGGGTGCCGCCGGTGGAGATGGAGTCCATTCCCAGCTCGTCCAGCTGGTGGTTCAGGCGGATGATCTCCGCCAGGTCGGCGTTCTCCAGGTTGGGCCCCAGGAGGACGAGGGTCTCCAGCTCGGGGCCCTTCACGCGCCGGCCGGCCCTGCCGCCGCCGGAAGCCTCGGGAGTCGGGCCTGTCCCTGCAGCGGCGCCGGGGCCGAAGTCGGCCGCACCCTCGGCCTTCTCCGGCAGGATCACCTCCCGCCCGCAGTGGACGGGGCAGCCGGTGCAGCCGCCGTTCTTCACCAGGTGCTCTTCGGCCAGCGTCTCGCCCGAGACCGCGTCGAACTGCGCGAACTGACCCCGGCTGAAGTTGCGGGTGGCCAGCATCCGGTGGGCCTGCATCCCGGCGAGGAGCCCCGCCGTGCCCAGGCGGGGAAGCTGCCGTCCGGTGATGGGATGGGCCCGCAGCTCCTGCACCCAGGTCTTCTGCAGCTCCCGCCACCGCTCCGGGTGGGCGATGGGCACCACCTGGCGGCCGTGGGCCACCAGCGCCTTCAGGTTCTTGGCGCCGAAGACCGCGCCGACGCCGCCCCGGGCGGCCATGCGGTCGTCGCTGACCAGGCCGGCGTAGCGGACCCGGTTCTCCCCGGCCGGCCCGATGACCAGCTTGCCCGTGCGGGGCGGCAGCGCCGCCTGGGTCTGGCTGGTCGTCATCCCCCAGAGGGGGGCGGCGTCGTGGAAGCGGACGCCGTCCTCCGCAATCTCCACCCAGACCGGCGCCTCGGCCCGGCCCGTGATGATCAGCCCGTCGCAGCCGGCCTTCTTCAGGTGGATCCCGAAGGAGCCGCCGCAGTTGGAGGAGGTGAGCAGCCCGGTGAGGGGGGAGATGGTGGAGACGTTGAAGCGGCTGGCCATGGGCGCGCCGGTGCCGGTGAGCGGCCCGGTGGTGACGACGATGACGTTCTCGGGCCCGAAGGGGTCGAGGGGGCCCGTGATCAGGTCGGCCAGGATGCGGGCCGCCAGCACCTTGCCGCCCAGGTACCGCTTCCGCTGCTCATCGGAGATCGGGTATTCGCTCACCTGACGGGTGGTCAGGTCGATTTTCAGCATCCGTCCCATGTAGCCGCCCAGCTGCGTGGGCATTCGCTTCACCTTCTTTCCTGCCGGACCCACGGCGATGGGAAGAACCAGAAGATGTACTGTCTGAACACCACGTTGTCGGAGGCGGGCACGCGGACCATGCCGTCGAACCGGAACGCCTCCGGGTGGGCCCGGGCGTACTGCAGGATCACCGCGTCGACGTCGGTCTGCGCATCCAGCTCCCAGAACCGACGGGTGATTCCGCTGAAGTCCGGCTTCAGCCGCTGCAGCAGCGCCTCCCGCTCCCACCTGTCGAGGGGCGGGTCGCCGCCCAGGAGATCCGCTGACGCGCGCAGGTTCTCCGCCAGCTCGGTGAGCCCCAGCCACTCGAACCCGGCTAAAGCGTCGCGCCAGACGATGCCGCTGGAGTTGCCGTAGAACTGGCCGTGGCCGCCGTTGTCCACCTCGGCCCGGTACATCTCGATCGCGTACACCAGCCGCTGGGCCCGGGTGAAGGGCGCCAGGCTCGCCTCGTAGGCCTCGGGGCTCGTGGTCTCCACGGTCCACCACAGGGGTTCGATCAGGTCCATGGCACTGTCGATCTCGGCGATCCGGGCCTCGTCGATGCGGATGTGCCTGGGTTCCCACCGAAGGTCAGTGCCTCTGTGCATGCGGGCCATGCTCCTCCCTGTGACCAACACCGCCGCCAGGACGGCGGCCAGGAAGATGGCAAAGCGGATGAACCTCTGCACGTGAGGACCTCCCGTGCCGGGCCGCTCTCGGCGACGTCCCGCGCAATGTGAATCCCACCCTACCGGGAATACCGTCTACTTTACTGAAGTTTATGACTTGACCCCATGCCAGCACTCTTAGGGGGATGACCGTGCAAAAAGGCCTGTTGGCGTTGCTTCTCGGGATTGCGCTGTTGGGGGCGACGCTCTTGTGGGGTCACGCACGGGCGCTGAGCTGCATCGGACCGGTGGAAGAGTTCGACCGGTATGACCTGGTGGTGCGCGGCAGGGTCGCGAGCGTCCGGCCAGTTTCCGCCCCCGCCCCCGGGCAGGGGCCCACTGCCTCGGAAGACCGGGGGTTGCTGAGGCTGCCGCCGGGGATGGGCTTCAGGAAGTCCGAGGTGACCCTGGAGGTCGACCGGTACTTCCGGGGTTCCGGCCCGGAGACGGTGACCTTCGTGTACACGTGGGGCGGGTACCGCGCGGTGCCCTTCGCCGGGGTCGACGTG
>QGVE01000234.1 GCA_003242675.1 Bacillota bacterium | reverse complement strand
GGGACGGATCCGGATCGCCGGGTCGGAGCAGGACCGGCGGGAGACGCTGGTCCGGTTCCTCGTGGCGACGGTGGGGCCGGAGGAGCTGCTGAGGCTGAGCCGGGGGACCGGAGCCGTGCCGCCTGCGGCGGCCGCCTGGCCGTCGGGCGCAGCCGTGGGCTGGGAGGCGCTGAGCGGCGTGGTGCGCCGCGCCGAACAGCGCCTGCAGCGCAAGTTCACCGAGGAGAGTTTCGTCTCGCTGGTGATCCACCTGTCGGTGGCCCTGCACCGGCTGGGCGCGGGGCAGGAGATCACCATGCCCCCGGACCGGCTGGCCGAACTGAAGCAGCTGCCGGAGTGGCCCGTCGCTGAGGCCATGGCCGCGGAACTGGAGGCGCTGTCGGGCCACCCCATTCCGGACCCGGAGCGCGGGTACATGACCTTGCACCTGCTCGGCGGACGGGCGCAGCCGCTGATGCCCCTGAGCGAGATGCCGCCGCAGGCGCCTGAGGACCCGGCGGCCCGGGCGCTCGCGGAGCAGCTGATCCGCCAGGTGAGCGAACTGCTGGAGGTGGACCTCACCGACGACCCCGTGCTGCGGCGGGGCCTGGCCTGGCACCTGCAGGGTCTGCTCGCCCGGCAGCGGTTTGCGCTGGGAGCGATCAATCCGCTCAGAGCCGAGATTCAGGAACAGATGGCGCCGGTGTACAGCGCCGTCGCGCGGGCGCTGCGCTCGGTGCGGGACCGGCTGGAGCGCGACCTGTCGGACGACGAGATCGGGTTTCTCACCGTGCACGTCGCCGCGGCGCTGGAGCGCCGGGGCGAGCCGGCCGGCGTACGGGTCCTGGTCGTCTGCAGCACCGGGCTCGGCTCGGCGCACCTTCTGGCTGCCCGCCTGAAGCGCCAGTTCGAGCACCTGCAGATCGTCGGCGTGGTCTCCGCCCTGGAGACGGGGGATGCGAAGTGGCAGCACCAGGTGGATCTGGTCATCACCACGGTGCCGCTGCCACCCCTGCCGGTGCCGCAGGTGCGCGTCTCGCCGCTGCTCACACCGCAGGAGGTTGAGCGGGTGCGCAGCGCGGTGCGGGCGCTGGCGGGGGCCGATCCTCGCCGCCCCGCCGCGGCGGAGGGGCACCCGCTGGTCGACGGCGTGCTCGCGGTGATCGAGCCGCACGTGGAGGTTCGTGACCGGGACGGCCTCCGCAGGGCGCTGGAAGAGTACCTCGTGGAGCAGCGTCCGCCTCTGGAGCTGGCCGAGCCGGTCATCCGTGAGCTGGCGCTCCTGGGCATTCAGGTGGATCCGGCCACGCACGCGGGTTTGGCCATTCACCTCCAGATGGCGCTGCCCCGCTACCGGGCCGGGCAGGTGGTCGCCGAGCCGGATCTGGACCGCATCCGGCGGGAGCACCCTTCCGTGTTCCGGGCGGTGGAGCGGGGCCTGCAGATCCTGGGGCGCTGGCACGGCGTGACGATTCCGCCGGAGGAGGTCGTGCCGGTTCTGCGCTACGTCATCCGGGCGGACAAGGAGGACGATGGGAGATGAACGGGACAATCTGCATTCGCGGCGGCCGGATCATCGACCCGGCTGCACAGGTGGACATGGTCGGCACGGTCGTGGTGTCGGAAGGCCGCATTCAGGCGGTGGCCGAAGGCGACCTGCCGGTCCGGGCGGACATGGAGATCGACGCGCGCGGCCTGCTGGTCGTGCCGGGGCTGATCGACCTGCACGTCCACTGCTTCGAAGGGGAAACGGTCCTCGGGCTCCCGCCCGACCAGATCGGCGTGGCGCAGGGCGTGACCACGGTCGTGGACGCAGGGAGCGCAGGGGCACAGAATCTCGAGCGGTTCCGGGCCCAGGTGGCCGGTGCCCGCACCCGGGTGCTGGCCTTCCTGAACCTGGCGGTGGACGGGCTGGCGCGGGAACGGGGGGAACTGAGCGACCCGGCGATGCTGTCTCCGGAGGAGACGCTCGCCGCGATCCGGGCCCATCCCGACTTCCTGGTGGGCATCAAGGCCAGGGCGAGCGCCTCGGTGGTGGGCAGCCAGGGGGTCGCCCCCATCCGGCTGGCCGCCGAGACCGCCCACAGGGCCGGGGTACCGCTCATGGTGCACATCGGCAACGCGCCGCCGCGCCTGGAAGAGGTGCTCCCGCTGCTGGAGGCCGGGGACATCGTGACCCACGCGTTCCACGGCAAGGCGGGCGGGATCTACCGTGACGGCCGCATGCTGCCGGAGGCGCGGCCCGCCCGGGAGCGGGCGGGGGTGTTCGACGTCGGCCCGGGCCAGCACACTTCCACCTTGGCCCCACCCCGGGGGTTCCGGCGCCCGGTGTTCGGCCCGGGCCAGACACACCCCC
>QGVE01000233.1 GCA_003242675.1 Bacillota bacterium | reverse complement strand
AGAGGCGTGTCGGATTGGGTGTTCTGGCGGATTCTCGCCTTCTCATCCATTCTCTACGCAAACCGTTTGCGTGGTTCTTGTTCACGCAAGCTCTCACGCTTCATTGCATGAGTTTCGCGACACCCCCCCTACCCATACGCCCTTTTAACACCACGAATGTCGAGTTGTTCGCGTGAAACTTGAGCTAGGGGAGGCAGCACAATTAGCAGTGCTCGTAGCGTAGCAGATAGATACGAGACTTGATGTTTGTTCAATTGCGTCACCACTCCCGCCAGTCGTCGCCGATCAGCCCCTGCGCCCGGGCGGCGGCCATGGCCTGCCGGCAGCTACAGCTTCGATCGTGCCGCACCATCCTGGCCGCCCGCGCCAGGACCGACACCAGGTTCACGTGCGCCTCGCCCACCACAGTCAGCGCCGCATAGCACAGTTCCAGCTCCCGCGCCAGGAAGGCCTCGGGCACCAACCCGGATCCGAATACATCCGCACCCCACATGCGGTACATGCGCCGCTCGGCCGGCGTCGCCTCCCGGGACCCGTCCAACCCCACGTACGTGGCCCTTCGGAACGCCCGGGGGGTCATCGCGCGCGCCGCCGCATACAGCGCCGCCGACAGCTCCGGGCAGAACGGCGGGTCGAGCCGGATGAACCCGTAGCCCTTCCCCACGAAGAAGGTGGGGGGAAGGAGGCGGGTGAGGTCGATGACGTCGGCCGGGACCACCAGGTCGCCGGGCTCCAGCAGGGGACTCACGGGCTCAACCCTCGCCGCCGCCAGGACGGCCGAGGCCCCGGCCGCCTTGGCCGCGTAGATGAGGGCCCGGGGATCGGTGTCAGCCGTGCGGATCAGGGCCAGGCCCCGCTGCTCCACCTGCCCGTACGGCGTCTCGTGCCGCGTGACCGGGCTGGCGTGCTCCGCCACCGGGCTTCCGCCCGCGGCGTGGTCCGCGCCGATGGTTCCCGCCCCGCTCTCCGTCGCCGCAGGCAGCAGGTCCTCCGGCAGGATGTACAGCGTCTCACTCACCCTGGTTCGCCTCCTCCTCCAGCAGCCGCCGCATGATCCCGAACATCAGCTGCCCCACCTCCGGTCCGAACAGCCGCTGCTCCGGCCCGTCGAAGGGGACCCCGCACGCGTAGTTGGAGACCCAGCAGAGCGATCCGTACGCCATCCCCAGCTCCCGGGCGAGGAAGACCTCGGGGGCCAGCGTCATGCCCACAAGCTCGGCTCCCGCCTGGGCCAGGAGGGCGATCTCCGCCCGCGTCTCCAGCCGGGCGCCCTCGGTGGCGGCGTAGACGGCCCCCGGAGCGGCCCGGTGGCCGCAGGCCGCGGCCGCCCGCACCAGCTTGGCCCGCAGGTCGGGATCGAACAGCTCGCTCACCGTACCCGGCCCTGCCCGCAGCACCCCGCCGAAGCTGTCCGGCCGCCGGCGCGTCCAGTCGATCAGGTCCGACACCACCGCCAGGCTCCCCGGCGGCAGCGAGCGGACGAGCGACCCGGCGCTGTTCCAGCTCAGGATCCGGCGGGCGCCCAGTGCGCGGGCCGCCCAAACGTTGGCCCGGTAGTTGATGAAGGGCGGCGTCACCCCGAGCCGCCCCTCGCCCCCGTGCCGACTGAGGAAGGCGACCGGCCGGCCCGCCACCGCAAAGATGCGGAACGGGCCGGCGGGGCCGAAGGGGGTCTCCACCATCCGCTCCGTCCAGCCCGGGTCGAACGCCAGGTGATAGGCGGCCGTCCCGCCGATGATCACCGTGTCGACCGAAGCCGGCTGTCTGGGTTCTGTCATCGGCTCTCCCTCGCATCGCGGATCGTCCGTAAGCGCTTGTCCTCTTCACTATACCAAAGAGTGAGGATACGGAAAGACCCGCCGTCCCCTCCGGCGGGTCCTTTGTCGCGTTCTGCAACGACCTCACAGCCCTTCCCCGGGCGGGGCCACTTCCAGGCTGCTATAGCACTGCACCAGGTACGGGTGGGAGTCCTGCATCTCCCTGCTGTAGGCATAGATCCGCAGGCTGACCGGCCCGGTCTGCAGCGGCTGCCCATCCGGCGTCCTGGCGCCCTCCACGGTGAGGGTGAGCCATCCGGGTTTGCCCCAGGGTATGGCCTCAGTCGGGTCGCTCTGCGCAGGCGTGAATTGGAACAGCACCATGGTGTCCGGTAGCCCTTCGCCCTGGACCGGCCGGGCTTCCCAACCTTCGTCAGGGGTCAGGCGAATGGTCACGCTGTCCCGGTCCACCGCTGCCGGGAAGCGGACAGCGCCCAGCAGCGGGATGGCCGGGGCGGCAATCGTCCAACCGGCCTCCGCCCGGAAGGTGCTGTCCCCCTGGGGCTTGTACAGGTCAAACGTAATGCCGGAGG
>QGVE01000114.1 GCA_003242675.1 Bacillota bacterium | reverse complement strand
CGCGCCGGGTCGGAAGCCCAGCTTCTCCGCGATCTCGGTGTAGAGCTCGTCCGCTTCCTCCCTGTACTCTGCCCACCGCTCCGCCGCCCAAATCTCCACCCGATTCTCGACGCCCACGATGACGCAGTCCCTGGCGATGCCGGCGTACTCCCGCAGGTTGGCCGGCAGGAGGACCCGCCCCTGTGGATCCAGCTCGCACTCGGTGGCGCCGGAGAAGAACAGGCGGTTGAAGGCGCGGGCGGCGCTGGAGCCCATCCCCAGGCCCCGCAGCTTCTCGCTGAGGGCCTCGAACTCGGCGAGCGGGAAGACGAAGAGGCAGCGGTCCAGCCCCTTGGTGACAATGAAGCGGTCACCCAGCCCCTCGCGCAGCCGGGCCGGGATGATGAGCCGCCCCTTGGCATCGATCGCGTGCTGGTACTCGCCCAAGAACATCGCTGTCGTCTCCCGCCGCCGGGCCGCCCCGGAGCGGCGCCGGCCGCCTGCTGAAGGGGGCGTGAGGGCAGCGACCTCCGGGTGAATGGGACACTGCCCCACTTCCCACCACTTTTCACCACTATAGTACCACAAAGTGGGCACAAGGCAAGTGTTTCCTGAAAAAAGGCCCGCCCCAATGGTGGGCGGGCTCTGTTTCAGAAAACGCTGGGGGCAAAGCCCACGCACCCGGTGGAGGGCGTGGGCCCTGGAGTCACGAGCGCATGATCAGCAGGTTTCCGGACTCGTACCGCCGCAGGCCCCGGTGGAAGGTCCAGATCCCGAGCCCCATGAAGACCGCCGTGGCGCACGCCAGCCCGAGCAGCCCGTTCCAGTGGAACTGGCGCACCAGCTCCACCGGCACGGTGGAGACGAACGCCGCCGGCAGTGCGGTGTAGAGCAGCACCCGGACGCCGCCGTCGAAGATCCGCGCCGGGTAAGTGGAAAAGTGGATCAGGGCGTTCACCACCTGGGCCAGCAGCGCGTCGGCGTGCCCAACGAAGAAGGCGGCCGAGCCCACCAGGATGAGGAACCCGAGCAGCACCAGCGCGGCGAGCACCGAGCAGGCGGCGAAGACCGCAAGCTGCGCCCAGGTGGGCCGCACGATCACCAGCAGCAGGACCGGGCCGAAGAGCAGGTCGCCCAGGTTGACCACCCGCACCTGACTCACCAGCACGTGCAGCAGGACGTTCCTGGGCAGCGCCAGGAAGTAGTCCAGCTGGCCCTGCACGATCAGCTGCGGCAGGCGCAGCACGTTGCCCATCAGCCCCACCGCCAGGCCGTAAGCGGTGCTGGCCGCGGCCCACAGCACCACCACGTCGTTCAGGGTCCAGCCCCTGAGCACCGGGAACCGGGTGAAGTAGAGCGCCCAGAAGAAGACCCAGAGGGCGTTGTTGAGGAACATGCCGAGCACCTGGGAGACGAGGGAGGTGCGATACTCCAGCGCAGACGCCAGGTTCGCCCGCAGGTAGGCGCCGATGAAAGCGAGCTGCCGACAGACGCCGGTGAACGCCACCCCGCTCGAATGGGCGCCTCTGAACCCCGTTTGCCTAGCCGCCATTCAGGTCCACCCTCCTCACCCCGAGCCGGTAGATGGCGGTGCAGATGAGGCCAAACACGACCAGCCACAGCACCTGCTGCAGGAGCAGCGCCGGGGCGCCCTCCCAGGCGAAGTGCACGAAGAGCTCCGCCGGCCCGCCGATCATCTGCCGGAAGGGCAGCCAGTCCACCACGCGCCGCACGGCCTCGGGGTAGAGTTCGACGGGGATCAGCATGCCGCCCAGGATCCACTTCAGCCGGTCGAAGAGCAGGTGGATGCCCAGCACCTCCTCCACCCAGAACGCCAGCAGCCCCACCATCGCGCTGTAGAAGAAGTTCAGGGCGTGGGTCGTCAGGTAGAGGAGCAGGAGCACCGGGACGGCCTCCCAGCGGAAGGGGATCGGCCCCACCGCCAGCCAGGCCGTGGCACCGCCGACCAGCAGCATGACGGCCAGCTTCACCAGGGCCTCCCCCAGGAAGGCGGCGTAGTGGAAGCCCAGGTAGGAGTACGGCTTGGAGAGCCGCAGGGCCAGGTCGCCGTCCTTCACCTCCTGCTCCAGCACGGCGTGGACCCGCGGCAGCGAGAGGACGATGGCCTCGGTGGCCACCAGGTACCAGATCATCTCGGGCAGGGTGTACCCGTCGATCACGGGGCCCTGCGCGGCAAACGTCGCCCGCCAGAGCTGGACGAAGACGTACAGCACGACCACCAGGAACAGGGTGGACAGAAGCTGGTTCCACACATACGCCCAGGCGGAGCGCACGGCGATCAGCCCGACCTCGACGTACTTCAGGATCTTGCGGTGCACCCGGCCACCCCCTTCCCCTGGTAGATGGCGGCGATGACCTGCTCCATCGGCGGCATGGTGATGGCGATGTCCTGCACCGGGTACTCCCGGAGCAGGTGGGCCACCGTCGCCTCGATGGGCGACACGCGGGTGTCCACAGCCAGCTTCAGCCCGTAAGCCGTGGCCTTCAGCTCCCGCACGCCCGGCAGGCGCAGCTCGCCCGTCACCGGCGCGCCCAGCTTGAGATCGATCTGCCGCTCCGGCATGTAGTCCCGCTTCAGGGCGCTCACCGAACCGTCGAGGATGACCTGGCCCTGGTTGATGATCACCACCCGCTTGCAGAGGTGCTCGATGTCGCCCGCGTCGTGGGAGGTCAGGAAGACCGTCACCCCCTCCTCCCGGTTGGCCCGGCGGATCAGGTCCCGGATGGCCCCCTTGGCCACCGGATCCAGCCCGATCGTCGGCTCGTCGAGGAACAGGATCTCCGGCCGGTGCAGCAGGCTGGCGGCGATCTCGCAGCGCATCCGCTGCCCCAGGCTCAGCTTCCGGGCGGGGATGTGCATGATCTCCTCCAGTTCGAAGAGCTCCACCAGCTCCGCGCGCCGCTTGAGGTACTCCGACCAGTCCAGCTCATAGATGCGGGCCAGCAGGTTGAACGTGTCCACCGGGGGGAGGTGCAGCCAGAGCTGCGACTTCTGCCCGAACACCGAGCCGATGCGGAAGGCCAGGCGCTGCCGGTCCTTCCAGGGGGTGAGGCCCAGCACCTGGGCCTCACCGGCGGTGGGATGCAGGATGCCCGTGAGCATCTTGATGGTGGTGGACTTCCCGGCGCCGTTGGGGCCGATGAACGCCAGCATCTCCCCCCTTTCCACCGTGAGGTCGACGCCCCGCACGGCCTCCACCTCCACCACCTGCGGCCGCAGCGCGGCCCGGAGGCGGGCCCAGGCCGACTCCGGCTTGCGGTGAACCCGGAACACCTTGCGCAGTCCACGTGCAGAGATGACTACCATGCCTGAACCCTCCTCCCGCCAACGGATGACATTTGATTACCTCGACGTCGCACCCGAGCCCGAGGTTCCACAAGTGTATAGACCAATTGCCGTGATAAGGCTGCATTCCGCACAGGAGAAGCGTTTCCGCGTATTCAAGAAAGTGGGCGTTCGCCCCCCTTTTGCGGCAGGAGTGGAGCCTGAGCGTGCTGAATACAGGCATGGGTGTCCGTACGGAAGGATCGAAGGGAGGATCTCGTCCATGAATGGCCAGGAATTCTTCCGCGATACGCAGGAGACCATCCGTGCCGCAGTCGAGAAACTAGGCCACTCGGAGAGCGTCTACAAGATCCTGCGCAACCCACGCCGTACCCTCGAGGTGCACATTGCGGTAACCATGCCTGACGGCTCCGTGGAGACCTTCCTGGGCTACCGGTCCCAGCACGCAGCCGTGTTCGGCCCTTACAAGGGCGGCGTCCGGTTCCACCCCAGCGTGACCAAGGAAGAGGTCGAAGCGCTGGCGATGCTCATGACCCTGAAGAATGCCGTACTCGGCCTGCCTTACGGGGGCGCCAAGGGCGGCGTCATCTGCGACCCCAGCTCCCTGCCGCCCTCCGTGGTGGAGCAGATCGCCCGGGGGTACGTGCGCGGGCTGCGTGACATGATCGGTCCCGAGACGGACATCCCCGCGCCGGACGTCAACACCAACTCCCAGATCATGGGCTGGATGCTGGACGAGTACCTGAAGTCGACCACGAACCTCAACTTCTCCGTCTTCACCGGCAAGAGCCTCAACCTGGGCGGCATCGAGGGCCGCACCGGCGCCACCGGCCTCGGCCTCGCCTACGTCACCCGTGAGGCGTGCAAGGTCCGGGGCGTGGAACTGAGGGGCGCCAAGGTCGCCATCCAGGGCTTCGGCAACGTCGGCCGCGGCGCGGCGCAGGCCCTCACCGCGATGGGGGCGAAGATCGTCGGCGTGACCGACATCACCGGCGGCGTTTATAAGGAAGACGGCCTCGACATCGCCGCTTTGACGGAGCACGTGAAGGCCCACGGCGGCGTGGCGGGCTTCCCCGGCGCCGAGCCGCTCACCAACGAGCAGCTCTTCGCGCTGCCGGTGGATGTGCTGATCCCGGCGGCGCTGGAAGGGCAGATCACGGCCAAGGTGGCGGAAACGATCCGCGCGCCGATCGTGGTGGAAGGCGCCAACGGCCCGACGACCCCCGAGGGGGCGCAGGTGCTGGCCGACCGGGGCATCATGCAGGTGCCGGATATCCTGGCCAACGGCGGCGGCGTCACCGTCTCCTACTTCGAGTGGGTGCAGGGCCAGCAGGGCGGCCTGCGCTGGTCCGAGCGCGTCGTGCACCGCCGCCTCGACCGGTACATGACCACTGCGTTCGCGGCCGTGCTGGCCTACAGCGAGCGCTACAAGGTCTCCATGCGGGAGGCCGCGTACCTGTACGCCGTGGACCGGCTCGCCACCGGCATGATCGAGCGCGGCTGGGTCCGGCGCTGATCCGGCGCGCCGCACGGCTCTGAGGAAACAGCATACCGCGCCAGGCCGGGACCAACAGGGTTCCGGCCTGGCGTAAAATTGGGGTCGGGACACCGCACGGCCCCGGCCGGATGGGAGGCGGTTAGCGATGAACCGCGGGTACATTCTCGCCCTGGATCAGGGAACCACTTCGTCCCGGGCCATCCTCTTCAACCGGGACGGCCGGCCCGTGGGGCAGGTGAACCACGAGTTCCGGCAGATCTACCCCCAGCCCGGATGGGTCGAACACGACCCGGAGGAGATCTGGTCGACCCAGCTGCGCGCCATCCAGGACGTGCTCGCCCGGACCGGGATCAAGCTGAGCGAGGTGGCCGCAATCGGCATCACCAACCAGCGGGAGACGACGGTCGTCTGGGACGCCGAGACCGGCGAGCCGGTCTACAACGCCATCGTCTGGCAGTGCCGCCGGACCGCCCCGATCTGCGACGACCTCTCGGCCCGGGGCTGGGCGCCGCGCATCCGGGAGAAGACCGGGCTGGTCATCGACGCCTACTTCTCCGGGACCAAGGTGAAGTGGATCCTGGATCACGTCCCCGGCGTCCGGGAGAAGGCCGAGCAGGGGCGGCTCCGCTTCGGCACCATCGACACCTGGCTGATCTGGAAGCTGACCGGCGGGCGGGTGCATGCCACCGACTACTCCAACGCCTCGCGCACGATGCTCTTCAACATCCACCGCCTGGCGTGGGACGAGGAGATCCTGGCGGAGCTCGGCATCCCGGCGTCCATGCTGCCCCGGGCGCTTCCCTCCAGCCACATCTACGGGGAAACCGACGCCGCCGTGCTCGGCGCAGCCATCCCCATCGCCGGCGTGGTCGGGGACCAGCAGGCGGCGCTCTTCGGTCAGGCCTGCTTCCAGCCGGGGGACGCGAAGAACACCTACGGCACCGGCTGCTTCCTGCTGATGAACACCGGCACCCGGGCGGTGCCGTCGGCGAGCGGCCTGCTGACCACCATCGCCTGGGGGCTCGGCGACCGGGTGGAGTACGCCCTGGAAGGCTCCATCTTCATCGGTGGCGCGGCGGTGCAGTGGCTGCGGGACGAGCTCCGGTTCTTCGAGCGCTCCGCCGACTCCGAGGAGCTGGCGCTCTCGGTCCCCGACTCCGGCGGTGTCTACGTCGTGCCGGCCTTCGTGGGCCTCGGCGCGCCGTATTGGGACATGTACGCCCGCGGGGTCATCGTCGGCCTCACCCGGGGGACGGGCCGTGCCCACATCACGCGGGCGACCCTGGAGTCGATCGCCTACCAGACCCGCGACGTGCTGGGGGCGATGGAGCAGGACTCCGGCATCCGCCTGAACCGGCTGAAGGTGGACGGCGGCGCCGTCGCCAACAACTTCCTCATGCAGTTCCAGGCGGACATCCTCGGCGTCCCGGTGGACCGGCCGAAGGTCGCCGAGACCACCGCCCTGGGTGCGGCGTACCTGGCCGGGCTGGCGACCGGGTTCTGGGGGAGCCAGGCGGAGCTGGCCGACAAGTGGGCCCTGGACCGGAGCTTCACCCCGACCCTGCCGGCGGAGGAGCGGGAACGGCTCTACGCCGGCTGGCGCCGGGCGGTGGAGCGGGCCCGGGGCTGGGCGGCCGAGTGAGCCGGGTGGAAGGGCCGCGGCTGCGATCTGCGCATCGTGAAAGGCCGGGAGCACGTCCTCCCGGCCTTGCCTCGTCACCGGGCGGGCCCGGCCCCCCCTGCGGTCCCCCTTCCGTTCTGTTCGCATCGACTGTTGCCGACGCGTCGGGCCCGGGCGGTCCCGCGACCCAGGGTTCCGGCCTCACACCCGAGGCGCTCAGGCCACCAAGCAGGAACCGCCGCGCCGGCCGTCGTACACATCCGACCGAGGTGTTTTCAATTGCAAACTGTCTGTCGGGTAGACACGCTCTACCACTACCTGTTCGGCGGGGAAGAGTCGCTGCCCGGCATTCTCAGCCGGGGCCTGCTCCCGCTGAGCGCGTTCCCCGAATCCGAACGCTGGCAGAGGCTCGAACCCATCTACCGCTCTCTCTACGCCCAGTGGGCCGAGCCGCTCCTGGGCCCCTTCCGCAACTCGGGCGTCTACTTCACGCCCATCGACTTCCGCATGCTTCCCGGCACCTTCCTCCACCAGCGCACGCGGATCGCCGTGCCGCTCTCCACGATCCCGGCGGACCGGGCGATCCTGACCTGGGAGCTGGACGGGGAGCGCACCATCCTGCCCCTGAGCCGCGAGGCGCTGGAGCAGGCCGCCGCGCTCTGGACGGTGGACCTGGTGCGGGCGTGGTTCGCCCGGAACCCGCGGATGTCGTTCTACTACGTACCCCAGGTTGCGGTGTTCCCGGATGGCGCAATACCGGTGCAGCCCGGCTGGGTGGAGCGCGCCGACGCCGGGGCCTGATCCCGCGGCGATCAACCGGGGAACCGCTCCCCAGCGGCCGGGAAGCGGTACAGCCCATGCTCCGTGGCGAGCGCGTCGAGCCGCACGTCGTGGGGCTCGGCGGGGAGAAGATCCACCAGCTGGAAGCCGTAGCCCAGGCCGATCCGCACGGCGTGCGCCAGCTCCGGGAGAAGCCGATCGTAGTAGCCGCCGCCGTAGCCCAGGCGGTAGCCCCGGCGGTCAAAGGCGACGCCGGGCACGATGACCAGGTCGACCACGGCGGGGGCCACCTGCGGCAGGTCCGGCCGGGGCTCCGGGATGCCGTACGCGCCCGGGACGAGCTGTGCGGCGGTGCCGTCCCACAGGTGGAGGCGGAGAAGGCGGTCCCCCTGCTCCACCCGGGGCAGAAGCAGCCGCTTTCCCGCCAGGCGGCCGGCCTCGGCGAGGGCGGCGGTATCCACCTCGCCGCGCACGGGCATGTAGAGGAGCACCGTATGCGCTCGGGCCCACTCCGGTGCGGCCAGCACGGCCCGCTGGGCCAGCAGGCCGGCGCGGGCGCGCTCTGCCGGATCCAGGGCCTGCCGGGCCGCGATCATGCGGCGGCGGAGTTCCCGTTTGGCTTCCGGGTTCCCTTTCCGCCAGCCCTCTCCCTGGCGCTCCCGCCGATCTTCCTGCCGGCGGTTGTCCATGCATCATGCCTCCTCCGTGAGGGGACCGGCGCCGGTCCGGAGGCGCGCCCTTGCGCCAAGACCGGACACACGCAATCGAAAAGGCCGGGCACACGCCCGGCCTTCTTCTACTTGATCCCCAGGAAACCCTCCAGCCACTCGGTCGAATACCGCCCCTCCCGGAACTCGGGCGATGCCAGGATGCGCTGGTGGAGGGGCACCGTCGTCTTGATGCCCTCCACCCGGAACTCGGCCAGCGCCCGCTGCATCTTGGCGATGGCGTCGTTCCGGTCCTCGCCCCAGACGATGATCTTGCCCACCAGCGAATCGTAGAACGGCTTCATCTGATAGCCCGGGTACAGCATGCCGTCCCAGCGGGTCCAGGGTCCGCCGGGGATCTCCAGGGCCGTGACCGTCCCGGTGGAGGGGTATAGCTTGTTGTCGGGGTCCTCGGCGTTAACGCGGCACTCGATCGCATGGCCGCGGATGACGATGTCCTCCTGCTTCCACGGCAGCGGCTCCCCGGCGGCGATGCGGATCTGGGCCTTCACCAGGTCGATCCCCGTCACCGCCTCGGTCACCGGGTGCTCCACCTGGATCCGGGTGTTCATCTCCAGGAAGTAGAACTCCCCGGTCAGCTCGTCGTAGATCATCTCCACGGTGCCGGCGTTGTCGTACCCCACCGCCTGCGCGGCGCGCACGCCCGCCTCCCGGATGCGCTGCCGGGTCTCCTCCGGGAGGAACGGGGCCGGCGCCTCCTCCAGCATCTTCTGGCGCCGCCGCTGAATGGAGCACTCGCGCTCCCCCAGGTGGATGATGTTGCCGTGCTGGTCGCCGAGCACCTGCACCTCGATGTGGCGGCCGACCTGGATGTACTTCTCCACGAACACGGCGGCGTTGCCGAAGGCCGCCCCGGCCTCGCTGGCGGCCTTGTGCAGAGCCTGGACCAGCTCCTCGGGGTTCCGGGCGACGCGGATGCCCCGCCCGCCCCCGCCGGCCGTCGCCTTCACCATCACCGGGTAGCCGATCTCCTCGGCAACGGCCAGGGCCTCGTCCTCGCTCTGCACCACGCCGTCCAAGCCGGGGATGGTCGGCACCCCCGCCTTCTTCATCAGGGCCTTGGCGGCGCCCTCCTTCCCAATCTCCCGGTTCGCCTCGGGTTTGGGCCCTTTAAAGGG
>QGVE01000232.1 GCA_003242675.1 Bacillota bacterium | reverse complement strand
CCCGCCCGCGGGGCCCTTTTGTGTGGGGTTGTGGGCCGTTTGCCTCGGCGCCCCGCACCATGGCCCGGCGGGGCGGGCCCTGGGCCAGGGGGGGGGGCGGATGGCGGGCGGGGACCTGGGCCAGGACGTGACCGCCGCGCTGGAGAAGGTGAAGGGCCGTGATGAGCTGGTGCAGATGGCCCACAGCTTCCAGCGGATGGTGAGCTACCTGCGGGGCCTGGTGGTCGGCATGCAGGGCACCGTGCAGGCGGGCCTGGAGGTCTCCAGCGACCTGGCCGCGACGGCCGACCAGGCCGCCGCCTCCGCCCAGGACGCCGCCCGGGCGGTGGCGGTGGTGGCCGAGGGCACGTCCCAGCAGGCGGCCTCGGCCCGGGAGATGAACCGGATGGTCGAGGAGCTGCGGCAGTCCGTGCAGCAGATCGCCACCGGGGCCAGCCGCTCTTCCGCCGACCTGGAGGAAGCGTCCACCCTGCTGCACAAGGCCGCCGAGGAGCTGGGCCGCGTGACCGACCAGACCAACCAGGTCGCGCAGCGGGCGCAGGAGGCCGCGCAGATGGCCGAGGAGGGCGCTCAGGCGGTGAACGTGATGGTCCAGGGGATGACCCGCATCCAGCAGGTGGTGGGCGAGTCGGCCGCGCGCATGAACGAGCTGGCGCAGGCCTCGGCCCAGATCGGCCAGATCACCGCCGTCATCTCGGAGATCGCGGACCAGACGAACCTGCTGGCCCTGAACGCCGCCATCGAGGCGGCCCGTGCCGGGGAGCACGGGCGGGGCTTCGCCGTGGTCGCCGACGAGGTGCGCAAGCTCGCCGAACGCTCCGCCGCCT
Source organism: Bacillota bacterium (assembly GCA_003242675.1). The sequence continues at coordinate 1,533 of QGVE01000232.1, read as the reverse complement.
CGGCCCGGGAGATCAGCGAACTGATCGCCCAGATCCAGGCCCGCACCGACCAGGTGGTCCAGTCGATGGAAGTGGGCTCCGCCGAGGTCCGGCAGAGCACCGATCTGGCGGCCCGGTCCGGGGCGCGGCTGGAGCAGATCCTCCAGACGGTCACCCGGGCGGCCGAGGAGGTCAGCCAGGTCGCCGAGGCGGCGCGCTCGCTGCAGAAGCAGGTGGACGAGGCGATGCGGGCCTTCGAGGGCGTCGCCGCCGTGACGGCGGAGAACACGGCGGCCACCGAGGAGATGGCTGAGAACACGGCCAGGGTGCTCTCCTCCATCAACGCCATCGTCGACGCGGCGCAGCAGAACGCCGCGGCGGCGGAGCAGGTCTCGGCCGCCATCGAGGAGCTGACCGCCGTCGCCGACGGCGTGGCCAGCCACGCGCAGAACCTGAAGCAGATCGCCCTGTGGCTGAAGGAGCAGGTCGGGAATTTCAAGGTGGGCGGCAGCGAAGGCAGCCCGGCCGGGGGGGCGGCCGAGGGCGTCCAGTCGGCACGTGAGAGTGGGGTTGCCGAGGGCGGCACGTCCGCCGACGGCACCGCTGTCGCCGAAGTTGGCACGGCTGCAGACAGCAGCGCCATCGCCGAAGGCGGCCGGCAGTAGGTCGAACCGTAAAGCAAAACCCAGGACGTCGCTCGGGCGGCGTCCTGGTTTTTTCTCATCCGGCCCCCGTCACGGAAGCGGCAGGTCCGCCCATCCGTCGGGCGCGCCGCCGCGGTCGTCCGGCGTCTCCTCGTCCTCCAGCGGGGCGTCTTCGCCCGGCGCCGCCGTCCACTCGGCCACGGGCCCGTGGCAGAGCAGGCGGTACTCGCACCGGGCGCAGACCCGCCCGTCGCCGGTGGGCAGAAACCCCTCCGGCGGCGTGGAGAGGATCTGCGCCACGAGCTGCCGCAGCCGCCGGCCGTCTTCCGCGAACTGGGCCGCGCTGTAGGGCAGCCGCTCCTCCCGCCCGCCTCTCAACGGGTTCCAGTAGACCATCGTCACCCGGTCGGGATCGAAGGCGCCGCCGGGGGCGTAAGGGCCGCCCGCCGCGCAGAGCACGTAGCGGTAGACCAGCGTCTGGAAGGCGCTCTCCAGCCGGCTCCGGGGCGGCATGTGCTGCAGGGTCTTCCAGTCGTAGATCGTCGCCTCTCCGTCCGGCGCCACGACCAGCAGGTCGAACTTGGCCACCAGCCGCAGGACGAGCGGGGCGGTGCCGGCCGGCACCGAGCGGCCGCCCGCCCCGCCGGCCGCTTCGCCCTCGGATGGGGCGGCCTCGTTCAGGCGCAGCTCCAGCTCGGGATAGTAGGCATACCCCGGGCGGCGGGGCAGATAGCGCCGGAGAAGCCCCATCCAGCCTTCCAGCTCGGCACGGTCCCGGGGGTCGCCGACCGTGCCGGGCTCCAGTCCGCTGTAGTACCGGCGGGCCATCAGGTGAAAGCGCTCGCCCTGGACCAACGCCCGCCGCTCTTCGGGGTCCCCCCGCAGGCCCGGCCTGCCCACTATACCCCTC
>QGVE01000231.1 GCA_003242675.1 Bacillota bacterium | reverse complement strand
GACCTCACCGGCCTCCTCGCCCTGCTGCCGGCGCCGGACGAGGGGCGCGGCTCCAACAACTGGGTCATCGCCGGCGCCGGGACCAGGAGCGGCAAGCCGCTCCTCGCCAACGACCCGCACCTGGGGGCCCGCACCCCGTCGATCTGGTACGAGCAGCACCTGGTCGTCCCGGGGCTGATCAACGCCTACGGCGTCATGTTCCCCGGCGCGCCGGGCATCGTCATCGGCCAGAACGAGCGCATCGCCTGGGGCGTCACCAACACCAACCCCGACGTGCAGGACCTCTACATCGAGCGGCGCAACCCGGAGAACCCCTACCAGTTCGAGTACATGGGCCGGTGGGAGGACGCCCAGGTCTACCGGGAGCTCATCCCCGTGAAGGGGCAGGACCCCGTGCCCTTCGAGGTGGTGGTCACCCGGCACGGGCCCATCATCTCCGAGGTCGTCGGCGACCCGGACAACCGGCCGGAGGAGGCGCTGGCCCTGAAGTGGACCGCCCACCTGCCCACGCCGGAGCTGGAGGCGGTGCTGCTCTTCCCGAAGGCGCAAAACTGGGAGGAGTTCCGGGAGGCCCTGCGCTTCTTCCAGGTGCCCACCCAGAACTTCGTCTACGCCGACGTCGACGGCAACATCGCCTACCGCACCGGCGGGCTGGTGCCGATCCGCAAGAAGGGCGACGGGCTCCTGCCGGTGCCGGGGTGGACCGACGAGTACGAGTGGGCCGGCTTCATCCCCTTCGACGAGATGCCCGAGGCCGTGAACCCGCCGGAGGGCTACATCGTCACGGCCAACAACAAGGTCATCGACGACGCCTACCCCTACTTCCTCACCTACTCCTGGTCGCAGCCCTACCGGGCGATGCGCATCATCGAGCTGATCGAGGAGAAGTTCGGCGACCTCACCGCCGACGACATGCAGGCGATGCAGGTCGACTACATGAACCTCCACGCCCGCACCCTGCTGCCCGTGCTCCTGCCGGCGGTGGAGCGGGCGGGCGTGAGCGGCACGGCCGCGAAGGCGGTGGAGCTCCTCAAGTCCTGGGACCTGGTGGACAGCGCCGACCAGCCCCAGCCGCTCATCTTCCACTTCTGGTGGGAGGAGCTCACCCGGATGCTCTACGAGCCCCTCATGGGCGAGCCGCTCTACCGGCGGATGGCGGACAAGGGGAACGTCACCGACAGGGCCCTGCGGGAGGCCGCGGCGGGCCGGCCCAACGGCTGGATCGAGGCCGCGGGCGGGCTGGAGCGCCTGGCGGCGGCGTCGCTGGAGGCCGCGGTGGCCCGGGCCGCCGCCCTGCAGGGGCAGGATCCCAGCCGCTGGTCCTGGGGGAAGTACCACCGGCTCCAGCCGCCCCACCCGGTGGGCGCGGCGGCCGCGCCGCTGGGCTGGCTCCTGAACCCCCGGTCCTACCCCATCGGCGGCAGCGGCGTCACCGTGGGGGCGATGTCCCACGGCCGCGACGGCCTGGTCCGCACGTTCGCCCCGTGGCGCCAGGTGGTCGACCTCGCCGCCCCCACGGGGAACAGCCGCTCGATCGTCACGCCGGGGCAGTCGGGCCACTTCCTGAGCCCGCACTACGACGACCAGTCGGAGCTGCACAGCCGGGGCGGGCTGATCACCCGCAACTTCCAGAACTACCGGAGCGGACGCGCCCTCCGGCTGCTGCCGGGAAACTGAGGGAGACGCCAAAAGGGAGGGGACACCCTGCAATGGCCCAGGGTGTCCCCTTTCGCCATGGTCCGCCGGCGGAGCCGGACCGGATCCGGGCCCACCGACCCCCCACTAGTTTCGGGCAAGATCTCTCCGGCGCCGGACCTAGGTGCAGCAGCGTATTTTTGTACGAAAATTTATCAACAGCCGCCTGTGGGTATTGTGGATAAGATTGCTTAGCGTGTGGAAAGTTTTGTGGATAAACATGTCAGGGCTGCGGCGGCAGGTAGTCCAGCGGATCGACCGGGCGGTCGTCCACGATGATCTCGAAGTGCAGGTGCGGCCCGGTGGACCGGCCCGTGGAGCCCACCCGCGCGATGGGCTGCCCCTGCTCCACCCGGTCCCCGGCCTCCACCAGCAGCGACGAGGCGTGGGCGTAGAGCGTGCGGGTGCCGTCGTCGTGGCCGATGACGACGGTGAGGCCGTACCCCTCCACCGGGCCCGCCAGCCAGACCTCGCCGGCGCGGCTGGCCCGGATCAGCTCGCCGTGGTCTGCCGCGAGGTCGATCCCGTTGTGGTTTCGCCCCCACCGCGGCCCGAAGGGCGAGCTGATGGGGGCCTCCACCGGCCAGACGAAGGCGCCGGCCAGGCCCGCAGCGCCCCGCCCGGCGTGCGCCCGGGACCCGCCCCGGGCCGCCACGACGGCCTCGGCCGCC
>QGVE01000113.1 GCA_003242675.1 Bacillota bacterium | reverse complement strand
GGCTGCTCCTGATCGGCGGCGGCGTGGGCATCCCGCCGATGGCGGCCGCCGCCCGCTGGGCGGCGCAGGCCGGACGCCCGGCCGTGGCGATCCTCGGCGCCCGGACGGCCCGGCACCTGGCCGGGGCGCGGGAGGTCGCGGCCAGCGGGATCCGGGTGATCACCGTGACCGACGACGGCTCGGCCGGCGAGCGGGGGACCGTGCTGGGGCCGCTGGAGCGCCTGCTGCCGGCTGCGGAACCCATCGGGGAGGTCTGGGCGTGCGGCCCCGAACCGATGCTCGTGGCGGTGAAGGAGCGGTGCACAGCGGCGGGCGTCCCGTGCTTCGTGTCCGTGGAGCGGTTCATGGCCTGCGGCTTCGGCGCCTGCCTGGGATGCACCGTGCCCCGGGCCGGTGGCGGCTACCTGAAGGTCTGCCAGGACGGGCCCGTATTCCCGGCGGAGGAGGTGGTCCTCGGTGGCTTCTGACTCGCCCGATCTCTCCGTCCGGCTGTTCGGCCGGACCTTCCGGACCCCCGTCTGGGCCGCCTCCGGCTGCTTCGGCTACGGCCGGGAATTCGCCGGGGTGATGGATCTTGGGCAGATCGGCGCGATCTGCGTGAAGGGCACCTCCATCGAACCCTGGGAGGGGAACCCGGGCATCCGGGTCGTCGAGACGCCCGGCGGCATGCTGAACGCCATCGGCCTGCAGAACCCCGGCATCGATCACTTCCTCACCGTCGACTGGCCCTGGCTGCAGGAACAGGGCGCGACCGTGATCGTGAACATCGTCGGCCGGACGGTCGAGGAGTACGTCGCCGTGGCCCGGCGGCTGGAGGGGACGGCCGTAGCCGCGCTGGAGCTGAACATCTCCTGCCCCAACGTGAAGGAGGGCGGGATGGCCTTCGGCACGACCCCGAGGGGGGCGGCCGAGGTCACGGCGGCGGTGCGCAGGGCCACGAGCCTGCCGCTCATCGTGAAGCTTTCGCCCAACGTCACGGACATCGTCGCGATCGCCCGGGCCGTGGAGGACGCCGGGGCCGACGGGCTGTCGGTGATCAACACGGTCCTGGGCATGTCGATCGACGTCCGCCGGCGTCGTCCGCACCTGGGCAACGTCTTCGGCGGCCTGTCCGGGCCGGCGATCAAGCCCATCGCCCTGCGGATGGTCTGGGAGGTCGCCGGGGCCGTGAAGGTGCCGGTGATCGGCATCGGCGGCATCATGACCGGCGAGGATGCCGCCGAGTTCCTCATGGCCGGGGCCTCCGCGGTCCAGGTGGGCACCGCCTGCTTCATCAACCCGCGGGCGCCGCTTGCGATCGCGGAGGAGCTGGCGGCTTTCATGGCCGCACACGGCTACCGGCGCGTCGACGAGTTGGTCGGCGTTGCCCGGGCAGGCAGATAAGGAGGAGCCCCCTTTGGTTGGCGAACAGTGGGAGCGCAATCTGAGGCCCGACGAGGTGCTGGGCGTACTGCGCGCGACCGGCGCGCTGCTGGAAGGCCACTTTCAACTGACCTCGGGCCGCCACTCGGACCGGTTCTTCCTGATGCCGCACACGTTCCAGCACCCGGCGGAGACGGAGCGGCTGTGCCACGCGCTGGCGCGGCTGTTTCAAGAGGAAAACGTCGAGACGGTGGTCGGTCCGGCCACCGGCGGCATCATCCTGGCCTATGAGGTGGCCCGGCAGCTGGGCAGGCTGACCGGGCGTCCCGTGCGGGCGGTCTTCACCGAGAAGACCGAGGACGGCGGCATGGCCCTGAAGCGGCAGTGGCAGCTGCGGGCCGGCGAGCGGGTACTGGTGGTGGAGGATGCGGTCACCACGGGTGGGTCGGTCCGGAAAGCCATCAGCGCCATTCGGGCGTTCCAGCCCGTGCTGGTGGGGGTCGGCTGCATCGTGGACCGCTCCCGGGGCCTCGCCGACTTCGGCGTGCCGCTCCGCTCGCTGGTGCGGGTGGACGTGGATTCGTGGGCGCCGGAGGAGTGCCCGCTGTGCAAGGCTGGGGTGCCGGTCGTGAAGCCCAAGGGGTGATTAGCACTCACCGACGGTGAGTGCTAATTGCCCCTTGAATCTGCTGATACACCTGGGTAAAATTACGTCATGATGTCACGCAAGGGGGGAGACTGGCGTGCCGATCTACGAGTTCCGCTGCAACGCATGCAACCATCTCTTCGAGGAACTGGTCCCGCTCAACACCACGGGTGACAATCAGAAGTGCCCGGCGTGCGGGCATGTTGGCGCAAGGCGGCTCGTCTCCGCCTTCGCGGCGCACGGCCTGGAGAACGGGCACATTGCGGTGGGTCAGAAGCTGACGAGCCTGGACAGGGCCAGGGCCGCGGCTGCGTCCGGAAAGAAGTCCGGCGAGAGCACGTCTTCCGGCGAGAGCGACAGCAAGTCGGCCTGAGCGCTGTCCATTTGCGAGAGACCGGCGATGGCCGGTCTCTCTTGCTGTTGGATTCCGTCAAGTGGTATCATGCTGGGGAGGAGGGGAGCACTTCATGCGGCGCATCAAGTACAAAGACGAAGAGTACCTGGTCCACACCCGTTCGGGCATGCGGCTGATCGATGCCCTCGTGGAGCAGGGGGTTCCGGTCACCTGTGACTGCGACGGCAAGGGGAACACGACCGAGCAGTGCCTCGTGCAGTGGCCGAAGGACACTGCCTTCCTCCTGACGGAGCCGACGGAGTTCGAGCGCCGGCAGCTCGGCGATCGCCTGGACAAGGGGTACCGGCTCGCCTGCCAGGCCTTGTTCAAGTGATGAAGCGAGCGTTCGGGAGCGCCGATCCAAGTCGGTGCTCCCGTTCTTTCTGGCTGCGGTAGTGCGAACCTTTTCCCCCGTCGCGGCGCTCCTCATTGGCAGACCAGCAAAGGGGGAGGAACGTCGGGATGATCATCACCACGACGCAGACGGTGGAAGGGCGCCAGATCACCGAGTACCTTGGGATCGTGAGCGCGGAGACGATCCTGGGCGCCAACTTCCTGCGGGACTTCGCCGCCTCGATCACCGACATCATCGGCGGCCGGGCCGGCTCGTACGAGTCGAAGCTGCGCGAGGGCCGTGAGCAGTGCCTTCGGGAGCTGATGAGCGAGGCGAGGCGCCTGGGGGCGGACGCCGTGGTGGGGATTGATATCGACTACGAGGTGCTGGGCCAGTCGATGCTCATGGTCACGGCCAGCGGGACGGCCGTGCGGCTGCGCTGATCCCCGGGCGGCAGGCGTCACGGGCGCTTCCGCCTGCGGGCACATGGCGTGAGGCGGCGGGGAGATGCTATCCCAGGGGTGATTGCGATGGAGAAAGCGAATGTGCCAGCGGTTTCGGTGGTGTCGGAGGCCCGCTTCACCAAACGCATCTGCTTCAACCACCCGCAGGTGCTGGTGTTCGTCCTGACCTTTGCGCCGGGCCAGGAGCTGCCCAAGCACAGGCATCCCGGGTCGACGCTGGTGGTCCACGTCTCGCGGGGATCCGGAACGGTGGTCGTGGACGGCAGCGAGACGCCCGTCTCGGCAGGGGATGTCCTGCTGGTGGAGGGAGAGGAAGAGTTCTCCGTCCGGAACACGGGCAGCGAGCCGCTGGTGCTGCTGGCCAGCCTGAGCCCGAATCCCACTGACCCGCGGTACCGGCAGCCTATCGGGTAAGGCCCCGCGTCGGTCCCACAGCCCGCGGCCGCGGCAATCAGCCGGCGAACAGGCTCAGCGCACAACGCCATCCGTCAAGCAGGAGCCCGGCCCAGGGGGGGCCGGGCTCATTTGCCCGTCGATACGAACGGAAATGCTTTGTTTCCGCGAAACAGTTGTGTTCTGTCTCCAAAGCGAGTAACCTATATAGTGGTTGGTCCGGTTGGTGAGTGGTGCGCGTCCGTGGATTCGTCCGGTCCGGGATCGTGTTCCCTCTCCACATCAGGCAACCAAAAAATCCTGAAGTGAGGGAGGGAGAAAGGTGATCAAGACCCTCTACTTCGGCAACCTCCCGTGGGCGGTCACGGCCGCGGACCTGGAAGCCGCAGTCTCCCAGTACGCCGAGGTCAAGGCTGCCCGTGTCGCCATCGATCGGGAGACGGGCCGCAGCCGGGGCTTTGGCTTCGTGGAGGTCCCCGCGGAGCAGGCTCAGGCCGTCATCGAGGCGCTCGATGGCGCTGAGTGGGCCGGCCGTGTGCTCACGGTCAACGAGGCCCAGCCGCGTCCCGGTCGCCGGTAAGGTTCGTCGCAACAGCTGCAGACAAGTACAGCCGCCTGGCACGTTCGGTCGCCAGGCGGTTGGCTTTTTCGCGCTCTGTCAGGGCGCCTCGTGCGCCGTCTGTTCTGTTCGGGCCGACTGTGCGTGTTGACCCCGCAGCCCCGGCGCGGGCTTGAGGGATGTCCGGGAAGTGGCCGCGCGTCCCGTCACAGCATTCTGCCTTCAGTGAACTCTGCGAAAGCACCCCGGGTACTCCAGCACCAGCCCGTCGTCGTCGACCGACAGCAAGGTGGTGAACCCCGTCTCAAGCGCCTCGTAGCGGTACCGTCCGCCGCCCGTATTGGTGTACCGCTGCCGGACGGGGCGGACGAGTAGCTCGGGCACCTGGATGTAGGCCACGCGGATCTCCGCGGACTGGCCGGGAGCCAGCTGCAGCCGCCGGATGGGCAGTGTGTTGGTGAAAGGCGTGACGGAGATGTCCACGTCGATGCAGCCGGCCAGGTCGGGCAGGGGGGCGCCGCGGCCATCATGCCAGGTCCCGTCGGGGTCCCGACGCAGCCGGAGCTCACGGTCGCCTGCCTGAACGGCTACCCGCAGTACCTGCCACGCGGGGTCGAGCTCCAAGCGGTAGGCAACCCGCAGCGGCCGGTCCGCCGACATGCCCTTCACGACGGACTCCGCGACGATCCCGCCGGCTTCCGTGCGCAGCACCAGCTCTTCTGTCTCCGCCGATCCGATGGCCGACCAGCGCAGCGAACGCTCCATATGGATCTCCCTTCATTCCGTAAACCTCGTTTCCGACACGGCTGGCCCCAGGCCCGCCCACCGATTCAGCCGGGCGTAGAAGCCCCGGTGCCTCCGGTAGAGCTCCTGGAACGCGGCAAACAGCTCATCGTAGATCGGGCGGTGCACCGGCGTCGGCTCGAAGGTCCGGGCGATGGCCACCAGATCCGGGACGTCGGCGAAGCCCAGCTCGCCCAGACCCACCAGCGCGAGGAGCCCGGCGCCGCGCGCGCTTGCCTCCAGCGGGCGTTCCACCTGCAGAATGGTCCGGTCCAGGGCGTCGGCGTAGATCTGGCACCAGAGCTCCGACCGGGCGCCGCCGCCGATGAGCCGGACCGGGTCCATCCGCCGCCGGACGAAGCGGTCCACGGCCTCGGCCAGCCAGCGGGCGTTGAGGGCGACGCCCTCCAGCACCGCCCGCACCAGGTGGCCCCGGGTGGCCCGCAGGGTGAGGTTGTGGAAGCCGCCCCGCACCCAGGGATCCTCCACAGGAGTGCGCTCGCCGACGAGCCACGGGGTGAAGATGAGCCCGTCGCTGCCCGGGGGTACCTCCGCGGCCAGGGCGATCAGCCGCGCGATCTCCGCGGACGCCTGCCCATCCGACAGAGGGGTCCGTGCAACCGGCCCGGCTGGCAGGCCGCGGGACGGTGTCGCCCCCTCAGGTGCCGGTGCCCCGCTGCCGTCCCGAGATCCTGGCCCGCACGCAGGGTCACGCAGGAGGTCCCGGAGGTGGAGGAGGCAGGCGCCGGCGGTCTCCTGCTCGTTGGCCACCAGGTACCGGCCGGGGATGGCGGACGGGATGGAGGCCATGTTGTGCAGGAGGTCGGTTCGCATGTACGGCACGTGCGCCGACAGCCACGAGGACGTGCCCACGTACAGGTGGGGGTCGAGGTCGCGCGTCCCGCCCGAGCCGATGGCCGCGGCGTGCATGTCCGGCGTCCCGGCCACCACGTGGGTCTCCGGCCGCAGCCCGAGCTCCTCCGCCGCGGCGGGGCGCAGCCGGCCCAGGACCGCCGTGGCGGGCAGCAGGTCGGGAAGCTTCGCCCGGTCCAGGCCCGCGGCGGCCAGGAGGTCCGGGTCGTACCGGATGTGGTAGGGATCCCGGTTGTCGGTGACCCAGTGGAGCGTGATGGCCTCGTAGGTGGACGCGAACTCGCCGGTGAGGCGGAGGTTCAGGTAGTCCTTGGGCTCCAGGAACTTGTGGGTGGCCTCGTAGATCCGGGGATGCGCCCGCCGGATGTAGAGGATGTGGGCCAGGGAGTCCTTCCCCGCCTTGCCGGGGATCCCACCGGTCCGGCGGATCCAGAGCCAGAGCTTGTCCACGCCGTAGCCGGCGACGGATACAGGCCCGCCGGTGAGCCTGGCCACGTCCGGCGCGCCGCGGGTGTCCATCCAGCTGATGGCGGGCATCAGGGGCCGGCCGCTGCGGTCCACGGCCACCGTCGCCGACCACTGGGCCGTGCAGCAGACGGCGGCCACTTGTTCCCGGGTGGCGATGCCCCGGGCCATGAGCCGGCGGGTGGCGGCGACGACGGCGTTCCACCAGTCGTCCGGGTCCTGTTCGGCCCCGCCGCCGGGCAGCAGCCGCACCGGCTCCGTCTCCAGGGCAGCCACCGCGCCGGAGAACGAGACCAGGGCCGCCTTCAGGGCGGACGTGCCCAGGTCCAGGGCGAGGACGTACTGCCGGGCCATGGCCATCACACCTCGTAGAGGAGGTCGATGAAGCCGGTGAGCACCTGCCGGACCAGATCCGCCGGGGCGGAGGCGGCCATGCCGTAGATCGGGGCCATCCCGGTGGCCTTCTCGGGATTGGCGCGGACCTGCTCCACTGAGTCCTGCAGGTCGGCGAGGAACCGGTCGACCACCCCCGGCCGGGTGTGCCGGAGCGTGACGGCGATGTGGAAGGCGGGGGGCCGGTGCAGGCCGTTCAGCCGCCAGCCGCGCCCGCCCATCTCCTCCATCACCTGGTAGATGTTGAGCTCGTCGGAGGCGACGGCGATCACCCACAGCGGGTCCCCCAGGATCCTGAGGCCGGGGATCTGGCGGATGCCCGCCTTCAGCCGGTCGGCGGCCTCCAGGATGCGCCGGGTGGCCTCCATGTAGCCCTCCTCGCCCAGGGACAGCATCGCGGCCCAGGCGGTGGCGATCAGCCCGCCGGGCCGGCTGCCGGCGAACGTGGGGGAGAAGTAGAGCCCGCCCGGCCAGTCGGCGGCGATGAAGTACTGGTGGTGAAGGAGCTCCCGGCTGCGGTAGAGGATGACGGAGGTGCCCTTGGCGCCGTAGCCGTACTTGTGGGTGTCGGCCGAGATCGAGGTCACGCCCTCCAGCCGGAAGTCGAAGGGCGGCACGGGGTAGCCCAACCGCTCGGCCCACGGCAGGACGAAGCCCCCCAGACAGGCGTCCACGTGGCAGCCGATGCCATGCTCGGCGGCCAGCGCGGCGATCTCGGGAATCGGGTCGATGACGCCGTGGGGGTAGCCCGGGGCGGACCCCACGAGGACCACGGTGTTGGGCGTGATCGCCTCCCGCATCGCCCCGACGTCGGCCCGGAAGCCCTCGTCCAGCGGGGTGCGGATGAGCTTGATCCCGAAGTACTGCGCCGCCTTGTCGAAGGCGGCGTGCGCGCTCGCGGGCACCACGGCCTCGGGGGCGGTGATGCCCCTGGTCGCGCGGGCCCAGTCCCGGTAGGTCTTCATGGCCAGGAGCAGCGACTCGGTGCCGCCGGAGGTGACGGTGCCGCAGACGCTTCCGCCCGCGGCCCCGGCCCCCAGCATCTGCGCGGTCATGGCAACGACCTCGGCCTCGAACTTCGCCGCGCTGGGCCAGAGGTCGGGGTGGAGGGGGTTGGACTGGGAGTGCAGAGCGTACACCTGGTTGAGGAACTCGATGTGGTCCGCGTCTCCGTGGTAGACGGCGCCGGAGGCGTAGCCGTCCTGCCAGGACCGGGCTTCGTCGGCGCCCATCGCGGCGATTTCGGCGAGGATCTCCGCGCGCGGCCGGCCGGTCCGGGGCAGGCAGGTGTGGGCCGGGAAGCGGCCCTGGTAGGGCTTGACCTGGGATCTCAGGGAGGCGAGCAGATCCACGGTTGGTCCCTCCTCGCAGACTCCTGTCGTTCGAATTCCGCGAAAAGCGCAATAGTCCTGCAAAAAGGTCGCCAACCGTGGGAAAGATCCGCCCTGACCCTGATTCTTCCGCGTAGGCGGTGCGTTGGGGCAGCGGCGGCCGTGGGAAGGGTTTTCCAGAATGGATACCTAAATAATGAAAAGATGATGATTCCGAGGCCGGGTCACTGGCCCCGGCGTTCGGGAAACACCTGCCGAGCCGGCCCTGCCGGGCGCGCACAGGCCCCGCCGGTGACGCCGGCGGGGCGTCGAGGGGTAAGAGGGGTTGGCGTGCAAATTCGGGAGTACCGCCCGGAAGACGAGGAGGGCTGGCTGCGGTGCCGGGTGCTGGCGTACCTGCACAGCGCTTATTACGACAACGTGCTCCGGGAGAACCCGGGCGCTCCTGGAAGAGGCGGTGGCACGGGCGAGGGAGCGCGGGATCGTCCGCCTGGAGGCCTGGACGCGGGATGACGCGGACGTGCGGCGGTGGTACCAGTGGCAGGGGTTTGAACCGGTGGACTCGTACCTGCACGTGTACGTGGACGGCCCGGAGGAGCTGCACGCCATGATCCGCAGCCAGGTGCCCAAACTGTACCCGGTCTTCACCTTCGCCCACTACACGGGCGAGGAGCGGGAGTGGGTCAGGCGCCGCTTCCGGCGGGTACACGAGTGCGTGCTGTATGAGTTGAGACTGGAAGAGTCTGGGTGATCGGGGCCGGTGCTGGGTTCGCTGGTCCCATCTGCCCCGGGGCAAGACGGCGACCGGCCGAGCCACCACGCCCAGCGCCGCTGGGGCGGTATTCCGCGCCTCCGTCAAACCAACGAGGAGGGATAGTTGGTGTTCACCTTTCTCCTGTGGCTCCTGCTGCTCGTGGTCGCCCCGCCGCTGGCCCTGATCGCGCTGCTGCTCTACCCGCTGGTGTGGCTGATTCTGCTCCCCTTCCGCATTGTGGGCATCGCTGTGGATGGGGTCCTGCGGCTGGTCTGGGCGGTGGTGACGCTGCCGGCCCGCATCCTGGCCCGGCGGTGGTGATGGCGCCGGTGTAGTCGGGCGCCGGCCCCGCCTCCTATCGCAC
>QGVE01000230.1 GCA_003242675.1 Bacillota bacterium | reverse complement strand
CCCCGGATCCCCGGGGGGACGTTGCTGCACGTCTGGCACGAGGAGGTCGACAAGGGCCGGGCCCTGGCGCGGTACTGCCAAAGCCGCGGGATCCCCGCCTCGGCCGTCGTGGCCGTCGGCGACACCACGGTGGACGTGCCCATGCTCCGCTTCGCCGGCGTCGGGGTCGCCGTGCCCGACGGCCACCCGGCGGCCCTGGCGGCGGCGGACTGGGTCGCGACCCCCCTGGAGGCGGTCGCGCGGGCCCTGGGCGTCCGGGGGTGATGGGGTGCGCAGCGCAGCACGGAGGCTTCGGCTGGCCTGGGGGCGTCTCGCCCTTCCGGACCGGCTGCGGCGCGCCCTGCCCCCGGACGGGCGCGCCATCCTGGCGGCCCTGACCGGCGCCGGGCACGAGGCGGTCGTCGTCGGCGGGGCGGTGCGCGACCTGCTGCTGGGGAGGATGCCCCAGGACTGGGACCTGGCCACCAGCGCCCGGCCGGAGGAGCTTCAGGCGCTCTTCCCGGACGGGCGGCAGGTGGGTGCCGCACGGGAGGCCGGCACGCTGCTCATCCCCCGGGGAGGCAGAGCCTTTGAGGTGACCCCGTACCGCGCCGGCAGCCTGGAAGGGGACCTCGCCCGGCGCGACTACACCATCGATGCGATGGCCCTCACGCCGGAGGGCCGGCTGATCGACCCGATGGGGGGACGGCGCGACCTGGCCGCCGGCATCCTGCGGGCGTGCGGCCGGCCCGAGGACCGGCTGGCGGAGGATCCGCTGCGGATGCTGCGCGCCGTGCGCCTCGCCAGCCAGTTCCACCTGGAGCTGGACCCGGCCCTCTCCCGGGCCATCGCAGAGCTGGCGCCGCGGCTTTCGGCCGTGGCGCCGGAGCGCATCGGCCTCGAGTTCGGCCGGCTGCTGGTGACCGACCGGCCGGCGTGGGGCATGCAGCAGCTGCGGGAGCTGGGGCTGCTGGCCCAGTTTGCGCCGGAGCTCCTGGAGATGGTGGGGGTGGAGCAGAACCGGTACCACGCCTATCCCGTGTGGGAGCACGCGCTCTTCGCCCTGGCCCTGGTGCCGCCCGTCCTGCACCTGCGCCTGGCCGCGCTGCTCCACGACGTGGCGAAGCCCCGCTGCCTCTCCGTGGACGAGGCGGGCGAGCGCCACTTCTACGGCCACGAGGTCGTGGGGGCCCAGGTGGCCGACGAGCTGCTGCGCCGGCTGCGGTTTGACCGCGCGACCCGGGAGAAGGTCGTGCACCTGGTCCGCCGCCACATGGATCTGCACCTGGACGGGCCGGTCACCGACGCCGCCCTGCGGCGGATGGTCCGGCGCATCGGAGTGGAGAACCTGGACGACCTGGTGCAGCTTCGCCGGGCCGACCGGCTGGCCTCGGGCACCCGGGAGGGCGACCTCGGCCCGGACACGATGGCGATCCTGGACGGCATCCGGCGGGTGCTCGCCGAGGACGCGGCGCTGAAGGTCACCGACCTCGCCGTCGACGGCCACGACGTGATGGCCGCCTTCGGGCGCGGTCCGGGCCCGTATGTGGGGCAGGTGCTCCAGGCCCTGCTGGAGGAGGTCCTGGAGCACCCGGAGCGCAACCGGCGGGAGGTTCTGCTCAGGCGGCTGCAGGAGCTGGCCGCCGGCGGCGGGATGGAGTTGTTCACGGACACATCACTGCAGGGGAGGCGGAGCCGTTGACGGAGACGGAGCTGCGGCAGCTGACCGCCGGGTTCGTGCCGTGGAGCCAGTGGGTGCGGCCCGTGGCGGAGTCGAAGGTGGCCCTGGTGGCGACGGCGGGCGTGTACCTGAAGCACGGGCTGCAGGAGCCTTACGATATCGACCGCCCGGGCGGCGACCCCGCCTTCCGGGAGTTCCCGGCCATCGTCCAGTTCGAGGACCTGGCCGTCTCGGGGAGCCTGCCCGAACCGGCGCAGCAGGACCTCAACCTGGTGTTTCCGCTGGAGCGGCTGCGGGCCATGGCCGAGGCCCGGGTCATCGATGCCGTGGCCCCCTTCGCGTACAGCTTCAGCGGGGCCATCACCGACCCGCTGCCGCTGCTGGTCGGGTCGGGCCCGTCGGTGGCCTACCGCATCCGCCGCATGGGCGCCGACGTGGCCCTGGTCTGCGCAGCGGGGGAGACGGGCTGGATGACGGCCGCCCTGGTCGCCCGGCTGATCGAGCTGGCCGGCGTGCCCACGGTGGTCCTGAGCGCGGGCGGACGCGACCTGCGCGCGGCCGGCGTTCCCCGGGGCGTGGTGATCCGGCAGCCCGCGGCGCCGGGCGACGCCGAGGGGCAGCAGCGGCTCCTGGGCCTGGCGCTGGAGTCGGCGTGGGACCTGCGGGAACCCGCGATTCTTGAGCTGTGAGTTGTGGGTGGTGGGCTGTGAG
>QGVE01000112.1 GCA_003242675.1 Bacillota bacterium | reverse complement strand
TTGAATGACACGACCACCCCCGAGTCTTCTCCCCTTCTTTTTTGCGGCAGCGTCAAATGGGTATAAGGGACAGCCCCCCGCGGGAGCGGCCGCGGCGCGTCATGGCTGCAGCCGGGCCCGCTGTGCGGCCTCCCAGCCGTCGGTGGCGGCGAGCACCGCCTCCCAGAGCCCCGCGAGGCGGGGCTGCAGCGCGTCCAGACCGGCGGCGGCGGGGCCGCCGGAGGCGGCGACCCGGTGGACGACGTCCGCGAAGTCGTAGCCGGTCTGCGCCATGAGCTCGCAGGTGGCCAGGGCGGTCTCCCGCACCAGGGCGATGGCGTCCTCCCGGGAGAGGGCGGGGGCCCGCGCCCGCGCGGCGTCGGCCAGGGCCTGCTGGACGAGGCCGAGGAAGGCGGGGCCGCAGGCGGTCAGGTCGGCGGCCGCCCGCACCGCCTCCTCCGGAACGACGTATGGCCGGCTGACGGCGCCCATCAGCCGCAGGAGCCCGGTGCGGTCCTGCGGGGTGCAGCGCTCGCCGAAGACCAGGAGCGAGACCCCGCGCCGGACGGCGTGGGCGACGGAGGGGATGACCTTGGCCGCGCGGGCCTCCGTCCGCGCCTCGGCCTCTGCGAGGGTGAACGTGTTGTCGAGGAGGACCAGGAGGTTGTCCGCGGTGAGGGAGGAGCCGACTTCCGCGAGCGCACCGGCGGCCTCGGCGGGGCTGCCGCCCAGGAAGACGGCGCCGGCGCGCCGGGCGAGCTCGGCGGCGCTGTACGCCATCTGCGCCCCGGCCAGGCTGGCGGGGATCCGGTCCCGGGCCGCCGGTGGGCGGGCGTAGACCCAGACCTCCTCCGGCGCGAGCGCTCCCGCCTGCACCAGGGCCGCGACCAGGGACCCTGCCACGGGGCCCAGCCCGACGAAGCCGACGTTCACGGCACACCCTCCCTCCGGATGGCTGCTCACCAGCGTATTCCGGCGGGGAAGGGCCGGTGACCGGCGGACGAATTGCCGTGCGGGCCGGGCGGATGGTACAATGCAGAGCGCGACTTTGCAGGAGGAGGCGGTCTGCCCATGTACGAGGAGCTTTCCCGCCGTGCCCAGCGCCTGGGCGAGAGACTGAACGAACTCAGGAGGTCTCTTTGACCTCGACAGGCGACTGGCGGAGATCGCGGCGCTGGAGCACCAGATCGCGGCGCCGGACTTCTGGAATGACCAGGACCGGGCCCGCCAGGTCACCCAGCGGCTCGCGCAGCTGAAGGACCCGGTCGAGCAGCTGGAGGCCTGCCAGCGCCGGCTGGCGGACCTGGAGGTCATGATCGAGCTGGCCGAGGAGGCGGCGGACGCCGGGATGGCCGCGGAGGCGGAGGCGGAGGCCGCGGCGCTGGAGGAGCGGGTGCGGCAGTTCGAGCTGCAGATCCTGCTGAACGGCAAGTACGACCCCTACAACGCCATCCTCAGCATCCACGCCGGGGCCGGCGGCACCGAGGCGCAGGACTGGGCGGAGATGCTCTTGCGCATGTACGTGCGCTGGGCGGAGCGGCGCGGCTTCAAGGTGGAGGAGCTGGACCGGCTGGACGGCGAAGAGGCCGGCATCAAGTCCGCCACCATCGCCGTGCGGGGGCCGTACGCCTACGGCTTCCTCCGGCCGGAGATGGGCGTGCACCGGCTGGTGCGGATCTCGCCCTTTGACGCGTCCGGCCGCCGGCACACCTCGTTCGCGGCCGTGGAGGTCATGCCGGAGATCGAGCACGACGTGGACGACATCGAGATCCGGCCCGAGGACCTGCGCATCGACACGTTCCGCTCCAGCGGCGCGGGCGGCCAGCACGTCAACAAGACCGAGTCCGCGGTGCGCATCACCCACCTGCCCACCGGCATCGTGGTCACCTGCCAGCAGGAGCGCTCGCAGATCCAGAACCGGGCCATCGCGATGATGATGCTCCGCTCCAAGCTGGTGGAGCTGAAGATCGAGGAGCAGAACAGGGAGATGGCGCAGATCCGGGGCCCCCACATGGAGATCGCCTGGGGCAGCCAGATCCGCAGCTACGTGTTCCAGCCCTACACGCTGGTGAAGGACCACCGCAGCGGGGTGGAGGTGGGCAACGTCCAGGCGGTGATGGACGGCGAGCTGGACCCGTTCATCTACGGGTACCTGGAGAAGAAGGCGAGCGGCGAGCTGGCCCGGCCCTGACCGGGGTAGCCCGCCGCCCTGGCGCGCCGCCGGGAACCGTCCCGGCGGCGCGGGCGTCAAACGAACAGTTAACATTTCATTCATGGAAGGGAGCGAGGTCCGGATGCCGCACCGCAGGAGGGGGTGGCCGCTGCTGGTGGTCGCTGCGCTGCTGAGCGGCCTGCTGACCGGGCTGCTGGTGGGCCGGGTGGCGGCCCAGAATGCCGAGCCGGGCACCGGCGGCGACCCGCTGGTGAGCAAGTCCTACGTGGACCTGGTGGCGCTCTACCGGGTCGTGGAAGTGCCCGCCGGACGGAAGGTGATCGGGGAGGCCGGCACGGAGCTGGTGGTGCGCGGCGGCCAGGCGACGGCCATCGATTCCGCCCTGGGCGGGCTGCTGGACGTGACCGCCGGCACCGACATCCGGGGCGGCACCCGGATTCCGCCCAACCACCTGCTCGTGGTGCCGCGCAGCGACGGCCGGGGTCTTTTCGCCGTGACCGACCTGGTCCTCATGGTGAAGGGCCGGATCACGATCGCCGAACCCTAGCCCGCTCCGGGCGCGGCGCCGACCAGGGGCGAAGGACATGGAGCGCGCACAGATCCTGGGCATCGCCGTCGATAAGGTGACGATGGCCGAGGCCGTGGACCGCTGCCTCGGCTTCATTGACGCGGGCGGACCGCACCTGGTGGTCACGCCCAACGCGGAGATTGCCGACCGGGCCCGCCGGGACCCGGAGCTGGCCGCCATCATCAACGGGGCCGACCTGGTCGTGGCGGACGGCGCCGGCATCGTGCTGGCCGCGCGGCTCCTGGGCGACCCGGTGCCGGAGAAGGTGAGCGGCGCGGACCTCGCCACCAACCTGCTGCGGGCCCTCAACGACCGGGGCGGGGGGCGGGTCTTCCTGCTGGGGACGCGCCCCGAGGTGGTGCGGGAGGCGGCCCGCCGGGTGCAGGAGGCCTACCCGCGCGTCACGGTGGTGGGCTGGCGCGACGGCTTCTTCCGGCCCGAGGAGGAGCCGGAGGTCATCGCACAGATCCGGGCCGCACGGCCGGACGTGCTCTTCGTCGCGCTGGGCTCGCCCAAGCAGGAGCGGTGGCTGCACCGCCACCTGCCCGAGCTGGGCGTGCCCGTGGGCATGGGCGTCGGCGGCACGATCGACGTGTGGGCCGGCGCCGTTCCGCGCGCGCCCCGGTGGATGATCCGGGCCAACCTGGAGTGGCTCTACCGCATCGTGCGGCTGCGCCGCCTGCGGCGCAGCCTCCCGCCGCTGGTGCGCTTCGCCTTCGCCGTGCTCCGGGCCCGCGCCCGGCGCGGGGCGTGAGCGGGCAGACGCAGCGGTTGACCTTGCCGACCCACCCGGTCCGGCCGGGTGGGTCCTGTGTGGCTGGCGCCTTCCGGAATGCCAGCCAAATTTAGCATGCCTTAGAATATCACGTTCAGGAAGGGAAGGATTGCCCCACCGTCGAAGTCCCTGGGAAAGTTTCCTGTTAGACGTTCGGCTTGTGAAGGATCGCCAGTCCCAGCAGCGTATAGGAACTAACCGGTGGGGTGATCCCGCGTGATCGAGTTCCGCGACGTCACCAAAGTCTACCCCCATACGCGCACTCCTTCCCTCGATGGCGTCAACCTGCGGGTTGAGCGGGGGGAGTTTGTCTTTTTGGTCGGGCCTTCCGGCGCGGGCAAGTCCACGCTCCTGAAGCTGATCTACCGGGAGGAGGTGCCCACGTCGGGCCAGGTCCTCGTGGACGGCAAGGACGTCGCCCGCCTGCCCCGGCGGGCGGTGCCGTACCTGAGGCGCAACATCGGGATCATCTTTCAGGACTTCAGGCTCCTGCCCGACCGCACCGTGTTTGACAACGTCGCCTTCGCCCTGGAGTGCACCGACGTGCCCCGGCGCGAGGTGAACCGCCGGGTGCCGGCCGCCCTGGAGCTGGTGGGCCTGCGGCACAAGAGCCGGGCCCTGGCCGCGGAGCTGTCCGGCGGCGAGCAGCAGCGGGTGGCGGTGGCGCGCGCGATCGTGCGCAACCCGGTGCTGGTGATCGCCGACGAGCCCACCGGCAACCTGGACCCGGAGAACACCTGGGCGATCATGAACCTGCTCAACCAGATCAACCAGATGGGGGCCACGGTCCTGGTGGCCACCCATGCGGCGGAGATCGTGGACCGCATGAAGAAGCGCGTCATCGCCCTGGAGCGGGGCCGTGTGGTGCGCGACGAGGACAGGGGGACCTACGGCCATGAGCTATAGGGGGTGGTCCACCGCGCTGCGCGACGCCCTGCACAACATGGCGCGGGGCAACCTGATGTCCCTGGCTTCCATGCTTTCCGTCGCGGTGACCCTGCTGGTCCTGGCCGTGGTCGCCCTGCTGGCCGTCAACCTGGAGGAGATGGCCGCCTCGGCCGAGAGCCAGGTGGAGATCAAGGGCTACCTCTGCACCGCCAAGCGGGACGAGGCGAAGTGCGGCCAGCGGGACCTGACCGAGGAGGAGACCCGTGCCCTCCTGGAGCGCATCCGCAGCCTGCCCAACGTGCAGGAGGTCACCTTCCTCAGCCGCCACGAGGCCCTGGAGCAGATGAAGCGGGCGGATCCCGCCCAGGCCGACCTCCTGGCCGGCTACGAGGGTGACGAGAACCCGCTCTCAGACGAGGTCTACGTGAAGGTGACCGATGTGACGCTGGTCGCGGAGGTGGCCGGGCAGATCGAGGCCCTGCCCGGCGTGGCGAAGGTCGATTACGGCAAGGAGATCGTCGCCGACCTGCTGGCCTTCACCCGGGCGGTGCGCATCGGCGGCCTGGGGCTCGTCCTGCTGCTCCTGTTCGCCACGGTGCTCACGCTCTCCAACACCATCCGGCTGTCGGTCTACGCCCGGCGGCGGGAGGTTTCGATCATGAAGCTGGTCGGCGCCACCGACTGGTACATCCGGCGGCCGTTCGTATTGGAGGGGATGCTGCTCGGGCTCGTGGGCGCGGGCGTCGCGAGCGGCGTCACGGCCTGGGGCTACATCCGGCTGGCGCCGGCGATCCAGCAGTCGATCCCGTTCCTGCCCATGGTCCAGCCCGGGCTGATCCTGAAGGACCTCACGCTGGCCCTGCTGGCCCTGGGGGCGGTGCTGGGGGCCCTGGCCAGCTACTTCTCGCTGCACCGCTACCTGAAGGTGTGACGGGGGTGTCGGGCGTAATGCGCAGACGGATCCGCTGGGCCTGGGTGGTGCTCGTCGCTCTGCTCCTGAGCGCAGCCCTGCCCCTCTGGCCCTACACGGCGGAAGCCAACGATATCCGGGAGCAGCTGGAACAGGCCCAGCGCGACCTGGAGGCCGTGCGGCGGAAGCAGAAGGAAGTGCAGAACGAGCTGGCCGACATCGCCTTCCAGGCCGAGGAGGCGGAGGCGCAGCTCCGGCTGGTTGAGGCGGAGCTGGCGCAGGCCAATGCCAACCTGGCGGTCATCACCGCGGAGTACGAGGAGGTCTCGGCCGAGCTGGAGCAGGTCCAGGCCGAGGTGGCCGTCGCCCAGGCCCGGTACGCGGAGAAGCGGAAGATCCTCGGCGACCGGATCCGGGCGATGCGGGAGAACGGCGCGGTGGACAAGCTCGACGTGCTGTTCGGCGCCGCCACCTTCCGGGAGTTCATCAGCCGGGCGGAGATCCTGCGGCAGCTGGCGCAAAAGGACCGCGAGCTGATGGACCAGGTGAGGGCGGAGAAGCTGGCCCTCGAGGAGAAGCAGCGGGAGGTCGAGGGGCGGAAGACCCGGCTCGCCGCGCTGAAGGCCGAGGCCGAGGAGTACCAGGCTGCGGTGGTGGCCAAGCGGGCGGAGCGGGAGCAGGTCTCGCGCTCGCTGGAGGACCGGCGGCGGGCCCTGGCGGCCCAGCTGGACGAGATGGAGCGGTACAGCCAGCAGCTCGCTGAGCAGGTCGCCGCCCTGGTGCGGGAGCTGAACCGGCAGGCCGGCATCTTCGCGCCCATTCCGCCGGTAACCCCGGTCATCATCACCGACTACTTCGGCATGCGCTGGCACCCGATCCTGGGCACCCAGCGGATGCACTACGGCGTCGACTTCGCGGCCGACTGGGGCCAGGAGGTCCGGGCCATCGAGGCCGGGGTGGTGCTGCAGACCAGCTACGACGACGTGTTCGGCAACCTGGTGATCATCGACCACGGCGGCGGCATCACCTCGTGGTACGCGCACAACAGCCGGATCCTGGTCTCGCCGGGCCAGGCGGTCAGCCAGGGCGAGGTGATCGCCCTGGCCGGATCGACGGGCTGGTCGACGGGGCCCCACGTGCACCTGGAGGTCCACGTGAACGGGGTGCAGAAGAATCCGCTGGATTACATCAACTATTAGGCGATCTGGGGAAAAAGGGGCCCGGCCCGCGGCGCGCGGACCGGGCCCTCGCGGACTTGCCCGTGTCGTTTGACCACAAAGTAATGGGCGCAGTATACTGCAGGGTAGTCCCCGATACACATGGGGGAGAGGGCTGCTTGTCAGAGAGAGGATGACGCTGAACATGGACGAGCGCCGCACGAGATTCGGGCTGTCGCTGATCCTGGTCGCGGTGACGGCGGTGATCAGCTACGCGGCGGGGGCCCTGGGCTGGCCGCCCGCCCTCGGGGACGCGGTGTCGCACCTGAAGGACCGGGCGCCGGCGGCCGGTGCGACGGAGTCCGGGCTCCAGGTGGAGCGGCTCAAGGAGGTCATGCGGGCGATCCAGGGGCAGTACGTGGAGGAGGTCGACGCGGAGACCCTGAACGTCGGGGCGCTCAGGGGCATGGTCGAGGCCCTGGGTGACCGGTACTCGACCTTCTTCACGCCCGAGGAGTACCGCTCGTTCGTCGAGGGCTTCGAGCCCACGTTCAGCGGCATCGGCGTGACCGTGGAGATCTCCCAGAAGACGGGCCTCCTCACCGTCGTGTCGCCCATCAAGGGGAGCCCCGGGGCCAAGGCCGGGCTGCGTTCGGGCGACGCGATCATCCAGGTGGACGGCAAGGACATCACGGGCATGAGCCTGAACGAGGCCGTCGCCCTGATCAAGGGGCCCAAGGGCACGCAGGTC
Source organism: Bacillota bacterium (assembly GCA_003242675.1). The sequence goes on along the minus strand of QGVE01000112.1, from coordinate 1,945 downwards.
CGGCTGCTGGTCAAGCGGGAGGGCGAGCCCGAGCTGTTGGAGTTCGTCATCACCCGCGACACGATCACCGTGCCGGTGCTCGACTATCGCATGATCGACGCGGAGGCGGGCATCGGGTACATCCAGCTGCAGGAGTTCAGCAAGAAGGGCGCCTCGGGCCAGGTGAAGGAGGCCCTTGACGACCTCCGCCGCCAGGGCATGAAGCGGCTGATCTTCGACGTCCGGCAGAACCCCGGCGGCCTCCTGGACGAGGTGGTGGAGATCGCCTCCTTCTTCGTGCCGACGGGCGAGCCCGTGGTGCACATCGTCGAGCGGGGGAAGGAGCCGCGGGCCATTTCGGCCAAGCAGGCGGAGAAGTGGACCGGGCCGCTCGTCGTGCTGATCGACGGCGGGAGCGCCAGCGCCTCGGAGATCCTGGCCGGGGCCGTGAAGGACTCCGGCGTCGGCACCCTGATCGGCGAGAAGACCTTCGGCAAGGGCTCCGTGCAGACGTTCTGGCGGCTGCAGGACGGCTCGGGGATCAAGCTCACGACGGCGAAGTACCTGACCGCCGGGGGCAACTCCATCGACGGCCAGGGCGTGGAGCCGGACATCGTGGTGCCGAACCCCAACCGGATCATCCCCGGCGAGCCCGGCGACCCGCAGCTGGAGGCCGCCGTCCGCCACATCCGCCAGATGAAACCCTGAGAAAGGGCCGCCCCGGGAACGGCCGGGGCGGCTCTACTTTCACCTCTGGCTGCGTCCCCACATAGGATGCAGGCAGGGGTGAACCTATGGCAACCAACCGCGAAGCGACCGCGGGGACGGAGAGCAGGGTCATGCCCGGTCTGATCCGCGACGGCCACTGCCCGAGCCCGCGGGAGATCGTCCTGGTCGATGCCCGTAAGGTGTTCGACTTCTGCACGCAGGAGGACCTGCTGGAGCGCTGCTTCAACATTCAGGGGCTGGGCGAAGGGGCGACCATACTTAGCTGCCGGATCACGCAGATCAGCTGCGAGGAAGCCGCTGATCGGCAGCCGGTAAACAACGGCAAAGATGGCCGCGCCATCGTCTCCATCCAGATCACGCTGCGGCTGCAGCTCATGGTCCGGCCTTCCGCCACGGCCCAGCCGATCCTGGTGGAGCGGACGATCACCTTCCCCAAGCAAGTGGTCCTCTGTGCGCCCGAGGGCACCGACGTCACCTGCGACGTGGAGGGCAGCTGCATCTGCACGGTGCAGCCCGGCGCGGCCCAGGGCGAGCCCAACGTCTGCTGCACGATCCAGCTCTGCACCGTTCTGACCGTGACGGCGGACGTGAAGCTGCTGGTGCCCACGTTCGGTTCCGTGCTCCCCCGCAGGTGCCCGTCGGCGGCCTCGCCCGCGGGCTGCCCGCCCGACGTGGAGCCGTGCGATCCGCCCGTGCGGTTTGCCACGCGCCAGCGGGACCGCCACCGGGCCCACGACTGCGACTGCGGCTGCGGATAGCGTTTCACGCACCGGCGCCGGGAGACCGGCGCCGTTTGCGCGCCGGGAGCCCGGACAACCTCCCGGGAGCGGCGGCGTGGAGCGGTGCGGGGACCGGCGCCCATGTGCGACGTGTTTTCGAATGTTCCCGCGCAAACAGTAGGGTGCAAAGAGGAAATTCGAGTGAACCGGTGAATCAATGCTGTAGTCAGATGAGTAGCATCGCACAGAGGAGGTCAGAAGGAGACATGAGAAAGAACCGCAGGTTCCTTGGTGCGGCAGCCGTTCTCATGGCGCTGAGCCTGGTCCTGGCTGCCTGCGGCCCCAAACAGTCCGACCCGCCTGCCCAGACGCCGAGCGAGCAGCCGGGCGGCCAGACCCAGACCCCGTCTCAGCCTGAAACCCCGTCCGGGCCCAAGGTCGGCGGCGAGCTCAACCTCCGCCTGAGCCAGGACCCGGACAGCCTGAACCCGATCCTGTCCTCGTCGGCCTACGGCTCC
>QGVE01000229.1 GCA_003242675.1 Bacillota bacterium | reverse complement strand
ATCATCTCCAACTGCGTGATCAACCTCTCGCCCGAAAAGGAGCAGGTGTTCCGGGAGGCCTTCCGGGTTCTGCGCCCGGGCGGGCGGCTTGCGGTGGCGGACATGGTGAGCCTCGCGCCGCTTCCGCTTGAGGTGCGGGAGGACCTGGCCCTCTATGCCGGGTGCCTGGCCGGTGCAGCCACGGTCGATGAGCTCAGAGCGATGCTCGCCGAGGCCGGCTTTGTCGACATCGTGATCCGGCCGAAGGACAGCGACCAGCTGCTGGAGGCCTGGGGCACAGGGGAATCGCTGCAGAACCAGGTGTTCTCCGCTTACATCGAGGCAAGGAAGCCAATCAAGTAACAAGAAGAACACAGACGGCAGGGTGCGACGGCGCAACCCTGCCGTTTGGCTTTGCCGTATTCCCCACCCCGCCGCCGCCGGCCGGTGCACGAACCCACCTATCGGGCGGCAGCCGCGTAAGCGGAAACCTTTCTGTACAAACTGCCGAACACATCCACACACTCACGCGTCCTAAGGTCGAGGGAAAAAGCCCTGCCGGGCCTAAGGACGCGCCCCGGGGCACGGGTGGTGATGAAGCGTGGATCTCCTGCTCCCGATTCGATGGCCCTCGCGGGCGGGCACGGTGGCCGTCAGGATGAGAGGCGGCTCCGAGCCCGTGCTGCTGCTTCACGGGCTCGGCGCATCCCATGCCTTTTTCCTGCGCACCCTGGCCGCGCCCGCCCTGGCGGGTCGAGCGGTCATCCTTCCCGACCTGCCGGGCCACGGCGACAGCGAGGAACCGGGCAGCTTCTCCTGCGCGATGGACGACCTGGCGGCGCTCATGATCGAGTTGCTGGACTGGCTGGGCGTGCAGAAGGTCCACCTGGTGGGCCACAGCATGGGCGGCACGATCGCCCTGCTCATGGCCGAGCGGGCCCCGGACCGGGTCACGGGGCTGCTGATCGCCGAGGGCAACCTCCGCCCCGAGGACGCCACCCTGAGCCGCAAGCTGGCGGCCATGGGCGAGGAGGGGGTCCGGGCCGCGCTGCCCACCCTCATCGGGCAGTTTGCCCGGAGCGGGCTGGAGGGCCGGGCCGACGACCTGCTCTACGCCTCCACGCTCAGCCGGTGCTCCCCCGGCGCCTTGTGGCGGTGCTCGGCCGAACTCGTCCGGACTTCCGACACGCCGGGGCTGCTGGACCGGTTCCTGAACCTGCCCATTCCCCGGACCTACGTCTACGGCGAACACACGTCGGGCCTGGAGCCGCTGATCGACACGCTGCGCCGGCACGGGATCCGGACCCGGATGATCCGGGGCGCGGGGCACAGCATGATGGCCGAGCGGCCGGACGCCTTTGCGGAGGTCCTGCGGGAGCACCTCTCGCCGAAGGGCTGCTGAACGGGCGCGGCGCCGCACAGGCGGGGTGGCGATTACGCTTCAGCGGCCGGGCGGCAGAGCGGGAGCAGTTCCGCCGGGTGCGCGAGCCGGTAGTCGCAGGGGATGGCCGGGTCCATGGTGCCCCAGAGGGCCAGCGCAAACTTGACCCCCGCGGCCCGGGCGCACTGGCTGTCGTAGATGGTGTCGCCGATGTAGAGCACGTCCCCGGGGTTCATCCCGGTGTCGGCCATCAGCTTCAGAAGCGGGTCGGGGTCCGGCTTGTGGCGCTCCGTGTCGTCCGCGCAGACGACCGCACGGAAGTACTGCAGCAAGCCCAGGCGGGTGACGTCCCGGTCGAGCTCCGAGCGGCACCGGGAGGTCACCAGCCCCAGGGTGACGCCGCGGTCCCGCAGTTCGTCCAGCACCTCCCAGATCCCCGGGAACACGGTGATGAGGTGATCATACTCCCGCACGTAGGCCGCCCACTTGTCGAAGGCGGCCTGCGGGTCGGGCAGGCCCAGCTGCTCGAGGGCGGTCACCCCCGGAATGCCCAGGAGGGGCCGCAGTTCCTCGAGCGAAGGGGTCTGTCCGGTCTCTTCGCGGATGACCTTCTGCAGGGACATGAGGTCGGGCTTTACCGTGTCCAGGAGCGTTCCGTCCACATCAAAGGCTACGCACTTGAACGGCAAGGTCTCTTCCTCCATGTCTGCGATCTGATCCGGCCGGGTACCGGGGTGCTGTGGCTCCGCGGGGCACAGCAGATCCAGTCCCTCGCCCGGGCCGGCATCACGCACAGCAAGGACCCGCAGACCGGAAGCGGTTCCAGGGGACTGCGCGCGATCGCCGGGGAGATCCTGGCCCGGTACACGTCCATCTCTGAGGAGATTCTCGCACAAGAACTCGCCGCCGAACAGGGCTAGCTGACGACTAAGGTCGACCTCCGCGCGGGGGTGTTTAGCGCCCGCGGCGACTGCGAAAGCCCGGACCTGCCCACAGCAGGGCTTTGCGGACATT
>QGVE01000228.1 GCA_003242675.1 Bacillota bacterium | reverse complement strand
CTCCACCACAGCTCGGTGACAGGCGTCTGCCAGGGCCCGAAGCTGCGTGAGACCGATCTTCTTGTCACCCGCCGACCTGTCGGTGAGCGCCGGGCCCAGGCGCTCCGCCGTCTCGTTGGCCAGGCGCACCAGCTTCTCCCGCTGCCTGGGATCTGTCGCCACCAACATCTATCTCACCGCCTCGCTCACGTGGTAAGACGCACACACCTCAACCTGACCGAAACCGTCCTCGGTCCGCTCCCCGATCCCTAACCGCTCTGCGCGGGCGCAGCGCTCCGCCAGTTCCCCGGCATCTCCCGGCCGCAGCCGCAACACCAGGACCGAGCCCGCCACCAGATAGTGCCGGGACTCCGCCCAGCCGCCATCCGAGAGCCGCCAGCCGCCCTTCACCTCATAGCCGGTGAAGGCATGAGCCAGCTCCGCACCCGGGAAAAGACGGTCCAACCCCAGCGCAGCGGCCAGGATGGCCCTGCTTTCCGCGGCGCCCAGTTGGGCCGGCGAACCGTCGGGCAGGGGCCCCACCAGGGCGGGGGAGAGGAGCGTGAGCGCCAGGTAGACGTCGCGGGCCGGCCCGAGCCCCGCCGCCTGCCTGGCGGCCTCCAGCGCAGCCTGGAACCGGCCGATGCGTTCGCCAACGTCTTCAGATTCGTCCGCCTCCGTCACCACCACCGCGCACCGGCCCCATCCCGTGGTGGTACGCGCACCCACCCGGAGTTCCGCGCAGGGCGGTGGTGCGGGCGCCTCGACCTGTGCCGTGAACTCAGCGCCGGGGGCAATCGGCAGAAGCGTGTAGAGCTGGCCCTGCGCCGCAGCGCCGCGGATGGGATCGATCATCAAGCGGGTGAAGGCCTGGCGGCGGGGACCGGACACCGGCCGGGCAGCCCGGGGATCGTACCAGCCGCCGCGATTCTCCAGGCGGCCGCCGCAGACGCAGTTGAACCGGGGCGGCTGCCAGTCCTCGTCGGGTCGCTCCCTGAGCCGCTGCTGCCAGGCAAGGCGGCGAAGCAGGGTGTCCATCACGCCGCTGCGGCCACAGTCGACCTTGCAGCCCATGGCGGTAAGGGGGAGAATCCTCGCCCCGCCCGGGGTGGCCTGGGTGAACCGGATCTCTTCGAACTGGCGGCACCACGTCGCCCACGGACAACCCTCGCACTCGGGGCGCCCCTGGTACACCACCCACCACCTGCGACCGTCGCGAGCCTCAGCAGGATCGAACAACGGACAGTCGGAGAGAATCGCCCGGGCGAAGGCCGCCCGCAGCCGGCTGCCGGGAATGTGATCGAGGGACTCGGTGTACTGAGTGTCCGCCCGGCGGTCACCGATGAGCAGCGGGGAGCGCGCCGTGAGGCGCAGGACGAACCGCTTCAGCTCTCCCATGCCTCTGCCCACCTCCGCCATTCCTCATCGCTGACGGGCTGGCCGTCCACCCGCAGGGTAAACGCAAAGCGGCCGTGCCCGAGCCCGCGGGACTTGGACCAGCCCAGCGCGCGCACCAGCCGGATCCCTGTGCCCAGGAGGCCCAGGAGTTCCTCCGGCCCGACCCCATCCGAGTTGCCCGCCACGAACCCTTCCACAAGTCCCGCGAAGGCGGCGGCACCGGCGTCTGCCGGCGCCCAGGCCTGTTCGGCGAACAGCAGATGGTTTTCCCGGGGCCGACGGGTGTACCGATCGATCGCCACGGCGGCTTTGACCAGCACGCCCTCGCCCTCCCCGGCCTCCAGGCGCAGGTCGCCGAACATGAGGCTGCCGGGCGAGGCGCCGGGGCTGCCGAAGAGGCGGCAGACAGGGCAGCCGCAGGGCTCCCCTTCCCGGTGTCCCGTGCCGCCCAGCGTGCGGTAGGCCATCAGCGTGTACGCCCGCACGCGCCCTTTCACGGTGGAGCCCGGGATCATGGGCCGGCCGCTCGAGTCGCGCACCAGGTAATGGTCGAGAAAGCCCCCGCCCTTGCGTCCCGAGCCGACGTGCAGCGGACTGTCGGGTAGCCACCGCAGGGTGATCTCAACGCTCTGCTTGCGCAGCATCGGACTCCCCCCCTTCCAGGTACGGCATGAGCTCAACGAGATCGATCCAGGGGGTCAGGTACTCGTCGCCCCGGCGGAAGAAGGGCCCGTCCACCTCGGCGCCATACGTGGCGGCCAGTTGTGCGAGCGCCCGTTCCACGGCGTTCCACTGCTTGTTCTTCTTGGTTCGAAGGAACAGGCGGGCCACCTGATAGCGATAGTACAAATCGGCTTCCGCCCGCCCCATGCGGATCAGCGCGTCCCGCAGCGCGTGAAGGCCGGCGGTGGACCAGGTCTGGCTCTGGACCACGGCGGCGGCCAATTCCATGAAGGCTTCGGCCTGTTTCCAGGTGAATGGGCGCAGGGTGTAACGGACCCGGAT
>QGVE01000227.1 GCA_003242675.1 Bacillota bacterium | reverse complement strand
TCACGGCCCCAGGACGGCGGCAAAGCGCTCCCGGGCCTCTGCGAAGATCGGGCGGTCCACGTCCATCCCCTTGCGGGGTGCGCCGGAGGGCTCCCGGGCCTTCTGCCGCTCCAGGGCCGCGAGGATCCGCTGCCCGCTCTCGGCGAGCCGGACCGCGGCGGCGCGGTCGCCGGCCGCCTCCGCCGCGTCCAGGTACCGGAGGTGGGCGGCCGCCGCCTCGGCGTAGGCCTCCACCTCCCACGGCCAGAGCCGCACGTAATCGGCCCATGCGGCGGCGGCCTCCAGCCACCGCCCCTGCCTGCCCAGCTCGGCCGCGGCCATCTGCGCGTACCAGGGCTCGTAGGGTCCCAGCTCACGGGCCCTCCTCCAGGCCGCGAGGGCCGCCTCCCCCCGGCCGAGCTGCGCCAGGGCCGCTCCCCGATACCCGTGGGCCAGGTCGTTCCAGGGCGTGAGCGCCAGGGCCGCGCCGGCGTGGCGCAAAGCCGCCTGCGGTTCTCCGCGCTGCAGGCTCCGGGCCGCCAGCTCCGTCAGCCCGTCGCCCGCCCCGAGTAAGGCCGCCCCGGCCAGGGCCAGGCCGGCAGCGGCCGCGGTCAGCGCGCGGGTCCACGGGATCCCCTGCCGCCGCAGGGCCGGGCGCCGGCGACCTTCCCCCGCGCTCCCCGGGCCGATCCGCTGGCCGCCCGCGGACCCGGCCGCCTCCGGCTCCCCGCCCGCGAGGCCGAAGCCGAACCAGAGCGGAAAGGCGAACAGGGCGTAGCTCAGCTCCCAGTCCACCAGCGCGTGCAGGAGCAGGGCCCCGAGGCCGCCCAGCGCGGCGGCGCGGAACCCGCTCCAGCCCCGGGCCCGCCGGAGCCCGAGGAGAAAGCGCACCGCCAGCAGCGCAAAGCCCACTGCTCCCGCCCAGCCGAAGGCGAGCGCGAGATCCAGGAGGGCCGAGTGCACCTCGGCCGAGTAGTAGCCGTAGCTGGCGGCCTGCAGGTGCAGGGCCGTCCAGGCCCGGTAACCCGCCCCCCAGGGCAGGCCCGCGGCCAGGCGGAGGCCGTCCTGCAGGAACGCCAGCCGCTCGGCCGACGAGCTGTCCGTAAGGGGAAGGGTCGACGCGCGGCCCCAGAACCAGCCCCAGCCGGGGGCGGTCAGCAGGGCCAGCGCCAGCACCCCGGCGAACCCGGCGCGGACCGCGCGCACATGTTGAAACTGTTCGGCGAGAGCCACCGTCAATAGGGCGAACGCCGCGACCGGCCACAGCCGGGCCGCGTCGTGCGCCTGCACGGCCGGCGCCGCCCACGCGGCCGCCGCCAGGGCGGCGGCGAAGGCCCGCCCCGCCGCCGGCCCGGCGGCGCGCAGCAGGTCCGGAGCCGCCCACGCGAGGAAGCCGGCCAGGAGCAGGGCCGCGGCCCACACGCCCCGGGAGCCGGAGAGCAGGAGCCCCAGGGCGCAGCCCAGGGCGAGGACGGAGGCCCAGCGGCGGCCGGCGGCGAGGTCCGGCAGCGACCCCGCCAAGCCGAGCAGCCCGAGCATCCCCACGGCGATGGGGTAGCCCAGGAGGGACGCGAGCCGCCCCGAGTGGTGAGGCGGGGTGAAGGAGATGAGCAGCAGCCCGCCGAAAGCCATGAGGGCCCCGATCACGGCCCAGAAGCGGGCCAGGGCCGCCTCGGCCTCGCCCGGCCGCCTGAGCGCATATCCCCTTCCGGCGACGAAAGCCAGCGCCCAACCGAGGGCCAGGACCGGCCCGTGCGCGGCGGCACCCGCGGCGGCGGGGCGCGCGAGGCCACCCGCGGCCCCCGCCAGCAGCAGGAGCAGGGCCGCGCCTTCGGCGCGCGTGAGGCTCACGGCCGGCGCCGCCAGGGCGAGCAGGGCCGCGAGCAGCACCGCGACCATCTGCTGCCCGGGGGCGTACAGGCCGTCCCAGAACGCGCCGGCCCCCAGCCCGATCAGAACCAACCAGCCAAAAACGTCCCGGGTTCTCATACTGCCTTCATTCGCCGCGGCAGCACCCAACGCCTACGGCGTCGCGAAACGGAGGGAGCGACTTGCACCAGCACATCCGCGACTACGATGCGCTCGAACCCCGGGGCCTCCCCCGGTGGGCGGTCTGGGCCTTCGCCCCGGTCGCCCTGGCCCTGGGGATCATCGCCGGGGTCGCTGCCTCCGCCTACGGGCCCTGGCCGGCTCCCGCCCGGGAACCCGCGATCCAGGCGCCTTCCGCCGAGGAGCCGCCGGCGACCGCGGAAAGCCCCGCGGCGCCGCCGGCGCCTGTGGTGGACCAGCCTGAACCCACCGAGACCGAGCCGCCGGCCGCGGCGCCGTCGCCGCCGGCGCCCCGGCGCCCCAGGCCCAGGGCGCCCCCCCCTCCCCACCCGCGGACCCGGCGCCGGGGCCCGCGGGGGGCCGCGAG
>QGVE01000226.1 GCA_003242675.1 Bacillota bacterium | reverse complement strand
TGCAGCCGGTGGGGCTCGTCGGAGTACTGCCCCTGCGCCACGATGGTGGCCAGGACCTCCAGCCCGAGGGCCTCCGCCTTCTCCCGGGACATGATCACCAGGGCCGCGGCGCCGTCCGAGAGGCCGGGGGCGTTGCCGGCGGTGATCAGGCCGTCCGGCTCGAAGGCCGGCCGCAGGGCCGCCAGCTTCTCCGGCGAGGTGTCCCGCCGGATCGGCTCGTCCTGCGCCACCACGGTTTCGCCCTTCTTCTGCGGGACGACCACCCGCGTGACCTCGTCCGCGAACAGGCCCCGGTCCCAGGCGGCCGCCGCCCGCACGTGGCTGCGGTAGGCCCAGGCGTCCAGCTCCTCCCGGGAGAGGCCGTACTCGCGCGCCGCGCGCCCGCCGTAGGTGCCCATGTGCACATCGCCGAAGGCGCACCACAGGCCGTCGTGGATGACGCCGTCGATCAGCCGGGCGTGGCCCATCCGGTAGCCGCCGCGCGCCCCCGGGAGCAGGTACGGCGCGTTGCTCATCGACTCCATGCCGCCGGCCACCACGACGTCCGCGTCGCCGGCCCGGATCAGCGTGTCGGCCAGGTTCACCGCCCAGAGGCTGGACGCGCAGACCTTGTTCAGCGTCGCCGACACCACCCCGAAGGGCAGCCCGGCCTTGTGCGCCGCCTGCCGCGAGGGGATCTGGCCGGCGCCGGCCTGCACCACCTGGCCCATGAGCACCTGGTCGATCTCCTCCGGCCGCTCCAGGAGCCCCGCGCGGCGCAGCGCCTCGCGGATGGCCACCGCGCCCAGGTCGACCGCGGACAGGTCCTTCAGCGCCCCCTGGAACGCGCCGAACGGGGTGCGTACCGCGCTGACGATGACGGCTTCCCGGCCCATGTGCGCCCCTCCCCTTGCGATTGGGAATGGTGGGAATTCTTCTTGCGCTCACCATTATAGCAGATGCGGAGGGAAAGCGGACGCGCAAACAGCAAAGCCCCTGCCGCTGGCAGGGGCCGACAGCGGAATCTCCCGGGTGCGGGGCCGGGACCCGCGGGGATCACCCCCGCGCGGGGCGGCGCCTCCGGGGCCGGGGCTCCGGGCCCGGGCCCGGGGCCGCCCGGTGCGCCGGCGGCTCGGGACCCGACTCCCGCGTCGCCGCCTGCGGCTCCGCCGGCGGCAGGCGGCTGATCGAAAGCAGGAGGCCCGAGGCGATCATCAGGGCGAGCAGGGACGAGCCGCCCGAGGAGAGGAACGGCAGCGGGATGCCGGTGTTGGGGATGGTGCCGGTGACGACCCCCACGTTGAGCGCCGCCTGGCCGGCCACCCAGGTGGTGATGCCCGCCGCCAGGAGCGCGCTGTACCGGTCCGGCGCCCGCAGCGCGATCGCGAACCCCCGCCAGGCGAAGAGCAGGAAGAGCAGGATCACGGCGACGCCGCCGACCAGCCCCAGCTCCTCGACGATGACCGAGAAGATGAAGTCCGTCTCCGCCTCGGGCAGCCGGTTGCCCAGCTTCTGCAGCGACTGTCCCAGCCCGACGCCCCACAGGCCGCCCCGGGCCATGGCCGTCCACGACTGAATGATCTGGTGGCCGATGGTGTCCTCGTATGCCCAGGGGTTGCGCCAGGCGAGCAGCCGCTCCTGCTGGTGCGGCTTGGTCCGGGCGAGAAGCAGGATGCCGCTGATCGCCAGGCCCGACAGCCCCGCCACCAGGAGCCAGTGCGCCTGCGCCACCCACAGCATGCAGATCGCGATGCCGCCGATGACCGCGGCCGTGCCCAGGTCGGGCTCCCGGTAGATGAGGAACGCCAGAAAGCCCGCAACGCCGAGATAGAAGGCCAGGTGCTGAAGGCGCATGCGCCGGCCGTGCCGCTGCAGGAAGCCGGCCGAAAACAAGATGAACGCCAGCTTGGCGAACTCGGACGGCTGGAAGCTGAGGGGCCCCAGCTGGAGCCAGCGGGTGGCGCCCAGCCGGGAGACGGCCAGGGGATTGCCCGGGATCTCCAGAGACAACAGGGCTCCGGCCGCGCCGAGAAGCACCAGGGGCGTCAGCCGGCGCCACCAGGAGAGGGGCATGAGCACGCCGGCCAGCAGTCCGGCGAGGCCCACCCCGAACTGCAGGCCGAGCTCCCGCGCCACCTCCGCCGGGGTCTGCTCGAACAGGGTGGTGCTGTAGATCATCACCATGCCCAAACTCACGAGGCCGACCAGGGCGAGGATCAGCAGGACGTCGGGCAGGCCCGGCACGGGCGGCGGGGTCGCGGGCGCAGGCCGGTGCCGGGACGAGGGAACCGTACGTGCCACCAGCCTCCCCCCTTGTGTATTACATAAATTAGGCAGGAAAACTGCCAATCCCTGCCGGATTCGCAGCTCCCGCCGCCAAGACCGAATTATCCACCTGTCTCACCGCTCACGACTCAC
>QGVE01000008.1 GCA_003242675.1 Bacillota bacterium | reverse complement strand
CGTCACGTCGTAGAACCGGGGGATCAGCGAGACCAGGGTCGACTTGCCGGAGCCGGTGGCGCCGATGATCCCGATGACGCTGCCGGGCGGAGCGTCGATGGTGATGTCCGCCAGGGCCGGGTGCGGACTGACCTCGCCCGTGCCCGGCTGCGGCGAGTCGTACTGGAACCAGACCCCCTCGAAGCGCACGTGGCCCTTCATCGCCGGCAGGCGGACGGGATTCGGCGGGCTCTGGACGGCCACCGGGTGCTCCAGCACCTCCAGCAGCCGCTCGCCGGAGGCGATGGCCTGCGTCAACTCGTTGATGCGATACCCAATCTCCCGCATGGGCACGATCCAGTACCAGATGAGGCTGTTGAAGGCCACCAACTCGCCCAGCGAGAGCTCGCTTTGGAGCACCAGCAGGCCCCCGTACGCGAGCAGCACGATGAGGGCGAGGTTGGAGAGCAGCTCGATGGCGGGGAAGTACCGCGCCCAGAGACCCGTGGTCGCCAGGTTGGCCTCCAGGTACTCCCGGTTGTGGGCGGCGAACTTCTCGACCTCAAAGGGCTCCCGGGCGAAGGACTTGACGGTCCGCATCCCGTTCAGGTTCTCCTGCGCCGCGGTGGAGAGGCCGGCGAGGGCCTCCCGCACCCGGGTGAACGCCGGGCGGACCTGTCGCTCGAACCGGAGCACCACGACCAGCAGGAAGGGCATCACCAGCAGGGTGACCACTGTCAGCCGCACGGACATCGAGAGCATGAGCACCAGCGAGAAGAGGGTCATGAAGAGCATGTCCATCAGGTGGACCCAGCCGAAGGAGAGGAACATCCGGAACGCCTCGACGTCGGCGGTGACGCGGGACATGAGGTCGCCGGTGTACGCGTTGTCGTAGTACTTGAAGTGCAGGTACTGCAGTTTGTCATACAGGGCGTTCCGCAGGTCGAAGGTCGCGTTCTGCCCGAAGACGTGGCCCAGATACTGGCGCAGGAAGTTGAACACGCCGCGCACCAGGGCGACCACCAGCACCGCCGCGGTCCAGTACGGCAGCTCCGCGAACCGCCGCTCCCGGATGACGCGGTCGATCAGCTGCTCCAGCAGCCACGGCCGCACCAGCCCCGCTGCGGTCAGGCAGGCCATCGCCAGCACCGACCCCAGCCCCCACGCGATGTACGGCAGGAAAAAACGCCGGAGGCGCTTGAACACGTGCATGTGCCCAACTCCTCAACGGTAGGTAACGTTTATCTATAAGAACTTCGCCCATCGCGCAGATATTCCTTCGCTCGGTCAACTGTCAATTGTGCTGATCATCCCGGACGCGCCCACGCCGCCTGGCCGAGGGGCGCGTCCGGATGGGCCGGGGAGAGCGCGCGGCCCCGGCGCGCGGCTTGCCCCTGCGGTGGCGGGGTAGTATCATGGGCACATACGGCCCGTGTGATGGGAGCGGTAGCCATGCAGCACTTGCGAAGGCACCTCTCCGCCGGCGGCCTCGTCCTGCACGAGGGAGCCATCCTCCTGGTGCGGAACCGGCGCGGTCACTGGGGGCTGCCCAAGGGCCATTGGGAGCCGGGGGAACTGCTGGCGGAGACCGCGGCGCGGGAGGTGCGCGAGGAGACGGGGATCGAGGTGGAGATCGGCGACCTCGCCTTCATCACCGAGTTCCGGAATGCGGAGGCGAGGGAGCACCTCGTCCAGTTCTTCTTCGGCGCCAGGCCGATCGGCGGTATCCTCTCCCCGGCCCCGGGGGAGATCTCCGGGGTGAAGTGGGTGCCCACCTCCGAGGTGGAGCGGTACATCCGGTGGCGCCCGTGGCTGGAGCCGCTGCGCCACTGGCTGGACGGCGGCACCGTGCGGTACCACTTCTATCCCGACCCGTCCCGCAACCGCATCCGGTGAGGGGCCGCCGGCGGCCGTGCCGGCCGCCTGACGCGGCAGAGGCCGGGGGTTCCGTGCGAACCCCCGGCCTCGCGCGCCCTGGTGCGTCAGGCCCCGGTGGGCACGATCGCCCGCCGTGTGCGGAAGTCCACCTCCGGGTAGTACATCTCGGCCACCAGCAGGTCGGGCCCGGTGCAGCCCACCTCGGGGCAGTGGCAGTTCAGCCGCTGGAAGCGGGGATGCGCGTGCCAGCGGCGGAACGCGTCTTCCAGTCTGTCGGTCCGGACGTTGCCCAGCGGCTCCATCCCGCCGAAGTCCGTCACCCGGATGTTCCCCGTGAAGAGGTCCACGTTCACCCGGTTCCGGCCGTCCGGGCAGTTGCGGATCGACACGTTCGGGGCGGCAGCCACCGCCCGGAGCAGCTCCTGGTCCTCCGGCACGGGGCTGCACGGCAGGAAGGGGAAGGTGCCGAAGAGCACCCACAGGTCGGGATCCCGCTCCGCGAGGAAGCGGCGGATCGCCTCCCGGAAGGCCGGGAGCGGCAGCACGGGCAGATCCGCCGCCCAGTCCACCGCGTACATGGGATGGACCTCGTGCCGCCGGCAGCCGATCTGGGCCAGGAAGCGGTTCATCGCCCCCAGGTGGTCGGCGGTTTCCGTGTTCACCATCGTCTCGGCGGAGACGAAGCACCCCCGCGCGGCCAGCGCGCGGGCGTTCGTGATGATCCGGTGGTACAGCCGCCGGGACGCCTCCGGCGAGACGTCCGCACGCCCGCGGCCCCAGACGATGCGGTGGAAGTGCTCCTCGTCCCGGTAGTTCCAGGTGATGTGGAAGACGTCCACCCACGGGGCGATCTCCACGTAGCGCTCCAGGTCGAAGGTCAGGTTCGTGTTCACCTGCGTCCGCAGCCCCCGCCCCTTGGCGTACTGCAGGAGCGGGAGGACCCAGTTCCGCAGCACCTCGGTCGAGCCGCTCAGCTCGCCGCCGGTGAGGCTGAGCGTGGCCAGCCCCTCGACCTCGTCCAGCCGGCGCAGGACCAGGTCCAGCGGCAGCCGCTCGGGGTCCCGGTCCATCAGCGACTCGCCGACCGCGCAGTGGCGGCAGCGCAGATTGCACCAGTTGGTCACCGTAATCTCCACGCTGGTCAGCCGGAAGCGGCCGTCCACCATGCCGCCCCGCGGCTCCCAGGGATCTGCGAGCAGTCCCCACTCCCCCACGGTCACACAACCTCCCCGTTGCAGAGCAGTGGCGGACCCGCGGAGGGCCCGCCTTACGCATATGTCCGGGTCGCTTCCTTCAGGTCAGGTCACGGATCCGGCTCCGCGGCGGCCGCGAACGCCGCGGGGTCGGCGTTCCACAGGTCGGCGCGGCTGGTGGAGACCCCGGAGGCGCCGGCCTGCAGGGCCCGCCCCACCTCCCGGGGTGTGCGCACCAGCCCACCGGCGATGATCAGGGTGTTGGGCAGCTGGCTCCGGATGGCCTGCACGGCCCGGGGGATGATCCCCGGCAGCACCTCCACCACCTCGGCCCGGCTGGCGCGGGCCGCCTCGATGCCCGTGGTGAGCGACTGGGAGTCCAGCAGGAAGAGCCGCTGAAGCGGCGTGAGCCCCAGCCGCCGGGCCGTCTGGATGAGGTTGGTGCGGGTGGTGATGAGCCCCGCCGGGCGCGCCACCCGGGCCAGGTACTCCACGGCCTCCTCGTCCCGGCCGAGCCCCGCGACGAAGTCCAGGTGGATGAACAGCAGCTTGCCGGCCGCCGCCACCGCCCCGCCCACCTCCCCCAGGCGGGCCAGGGTGGTGGACAGCAGGAACACGGTGCGGCAGCGGGACCGCAGGGCCTCCTCCAGCCGCCGCTCGTCCCGCACCGCCGCGATCACGGGGTGCGCCCTCAGCGCCTCGGCGAGCAATGCCGCGCCCTCGCTGCGCCGCCGCTCCGCCACGGCCACCATCTCGCTTTCGTCATCATTCGCCCCCGCCCAGGAGCTCCTCCAGGCGGGCGGGGTCATACCCGACGACCACCTGGTCCCCGCGAACGACCACCGGCCGCCGCCAGAGACCCGGCTCGGCCGCCAGGAGCTCCACCAGCTCGTCGTCGGTGAGCTGGCGGCCTTCCAGCCCCAGCTCCTTGTAGCGCCGGCTGCGGGTCGAAATCAGGTCCCGCACACCGCCGGGGAGCCGGGCCGCCAGCCACCGCACCTCCTCGGGCGTGGGCTTTTCGCTGAAGAACCGGCGCTCATGCACCTCTACCGGCTTTGCCTCAAGCAACTGCTTGGCCTTCCGACACGACGTTCACGTCGGGTAGGTGAAGAAGGTCACCTCGGGCTTCACGGCGCTCACCTCTGCGGTCTATTCTTTCCATCCGGGCCGCACGGGCTCCTGCCCTCCGCCGCCCCCGAGCCGGTGCCGTCCGGGCTCCCGCCGGCCGAGGAGGATTACCGCCTGAGGGGCGCCCTGGGGTGCCGAGCCCCCTGCCCGGGGCACCGGAGCGGCCCTCGTGAAGTGCGCGGTCCTGCTCACTGCCGAGCCCCTGCCCGGGGCGCCCTTCATCGCCGCCAGCGGCGGAACAGGACCGGCGGGACGGCCAGCCCGGCGGCGAGGATGCCCGCGATCAGCAGCGCCCGGGCCAGCTGCCACGCCCCTTCCGCCAGCCGGCTCTGGCTGAGCAGCAGCATGCCCCGGTAGGCGAGGATGCCGGGGACCAGCGGGAAGAGGCCGGGGATGACGAACAGGATGGCCGGCTGGTGCAGCCGCCGGGCCAGCACCTCGGCGGCCGTGCCCAGGGCGAGCGCGCCGACCAGCACCGCCGCCGGATCGGGAGCCCCGGCCCGCAAGGCAAGGTCGAACCCCGCCCAGGCCACCAGGCCGCAGAAGCCGCTCCAGAGGATAACACCGCGGGGCGAGCGGAAGGAGACGGCAATGGCCGCCGAGGTCAGAAAGGCGAAGGGATAGGTGATCACAGCACCGCATCTCCCCCGACCAGAAAGAGCGCGGCGCCGACCCCGACGGCGAGGGCGGTGACCTTGATGAAGGCCTCCAGCCCCCGGGCGGTGGCGCTCACCAGGTCGCCGGCGATGGCATCCCGCAGGGCGTTGGTGAAGGCGATGCCGGGCACCAGGATCATGATGCCGCCGGCCACCACCGGGCCGACCGGCACGCCGAGCCACCGGTGCAGCACCGTCGCGCAGAAGACCGCGTTGGCGCCGCTGATCAGGTCGGTCACCGCGTCCGGCAGCCCCAGCCACCGGCAGACCCGCTCGCCGGCCTGCACGACCAGGTTGGCCAAGAACGCGGGCAGCACCCCGGGCAGCGAGCCGCCCACCAGCACCGTGGCCGCCGCCGCGGCCAGGCCGCTGGCCGGGACGTCCAGCCAGCGGGGGAAGGGCGGCGGCTGTTCCGCGATGGCCCGGATGGTCCGCAGGGCCTCGCTCGGGGGCTTCGGCTCGGCCGCCAGCGCCCGGGACAGCGCGTTCACGGCGCTCACCCGGTCCAGCGCGAGGGTCCGGGTCCGCACCCGCCGCACGACGGTGGTCTGCTCATCGGCCACGCTGATGAAGATGCCGGTCGGCGTCGCGTAGATCTCGGGCTCGTCCACCCCGTAGGCCCGCAGGATCCGGGAGACGGTGTCCTCCACCCGCGCCACGTCGGCCCCGGACTGGAGCAGCACGACCCCGGCCGCTGCGGCGACCTGCAGGGCGGCCGTTGCGGATCCCGAACCCACAGCCTCTCACCTCACCGTCTACATGGCCGGCACGGCCGCCTAGGTCGCGGCCCTGTACTGACTGTGCCCCTCCGCCAGGGAGTAGCGGGCCCGCCCCTGCACCACGAGCAGGTCCAGGTGGGCCAGGACCTCGCACAGGGCGAGGAAGTGATCGAACCCCGTCACGTGCGGGTAAAGCTCCCGGGTCAGCTCCCAGGGGCTGCGCCCGGCGCCCAGCCGCTGCAGCAGGCTCTCCAGCCGGCGCTCGTGCGTCACCCGGTAGCGCTCGGCCACGGCGCGGTGGTCCGCAATGACGGGGCCGTGGCCCGGAAGCACCTCCGCCACATCCAGGCCGGCCACGCGGTCCAGCGACCGGAAGAACTGGCCCAGGGTCAGGGCCCGGTCGGGATCGTGCGGCACGGCGTCGGGGTGCCCTGGCGGCACCGGCTCCAGGATGGGATTGGGCGTGATGCCGTCCAGCAGGTGGTCGCCGCCGATCAGCCGCCGGGTGTCCCGGTCGAGAAAGCCGGTGTGCCCCAGGGCGTGGCCGGGCAGGTGGACCGCCTCCAGCCGGCCGCCGTCGAATTCGAACACCTGGCCGTCGGCGATCGGATGCCAGCTGCGCAGGGGCAGGAGCAGCTGGCGGTTGAGCTGCCAGAACCACTCGATCAGGGCGAACCCTTCCGGGTCGACCCCGGCTTCCCTCAGGATCCGGTCGCGCGCCTCCTGCCACCAGGGGGCCATCTCGGCCTTCGCCGCTTCGTCCGGGTGGAGGTACACCTCCGCGCCGGCCTCCTCCTGCACCCAGCCCGCCAGGCCGATGTGGTCGACGTGGGCGTGGGTGAGGAGCACCCGACGGATGTCCCGCACCCGGAGGCCCAGCCTCTTCAGGCCGTCGACCAGGGCCGCGCGGCAGTCGGGGATGTTGACCCCGGTATCGATCAGCGTAATCGGATCGGAACGGATCGCGTAGACGTGCACCGCTCCCGGGCCCGCGGGCAGCGGCAGGGTGATCTGATGGATCGGCAGCACTCCGCACACCCTCCCCAAAGGTGAGGCGCCGTGGGCCCCACGGCGCCTCCACACTGTGACTTTACTCGTTTTCGCCCGACTGTGCAACGGCCGCCGCGGCCTCCGGCCCCCCACCGGTACCCACGGCCTGCAGCAGAAGCTCCGCCACGTCCAGCACCCGCAGCTGGTCGCTGCTGTCCTGGGCGGCCACCCCGTCGGAGAGCATCGTCATGCAGAACGGGCAGTTGGTGGCGATGGTCGTCGCGCCGGTGGCCAGGGCCTGGCAGGTGCGCTCCACGTTGATGCGGGTGCCGTGGTGCTCCTCCATCCACATCCGCGCCCCGCCGGCGCCGCAGCACATCGCGGTAGGGCCGTGCCGCTCCATCTCCCTGAGCTCCACCCCGGGCAGGGCGGCCAGGAGCTCCCGCGGGGCCTGGTACTCGCCGCCGTAGCGGCCGAGGTAGCAGGAGTCGTGGTAGGTCACGGTCGCGGCCACCGCGTTCACCGGCTTCAGTCGGCCCTCCCTCACCAGCCGGGCGAGCAGCTGGGTGTGGTGGATGACCTCGACGTCCAGCCCCATCGCCCGGTAGTCCTTGTCGAAGGTGTGGAAGCAGTGCGGGCAGTGGGTGATGATCTTCTTCACGCCGTAGCGCTGGAGCGTCTCGATGTTCTCCATCGCCAGCTGCTGGAAGAGCAGCTCGTTGCCGGCCCGGCGGGCGGCGTCGCCGGTGCACTTCTCCTCGGGGCCGAGGATGGCGTAGGAGACGCCCGCCTGGTCCAGGAGCTGAACGATCGCCCGCACGATCTTCTGCCCCCGCTGGTCGAACGCGCCGGCGCAGCCGGGCCAGAACAGGTACTCGGCATCGGGCTTGTCGGCCAGGAGCGGGACGTTCAGGCCCTCGGTCCACGCCGTGCGGGTGTGCGCGCCCATGCCCCACGGGTTGCCCTGCCGCTCCAGGTTCTTGAACGTCTGGTTCAGCTCGGCCGGGAACTCGCCCTGCAGCATCACCTGGTGGCGGCGCATTTCCACGATCTTGGGCACGTGCTCGATGAAGACCGGGCAGACCTCCATGCAGGCGCGGCAGGTGGTGCACGCCCAGAGCGCCTCGGGATCCACCACGGGCCCGACCAGCTCCGACTCGAAGGGCTGCTCCCTGGGGCGCTCGCCCTTCATCGCCGCGAGGGCGAGCAGCGGCCCGCGCTCGTGCAGGTGGCGCTGCAGGTCGAGGATCAGCTTCTTGGGGTTGAGCGGCTTGCCGGTGAGGAAGGCCGGGCAGTTCTCCTGGCAGCGGCCGCACTCGGTGCAGGCGTCCAGGTCAGCCAGGTCCTTCCAGGTGAACTCCCAGAGCGTCGCCGCCCCCAGCACCGGGTTCTCGGCCTCCAGGTCGGTCGCGGCCAGGACGCCCGCCGGCCGGAGGTCGGAGAGGAAGACGTTCAGGGGGCCGGTGAGGATGTGGACCATCTTGGTGTACGGCACGAGGGCGATGAATGCGAACGAGAGGAGCATGTGGAACCACCAGAGGACCCGGTGCAGGACCAGCAGCGCCTCCAGCGACAGGAAGCTGGCCAGGATGCGGCCGTGGACCAGGCCGACGGGCGACCACGCCGCCCACGGGTCGTCGGTGGCCACGAGCCGGATGCCCTCCACCCAGAAGCCGGTCCACAGGATCAGCACGATGTGCAGCAGATAAACCCAGTCGTCCAGCGGCGCCTTCGTCTCCGCCACCTTCGTGAGGGCGCGGGGTTTGAACACGCCCCGGCGCACCCAGGCGATCACGGCGCCAACCAGGGCCAGGAGGCCGGCGATGTCCAGGACCAGCGACTGGAACCAGAGGTAGAACGCGCCCTGCATGATCCGGATCCGCAGGTCCTCGTGGATCATGACCACCAGGGTGCCGATGAAGAGGATGACGAACCCCCACGACAGGAAGAGGTGGAACACGCCGGCGACGCGGTTCTGCGCGAGCCGGCGCTGCAGCGCCGCGTGCCGCCAGGCCCTCCGGAGCCGGTCACGGACCTGGTCCCAGCGAACCTCCGGCGTGCCCACGAACCACAGCCGGATGCGCTGCCACAGGCCGTAGGCGAAGACCGCCACCGCCGCGATGAAAAAGAAGTAGAGGATATGGCTGTTCGCAATGTTCCAGTACACGGACCGGGTTGCCAGGATCATGCTGCCTCCCCCTTGTCGGCCACGGTTGCTCCTACTCCCCACACCATATGAATGAATAGCCATTCAGTCTGTCTCGCTTTATTCGTCCTTATCGGGCCAATATCCTCTCAGGTCACCCTATTCTTTCGCCGGATCTGTCATCCCGGTTCCGCGCGGCCGCGGAAAAAGCGAAGCCGCCCCGTTCGGGGCGGATCGGGAGAGGCTGGGGGACGCCGCGGTCAGCGGGGAGCGGAGGGGTTGGCCGGCCAGAGCCGGACGCCGCAGTGCGGGCAGTAGCGCGCCCCCTGCGGGTAGATCGATCCGCAGGCGGGGCAGGGGGTGTCGGCCGCGACGAGCGGGTAGGCGGCGATCGGGCGGAAGGGCGAGGCCTGCTGGGCGCGGCGCACCCGGGGCAGGAGCGTCACCCACAGGGCCACCACCGCGGCGTAAAGCGTCGCCGTGCCGAATCCGTAGCGGATCAGGTCCATGAAAGTCCTTAGGGTCCTATCCTGGTTCAGGCTGCCCAGGTTGTACAGGCCGTGGAGCAGGATGGGCAGGACCCACCCCTCCGCGAGGTGCAGGACCTTCTCCCCCCGGGTCCGGGCAAACCGCAGGACCCCCACGTGGTAGCCCATGATCATGCCGACGATGACGTGCATGGGCACCGCCGTGGTGGTCCGCACCAGCGCGGTGAGGATGCCGGTGTAGATGTCGCCTCCCAGGAAGACGTAGACGAGGTTCTCGGCCACGGCAAAGCCCATGTGGGTCACGCCGAAGTAGACGATGCCGTCCATCACCTCGTTGAACTCCGGCCTGCGCCAGCTGGCGGCCCAGGCGGCAAGCCCCTTCCCGGTCTCCTCCGTGAAGGCCGCGACGACGAACGAAATGTAGACCGTCGCCAGGAAGCCGGAGAAGGGGCCCACCCGGTTCAGCAGGACCTCGACAGCGTAGACCGGGACCGTCACCAGGACCCCGGCGGCGAAGGCGGCCGCCATGTGCGTCCAGGGCTCCGGCTCGTACTTGTCCAGGTGGCGGATGTACCAGAGCATGGCTGCGGCCGGGGCCAGCGCGATGACGAGGGCGAACAGGTGAAGCAGGGCGAAGCCCCCCTTTCCGGGGTCGTCGGTCTTGTATACGTGAATAGATGGCGGGATCCCTGCCTATGCCGCTGCACGCGACCGCGGCGCCCCCGGCCGGACGGTCGGGGGCGCCGCGCGCTTTCTCTCTGCGGAGGACAGGCCGCTAGCTGAACAGCTGCTGGAGCTTCATCGCCTGGCCCATGTCGCCGCGGATCTTCAGCTTGCCCGCCATGAAGGCCGCCATCGGGTTCAGCTTGCGCTCCAGCAGGGCGAAGAAGTCGGCGGTCGCGATGGTGATGGTGCAGCCGGGCTGCTCCACCGGCCCCTCGCCGATCTCGTACTTGCCGTTGTCGAAGATGGCGTGGTAGGTGCCGCCACCTTCCCCGGTGAGCTCGAACTGGTAGGTGGCCTTCAGGTTGGCGATCTTGGACGGGTTCGCCTCGATCTGCGCCTTCAGCTTCTCCAGCAGCTCGGCAATCTGCATCGTTCCGGACTCCCCTTCCTCTGTAGTGGTCGTGCCATTGCCCGGCTCCATCACTTCGCCGGCGGTCGCCGGAATTCCCTGCTAGTCGGCCGCCGCCGCCTTCTGCTTCTGCTCCATCTTCTGGCGCTCCTGCTCCGCCAGCACCCGGCGCAGCACCTTGCCCACCGTGGACTTGGGCAGCTCCGGCACGAACTCCACCGACCGCGGCCGCTTGTAGGCCGCCAGCCGCTCCCGGCAGAACTCCAGGATCTCCTGCTCGGTGGCCTGGGCGCCGGGCTTCAGCACCACGAAGGCCTTCACCGTCTCACCCCGGTAGGGGTCCGGCACGCCCACCGCGCAGGCCTCGAGGACCGCCGGATGCTGGTAGAGCACCTCGTCGATCTCCCGCGGGTAGATGTTGAACCCGCCGGCGATGATCATGTCCTTCTTCCGGTCCACGATGTAGAGGTAGCCCTCGTCGTCCATCCGGCCGATGTCGCCCGTGTGGAGCCAGCCGTCCTTCAGCACCTCCCGGGTCTCCTCCGGCCGGTTCCAGTAGCCCAGCATCACCTGCGGGCCGCGGATCAGGATCTCGCCCTCGCCGCCGGGGGGCAGGTCCTCGCCGGTCTCCAGGTCCACGATGCGCACGTCGGTGCCGGGGTAAGGCAGGCCGACGCTGCCCGGGATCCGCTTGCCGACGCGCGGGTTGGCGTGGGTCACCGGCGAGGTCTCGGTGAGGCCGTACCCCTCCATGATCGTGGCGCCGGTCGCCTGTTCGAACCGGCGGAGCAGCTCGACCGGCATGGGGGCCGCGCCGGTGACGCAGAGCTTGATCGACGTGAGGTCGTACTTGTGGAAGTCGGGGTGGTTGAGGAGCCCGATGTACATCGTGGGCACGCCGGGGAACATCGTCGGCCGGTACTTGGCGATGGTCTTCAGCACCTGGCCGGGCTCAAAGCGCGGCACGAGGATGAGCGTAGCGCCGGACGAGAGCCCCATCCCCACCGTCGCCGTGAAGCCGTAGGAGTGGAACATCGGCAGCGCGGCGAGCACGGTGTGGTGCTCGTCGCCCATCTGGAGCCACTCCCGGATCTGGGTGACGTTGGCGACCAGGTTGAAGTGGGAGAGCATCACGCCCTTGGAGACGCCGGTGGTGCCGCCCGTGTAGAGCAGCACGGCGATGTCCTCCTTCGGGCGGATGGGGGCGACCTTGATCGCCTGCGGGCTCTCGCGCAGGAGCTCCATGAAGTGGGTCGCCTCGGAGGGCGGGATGCGCGGGGGCTTGGCCTTCAGCTTGTAGAGGATGTTGAGCGGGAAGTTGAGGAAGTCCTGCGCCCCGGTCCAGATGTAGGCCTCCACGCCGCCGGCCTCGCGGACCTTCTGCCAGAAGAGGTCCAGGGTGATCATGAGGCGGCAGCCCGAGTCCCGCACCTGGTAGGCGATCTCCCGGGCCACGTAGAGCGGGTTGAACTGGACCGGGATGGCGCCGATGCGCTGACAGGCGACGGTGGCAATGACGTTCTGGGGGCAATTCGGAAGGATGATGCCAACACGGTCGCCCTTCTGGATGCCGTACCGCCGCTGCAGCGCCGCGCCGAACCGGTCGATGGAATCCACCAGCTCGCGATAGCTCACCCGCCTCCCCATGAAGATGAGCGCAGTCCGGGTCGGGTTCTTCTCGGCCTGCTCGAACAGCGCCTGGTAGAAGGGGACCTCCGGGATCTCCAGGTCCCAACGCACTCCCTGCGGATAGGCCTTGAGATATGGACGCTCCACGGGAAGCGCACCCCCTTGCCCATGATGCTCATGAGTCCAAGTCGGATTTGCGTCATTGTATCATGATTCCGATTTGGCTTCCAGGTAAAAGATAATGCATTGTTTCGTCCTTTCTTGCGGGCGGCGGCCGCATAACCGGGCCCAGGCCGGGGAGAATATCCGCCCGGAGGTGGCATGGCAGCCCATGGATCTGAAGCACGAGGCGCTGAAGCTCATCCGGGAGCGGGTAGGGAACCGGTCCATCGGCCCCGCCACGCTGCTCACCGCCCTCACGGAGGCGTATGACACCAGCCTGGAGGAGCTGGTCGAGGCCCTGGAGGCCGAGTTCGGCGTGGAGCTCTCCGACGAGCTGCTGGTCGAAGTGGAGACCGTCGGCGAGCTCTGCTCGCTCGTCGCCCGTGCGGAGGAGTGAGCGCGGCGGGTTCCGGTCCGGAAGCGGGCTCAGGGGGCGGAAAACGCCGGAAGCCATCGAGCCGGGGGCGCCCTGCCCCGCGCCTCGATGGCTTCTGCGCGCGGACGGTCACGCGAGCAGGGCGGCCCCGCCGCGCCGGCGGGGCCGCCCTGGTGGTTTCCCTTACTCTCCGCGGGCGATCTCGACGCAGACCTGCCCGATGACGTCCAGGGCCTCGTTCAGCTGGTCGTCCGTGATCACCAGCGGGACCAGCATCCGGAGGGTGTTGCCGTAGATGCCGCACTTCACGGCGACGACGCCGCGCCGCCCGGCCCGGGTCACCACCTCAGCGGCCTCTTGGGTGGCCGGCTCCCGGGTGGCCCGGTCGGTCACCAGCTCCACGCCGACCATGGCGCCGAGCCCGCGGATCTCGCCGATCTGCAGGCGGGAGCCGGGGATGCTCTCCAGCTGCACCGCCAGGTCCTGGAAGCGGCGCCGCAGGAGATCGCCGATGGCCCGCGCCCGGTCGACGAGCTTCTCCTCCTCGATCACGTCCAGCACGGCGTTGGCCGCCGCACAGGCGACGGGGTTGCCCACGTAGGTGCCGCCGATGGTGGAGTCCTCCGGCGCGTCCATCACCTCTGCCCGGCCGATCACGCCGGAGAGCGGCATGCCCGCGGCCAGCGACTTGCCCACGCAGATCAGGTCCGGCACCAGCCCCAGCTGCTCGCAGGCGAAGAAGGTGCCCGTGCGGCCGAAGCCGGACTGGATCTCATCGGCGATGATCAGGAACCCGTGCTTCCGGGCCAGCTCCGTCACCCGCGCCACGTAGTCGGGATGGAGCGGGATGAAGCCGCCCTCGCCCTGCACCGGCTCCAGGATGATCGCCGCGACCTCCTCCGGCGCCACGTGGGTGATCAGCGCCCGCTCCAGGGCGTCGGCGCAGAACTTCACGTACTCCGCCTCGCTCATGCCCGCCGGCCGCCGGTAGGTGTACGGCGTCGGGACCCGGTAGATCTCCGGGGCGAAGGGGCCGAACCCTTCCTTGTACGGCTTCACCTTGGAGGTGAGGGCCATGGTCAGGTTGGTGCGGCCGTGGAAGGCGCCCTCCAGGGCGATGATCGCCCGGCGGCGCGTGTACTTGCGCGCGATCTTGATCGCGTTCTCCACGGCTTCCGCGCCGGAGTTGAAGAAGCAGGCCTTCTTGGGGAAGTCACCCGGTGCGAGCTTCACCAGCCGCTCCGCCAGCCGGATGTAGGACTCGTACATGATCACCGAGAAGTCCGTGTGGGTGAACTGGGCCGCGCTCTGCTGAATCGCCTCGACCACCCGGGGGTGGGAGTGGCCCACGTTCATGCAGCCCAGGCCGCCGGCGAGGTCGATGAACACGTTGCCGTCCACGTCCGTGATCAGCGCTCCGCGGCCCTCGCGGATCGCCACCGGCAGGTGGATGGAGAAGGCGTTGGCCACGACGCGCTCCTTGCGGGCCATCAGCTCACGGGAGCGCGGGCCGGGGACCTCGGTCACCAGCCGAATGTAGCGCGTCGTCTGCGTCATGCGAATACCTCCCTTCAGGCGCATCCGGCTCCTAGTATATGCAAGATTGTATATTGGCTTCTGCCCCCGCCGGTTCCTGCCTGCGGCATACAGGATTGCATAGCCTTTCCCGGCACGGCGCATCGCCCGATCAAGCGACGGCCCCTCCGCCAGTGGCGGGAGGGGCCGTGTCGGTGACCGCTAGAACTTTTCCGGGCTGAGCCAGGTGGTGTCGGGCTTGGCGATGAGGCGGGCGTTCTGGTAGGCCATGTCCAGCGTAAGGATGGTGTTCCCCCGGTACACATCGCCCATCTTCTGCAGCACCAGGGCGAAGTCCGGCGCGCCGCTGAACTCGCCGGAGAGGTAGATCGGCATCAGAAACTGGATCTGCCCCATGTAAAACTGCGGCACCACCAGCTTGTAATTGCGCCGGGCCATGATGCGCGCGAACTCGATCGCCGCCTGGAACAGCGCGAAGATCTCGCTCTTCTTCCGGGTCCGGTACTTGGGTGGGATGCGGTCGAAGTTGTCGTCGATGATGTGGATGTCATCGGTGTTGATCTGCAGGTCGGGGTCGAAGATGACGTCCGTGATCTTCTCAAAGTAGGTGGCCATCGGCGGCTTCTGATTCACAAAGGTCTCCAGCACCGCCCGGTCGGTCTCCAGCACCGGGCGGGCGCCCACCACCCGCTGGGGATAGGCCGGATCCGCTTCGCCCAGCACGTAGATTTCTTTAAAGTACACATTCAGGAGGCCCGTGTTGAACAGCACCTTGTTCCCGCTGCGCAGGATGCGGCCCTGCTGCTTCAGCCGCTCGTAGGTCTTCTCCACGTACGACTTCAGGATGGGGTGCTGCTGCTTCGACGGGTACTGGCTGTAGCTCCACCGCTCCGGGATCGCCATGGACGCCAGCTCCTCCAGGAAGCGGGCGCCGTCGCTCCAGGTGCGGAAGTACAGGTCGCCGATGACGAACCCCTCACGCCGGGCCGCCTGGAAGAACAGTCCGAACCAGGGCTGCCGGTTCCGGTTCTTGTTGAGCACACACTTGGCCGAGATCTCCTCCCCGGTGGGCGTGGTGTGGCCGGTCGGGAAGAGGACCGCGTCGGCCAGGGCCCGATCCGCCACGGGCTGGTCCTCCCGCAAATACGAGAACAGCCCCGCCCGGGCGGCGCGGTCGAGGGCCCGCTCCAGATCCGCTGCCAGCTCTTCGAGCGGCCGGTCGGGCTCGCCGATCATGTTGGCCAGGTAGCGCAGCGCCTTCTCGCGCGCCTCCAGCGGTAAGTACGTGAACTCCTCCAGGCGCAAGTATCTACATCCTTTCCTTCCACCCGCACCTTGGCTCGCCAATGTCTTTTCCGTGCGCCTTGTCGATTCCCTTGCCGAACCCGTCGCCTTTCAGCCCTCCAGCAGCCGATTTTCCGTCAAGTGATAATGAAACCAGGCCTCAAACAGCACGCCCATGCCCGCGGCCGCCAGCAGCCCGCCGAAGCGCAGGGCCGAGCCCATCGCCCGCAGCATGAGCACGGAGCCGAGGACCAGCGCCGCGGCGTCGCCCGCCAGAGCCGCCGTGCGCCCGAAGCGGGGCAGCACGATCAGGTCGCCCAGCCACAGGAGGAGCGTGTGCACGGCCGCCATCAGCAGCGACTGCACAAAGGCCTTCTGCCCCTGCACGGGCAGGGCGAGCGCGAAGATCAGGATGTACGCGGCCAGCTTCAGGCAGAGCGCGTTCACGTGACGCACGGTCCCCTCCTCCTCCGCGATCGGCCTTCACGAAGAAGGATACGCCGGGGCCGGGCGGACATGACGGCGCTCAGTCGTCGGCCGCGGCGGTCCCGGCCAGCCCGAGCTGATCGGCCGCCTCCTGCAGGGCCCGGATCACGTGCCCGATGTGCTCGTCGAGGTCGATCCCCAGCTCCTGCGCGCCGCGCACGATGTCCTCCCGGTTCACCCCGGCGGCGAACCGCTTGTCCTTCATCTTCTTGCGGACCGCCGCCACGTCGACGTCGTGGATCGACTTCGTCGGGCGCACCAGGGCCGTCGCGACCACGAGGCCCGACAGCTCGTCCACCGCGTAGAGCACCTTGTCCCTGAGCGACCGGCGCGGGTAGCGGTCCTGCAGGGCGTCGGCGTGGGAGCAGATCGTGTAGCGGATGTCCTCCGGCACGCCGAGCTCCGCCAGGATGCGCTCGCCCTGCAGCGGGTGGTCAGGGATGGTGGGGTAGCGCTCGTAATCGAAGTCGTGGAGCAGGCCGATCAGGCCCCAGGTCTCCTCGTCCTCGCCGTACAGGCGGGCGTAGTAGCGCATGCAGGCCTCCACGGCCAGCAGGTGGTTGATGAGCCGCGGGTTGGTCACGTATTCATTGACCAGCTTCCAGGCTTCCTCGCGGGTCAAAGCGATGCGCCTCCCCCAAACCAAATTGATAAAATCATGTTAACCACGCTTCTCCCAAATCCTTCTGCGGCGTGGTAGACTGATGGCGGAGGTGAGCCCCGTGCGAATCTACACGCGCACTGGCGACAAGGGAGACACGAGCCTGCGCTGGGGCGAGCGCGTGCCGAAGAACGCCCTGCGCGTCGAGGTCTACGGCACCGTGGACGAGGCCAACGCCCACCTGGGGATGGCCGTGGCCATGATGGAGGGCCCCGCCTTCGCCGCGCTCCGGGAGGTGCTGACGCGGGTGCAGAACGAGCTGTTCGCCGTGGGCGCCGACCTCGCCACCCCGCCCAGCCGGGGCGAGCAGCCCCGCATCACCCAGGCGTCGGTGGACGCGCTGGAGGCCGACATCGACCGGCTGGAGGCTGGACTGCCGCCGCTCCGGAACTTCGTGCTTCCCGGGGGCTCCCGCCCGGCGGCGGCCCTGCACGTGGCCCGCACCGTCGTCCGCCGCGCCGAGCGGCTGCTGGTTTCCCTGATGCAGCAGGAGCCGGTGGATCCCGCCCTGCTCCGGTACCTGAACCGGCTCTCCGACCTGCTCTTCGTGGCCGCCCGGGCCGCCAATCAGGCTGCCGGCTGTGCGGACGTCCTGGTGGACTGGAGTCGGCCGACCTAGGGGCGGAATCCCCTTCTGGGTTCGGCGGTCCGCCAGCCCGCCCCTTCCGCGCCGCCGCGCGACCTACTTCGCCGTGGAGGTGATGCCCTTGGCCCTCGTTTCGTTTGACCTGGACGGCGTGCTGCAGCGCAATCCGTTTCACCTCGGGCAGCCCCACGGGGTCTTCGGCCACATCTGCCGCACCCTGGCCGGCCACATCGCCGAACCCGATCCGGAGATGGCCGTCCTCCGGCGGGTCATCGCCCTGCACCGGGCGCGGGCCGCAGCCGGCGACCTGGTCGGCTGCCACGACTGGGACGACATCGTCAACACCGTCGCCCGGGAGGTGGGCTTTCCCGGCCGGATCGACGTGGCCGCGCTGGTGGAGGAGTACTGCCAGATCGAGGGCATGATCTGGGCCTACCCCGGCGCCGCGGCGTGCATGGACCGGCTGCGGGCGGAGGGGCACACCCTCGTCTCCGTCACCAACGGGTTCCGCTGCTACCAGGAACCGGTCCAGCGGGCCCTGGGGCTCCTGCCCCGCTTCGCCGCGCTGGTCACGCCGGACGCCGCCGGTGCGGGCAAGCCCCAGCCGGCGATTTACCGCGCGGCGGAGGCGTACGGCAGCCCGCCCTTCATCCACGTGGGCGACGTGCTGCCCCACGACATCGCCGGGGCGAAGGCCGCCGGGTGGCTCGCCATCTACATCGTGCAGCCCCTGGCCCCCGGCTACACCGAGATGCCGCCGGAGCTGGCGGCGCTCCCGCCCTGGGAGCGCCCCGCCGCGGCCGGGGCGTGGCTGGAGGAGCGGTTCGCCATCGACCGGCGCTGGCACGACTATCCGCCCTGCGACCTTGCGGACTGCATCCCCGACGCCATCGTGCACCACCTGGACGAGGTGCCGGACACCGTGGCGCACCTCGTGCAGGCCGCGGCGCACCACCGCTGAAATCCGGCCGGGCCCGGCCGAATGCGACTCGGCCCGGGCCCGGCCGCTTCGCGCTCAGTCCCCGTCGGGAAACACGGCGAAGCTGCTCACCACCGTCCGCTCGAAGGCCGACCCGTCCGGGAGCGTCCCGGTCACCGCGACCGTCACCGTGTAGACGCCGGGGTCCCGCGGCACCGGCACGGACACCCGGTGGCCGCCCGGCCCGGGGGACAGGGCGATCCCGTCCGCGATCACGCCTGCGCGCCCGCTCAGCGTGAGGGAGGCCCGGCTCTCCGCCACCGCCGCCCCCTGCACCGCCACCGTCAGGGTGCGGTGGCTGCCCGGGGCCGACACCTGGCTGCCCCGGTCCAGGACGGCGGTTACGCCGCCTTCCAGGGCGGCGATCAGGAGGTAGGCGGACCCCTCCGGCCCGCCGGCCGCCAGCCGCCAGGCGCCGGGAGCCGGCCCCTCCACCTCCACCGTGCCCAGCCAGGCTCCGGCGAACACCTCGCCATCCGGCACCTGCTGGGTGAGCTTGACCGGATGCCGCGTCCCGTCCGGCGCCACCAGGCTGACCTGCACCTCGGGATGGGAGGCGAGCACGTGGAACGCCGCCGCCTTCACGCCCCGCTCGATGGGAAAGGCGTCAGCCTGCGCCCCGGCGCTGAGCGCTCCCCCGCGGAGGATGAGGTTGCCCGGAGCCGCCAGCCCGGCGTGGATGCGGCCGGCGGCGGCCGGCTGCCCGGATGCGGTGAGCTGCGGGGCGATCGTGCTCCAGACCCGGCTGCCCATCCGGATCTCGTCGTGGTCCCAGTAGCCGGTCTGCAGATGGAGCGCGCCGGGCTTCTGGGCGGACCAGACGGGCACGACGCCGTCGTCCTCGCCGGCGATGTAGACGCACCCCAGCCACAGGGCGGTGAAGAGGGGGCCGCACTTGTAGCCGGAGACGGTGGCGTAGGCGACCCCGGGATCGCGGCCGTCGGTCACCGACCGGAAGTAGTCCATGTAGCCCGTCTGCATGACGTAGGCGGCATCCGTGCGCTGCCCGAGCACCTCCGCCAGCCACGACGCCCAACTGGAGTAGGCGAGATCCGCCAGCGGCGTGCCGCGGTGCGGCGTCCCCAGGGTGATCACGCGCTGGATCTTGCCGACCGCGCCGTAGTGCGCCGAGGCGGCATTGGCGTCGACTCCGCCCTTGGAGTGGGCCACGATCACCACCCGGCTGACCCCGAAGTGGGCCGTGATCGCGCCCAGCAGGGTGCTCAGGAGCGCGCCGTTGTCCCACATGGTGCCCTCCGGCGCCAGGTCGACGAACGCGGTGCGGTACCCGTGATGGTACGCGTACGCGTACATGTCGTTGGTGCCGTGGTACGCGGTCGGCCCCCACCAGACGGCCGCCGACCCGCCCTTGCCGTGCACAAACACCAGCACCGGCTTGGCGGGATCGACGTTGGGCGGCGTCGCCCCCACGTACCAGTCCCCGGCCGCCAGCGCCCGGCCGGCCGGCCCTTCGGCGGCGGCGAGCCCGGCCGGAGGCTCCGCCGCGACCTCCACGC
This sequence comes from Bacillota bacterium, assembly GCA_003242675.1. The sequence goes on along the minus strand of QGVE01000008.1, from coordinate 20,742 downwards.
GTCCGGCGTAAACCGGCGGCGGGATCTCCGTGGGTGCAGCCGGCGCCGCAGCGGCGAGCGACGCGGGCCCGGGCGCCGGCGCGGCGGTGGACAGAAACAGAAGGGAAGAGACCAGGAGCGGGATGATCCTTCGCATGGGGATGACCTCCTTTCCCCACCAGCGTAGGACATCCCGCTGCCGTGTGTACATAATTTTCTGCTATTTTCGCTGGAGGCATTGCGGAGGGGCCCCCGCCCCGCCGCGGCGCCGCACCCCGCCGCGCCCGGCCGCCGCTTACCCTGCCGCCGTGGCCAGCACCCGGCCGTCGACCATGTGGTAGATGCGGTCGCAGACCTGCGCCACCACCGGATCGTGGGTCACCACCACGAAGGACTGCCCCCGCTCCTGGCAGAGCTGCCGCATGAGCCGCAGGAGCGCCCGGGCGCTCTGCGAGTCCAGGGCGCCCGTCGGCTCGTCCGCCAGGATCAGGGTCGGGTTGTTGACCAGGGCCCGGGCGATGGCCACCCGCTGCTGCTGCCCGCCGGAGAGCTGGGTCGGCAGGTGGTGCATGCGGTCGGCGAGCCCCACCGCCTCCAGCAGCTCCCGGGCCCGGGCGTGGGGGTTGGCCGGGCGCGGCCTTGCGTACCGGAGCGGCAGCGCCACGTTCTCCAGCGCCGTCAGGGTGGGCACCAGGTTGTGGGACTGGAACACGAACCCCAGGTGGTGCAGCCGGATCCGCGGCAGGGCCGCGTCCGGCAGGCGGGTCACCTCGATGCCGTCGATCCAGACGCGCCCGGCGTCGGGCCGCTCCAGGCAGCCCAGTATGTGCAGCAGGGTCGACTTGCCGCTGCCCGACCGGCCCATGATGCCGACGATCTCGCCCCGCCCCACGGTCAGGCCGGCCCCGTCCAGGGCCCGCACACCCATGGGGTACACCTTCACCAGCCCCTCCGCCTCCAACACCGGCCTTCCGCTCACGGTTCTCCCTCCTCTGTTCGGGCTAGATCGCCCGCAGCGCCTCGACCGGGTCCAGGTTCGCCGCCCGCCAGGCGGGCCACGCGCCGGCACCGCCGCCCAGCGCCGTCGCAAACCCCAGGGCTCCCAGGGCCAGGCGGGGCGTCAGCAGGAAGACGGGCGTGCCCTCCTGCGCCGCGTACCCGTTCAGCAGGGCGATCAGCCCGGCGGCGGCGGCCAGGCCCAGAAGCCCGCCCAGGAAGCCGATCAGGAGCGACTCCGCCAGGAACTCCCGGAGGATGGCCCAGCGCCCGGCGCCGATGGCCTTCTTGAGGCCGATCTCCCGCGTGCGCTCCCCCACGGCGAAGAGCATGGTGTTCACCACCGCCAGCGAGCCCACGATGACGGCGATCGCCCCCGACCCCAGGATCGCGGCGTTGAGCACGCTGGAGGCGGTCCCCGCCGCCTTGACCAGCTGCTCCGGCGAGTGCAGCAGGTAGCCCCTGCGCAGGCTCTGGGCCAGCCGGTCGGTGAGCTCGTCCCCCATGCCCGGCTCGACCAGGGCGTAGGCGTTGGTCCACACCTGCTCGACCCCCATCGCCTGCAGGAGCGGCGAGCCCTCCAGCAGGAGCTCCCGCGCGTCCTCCTCCGGGATCAGGGCCCAGCCGTCGGGCAGCGAGAGCGTCTCCTCCAGGACGCCCACCACCCGGAAGTCGCGGCCGCGCGCGTGCAGGGTGTCGCCCACGTCCAGCTTCATCTTTTGGGCGACGGCGCTGCCCAGCACCGCCACCTGCCGGTCGCCCGGCTGCCACCAGCTTCCCCGGGCCAGCCGCAGACGGGCGGCCTCGTCCCCGATGAGCTGCGCCCGGGCGAAGTTGGGCAGGTCGATGCCCACCAGGAACCGGGGCGCCAGCTCGAACCCCGCGGTCTCGTCCAGGGCCAGCATGATCTGGGTCTCCACGTGGCGCACGCCCGGCGTGCGCTTCATCACCTCGATGTCCGCGGGCTCCAGCAGGTTCAGGCGCAGGGCGGCGCCGGTCGAGTGGATCGCGATCCGGTTGGCGAAGTAGGCCTGCCCCCCGGCGATCAGCCGGTTGAGCTTCTCCGCCATCGCGCCCATGACGGTGAAGGCCAGGATGCCCACCGCGATGCCCAGTACGGTCAGCCCGGTGCGCAGCCGCCGGCGGTACAGGTTGCGCAGAATCTCCATGGGAAGTCCCTGCCTCCCGCGCCAGTACTCCCCTATAGGATGCCCAGACCGCGCCAATTTCAAAGGGCCGTCCCCGCGGCAGCATGCGCTGCCTCAGGGACGGCCCTCGCTCTCGCGACCCCTACCGGCGGAGCAGCGAGCCGGCCTCGGCGTCCACGAGCACGGTGGCGTTCGGGTGGAAGTGCAGGACGGTCGCCGGCACCTCCGGCGTCGGCTCGCCCTCGACCAGCCGCTGCACGATCGGCGCCTTGTCGGCGCCGCTGGCCAGGAGCAGGAGGCGCCGCGCCTCCATGATGGTGCCGATGCCCATGGTGATGGCCCGGCGGGGCACCTCGTCGATGTTGCCGTTGAAGAAGCGGGCGTTGGCCTGGCGGGTCCGCTCGGCCAGCTCCACGACGCGCGTGCGCGCGTCCCAGGGCGCCCCGGGCTCGTTGAACCCGATGTGGCCGTTGTGGCCCACGCCCAGGACGAGGATGTCCAGCCCGCCCGCGGCGCGGATCGCCTCCTCGTAGCGCCGGCACTCCGCCTCGGGGTCGGGGGCGGTGCCGTCGGGGATGTGGCAGTTCTCCGGCCGGAGGTCGGTCCGGTCGTACAGCATCCGCTTCATGAACGAGTAGTAGCTTTCGGGGTGCGTCCGGGGCAGCCCCAGGTACTCGTCCAGGTTGAAGGTGCGGGCCCGGGCCAGGGAGACCCCGCTGGCCACCAGGGCGTCGTAGAAGCCGATCGGGGTGGAGCCGGTCGGCAGCCCGAGCACCGCATCCGGCTTCTCCTTCAGCAGGTCGATCACGATCTCGGCCGCCCGCTGCGACATCGCGGCGTAGTCCGGAAGGATCTCCACCTTGAGCGGGTAGCGTTTAGCGTCCATCATACACAACCTCACCACCAATAATCGTTACCTTTACGTTGAGCTGGTCATCGAGGACCAGGAGATCGGCGTCCTTGCCGACAGCCAGCGACCCTTTCCGGTCGTCGAGCCGGAGGAGGCGGGCCGGGTTCAGGGTCGCCATGGCGACCGCCGCCGGCAGGTCGAGCCCGACCAGCCGGACCGCGTTCTGCACGGCGCGGTCCATCGTCAGCACCGACCCGGCCAGCGTGCCGCTCGGCAGCCGGGCCTCCCCGTTCTTCACGATGACCGGCAGCTCGCCCAGGGTGAACTCGCCGTCGCCCAGGCCCGTCGCCCGCATGGCATCGGTCACAAGAAGCACCCGCTCCGGCCCCCGGGCCCGGACCGCCACCTGCATGGCAGCCGGGTGGACGTGCACGCCGTCGGCGATCAGCTCCACGGTCATCCCGGGGAGGGTGAGGGCCCCGCCCACTGTCCCCGGCTCCCGGTGGTGCAGGCCCCGCATGCCGTTGTAGAGGTGGGTGGCGTGGGTGAGGCCGGCTTCGACCGCCGCCCGCATCTGGTCGTACGTCGCGTCGGTGTGGCCGGCGCTGACCGTGGCGCCGCGGCGGACCAGGTAGCGGATGGCCTCCAAGGCCCCCTCCGTCTCCGGCGCCAGGGTCACGTGCCAGCGGTCATCCGGACCGCCCTCGGCCATCCAGCGGTCGATCTCGGCGACGGAGGCCGGCCGCACGTACGCGGGGTTCTGCGCCCCCTTGTGGGCGACGTTGATGAACGGCCCCTCGATGTGGTAGCCCAGCACCCGGGCCCCCTTGCGGGGGGCCTGCCGCGCCGCGCGGATCGCCCGGATGATCTGCTCCTCCGGCGCGGTCAGGGTCGTCGCGAGCAGGCCGACGGTCCCGTGCCGGGCGTGGGTGGTGGTGATCGCCACCACGGCCTCGGGGTCGGCGTCCATGAAGTCGCCCCCGCCGCCGCCGTGGACGTGGATGTCCAGGTAGCCCGGCGCGAGGTACCCCCGCTCGATCACCTCCGCCTCGGGCGGGACCGGCGGGGCGGACGGATCGGCCAGATCCCACACGTCGGTGATCCTGCCGTCAGCGTACGCCAGCAGGCCGTCTTCCATCACGCGATCCGGGAGGATGAGGCGCGCCCGGAACCAGCGCTTCATGCGGCATCTCTCCTTCGTTCGCTATTCCCCTGATCTTCCCTGCGCCAGTGCGATGGCTTCCCGCACGAAGCCGCCCGCGCGCTCCAGGGCAGCGCGCGCCGAAGCCGGGTCGACCCCGGCCAGCAGGGCCACGATGGCCTGCTTCACCGAGCCGCCGGCCTCCGCCAGGGCCCGCACGGCCGTCTCCTCGTCGCACCCCGTGGCGAGGACCACCATGCGGACGGCCCGCTTCCGCAGCTTCTCGTTGGAAGCCTGCATGTCGACCATCAGGTTGGAGTAGACCTTTCCCAGCCTGATCATCGCGCCGGTCGACAGCATGTTCAGCACCATCTTCTGGGCGGTGCCCGCCTTCATGCGGGTCGAGCCCATGATCACCTCCGGCCCCACCACCGGCGCGATCGCGACGTCGGCCGCGGCGGCCAGCGGCGACCCGGGGTTGTTGGTCACGGCCACCGTCGCGCACCCCCGGCGGCGGGCCTCCTCCAGCGCCGCCACCGTGTACGGGGTGCGCCCGCTGGCGGCGATGCCCACCACCACGTCGCCGGCCCGCACCCGCGCCGCGATGTCGGCGGCGCCCTGCTCCCGGGAGTCCTCGGCGCCCTCCTGCGTCGTGAACACGGCCTCCCGGCCGCCGGCGATGATGCCCTGCACCAGGTCGGGCGGCGCGCCGTAGGTCGGCGGAATCTCGGAGGCGTCGAGGATGCCCAGCCGGCCGCTGGTGCCGGCCCCAACGTAAAACAGGCGGCCGCCGGCCCGCAGGCGCTCCGCGATGAGGTCGATCGCCCGCGCGATGTTGGGCAGCTCCTTCTCCACAGCCAGAGCCACCTGTTTGTCCTGCTCGTTGATGATGCGCACCATCTCCAGCGTGGACACCTGATCGATCGCCAGCGACTCCTGCAGCCGTCCTTCGGTCACAAGCCTGTCGAGTTCCACGATGCTTTCCCTCCCTTCTCCCTCAGCTGAGCGGCTTGCCTTTTTTCGATTTCCCCACCGGGCAGCCGGAAGCCTGCCCCGGGACGCCACTTCCGCAGGCAGCCCTGTACCCATCCTGCACCGCCGGGCATGCCGGCGATTTCCCTGTTTCAATGACTGCGCAGTTTCCTAGGGGAATCCGGCTGCGCGTGAAAACCATTTCCTGGGTTTTATCGTAATTACTAGCAGAGGCGTGCGTCCCGACGTCTACCGTGGATGGGGGTGTTCCCGTGCTGCAAAGGGCCCTCCGACTTCTCCGGTTCCGGACCCCGGAGCCCGCTGTCCCTGTGCCCGACCACCAGGCTCTGATGAAGGCGGCGCTCGCCCGCGTGGAGACCGCGCGCCAGATGATGCGGGAGGCCCGTACCCTCGAGGAACTGGACCTCGCCCGGTCCGCCCTGCAGCAGGCGCAGGCCGAGGTGCAGCACGTCATCCGCACGGCCAAGCGGGAGCAGGGCGTCGCCCTGCGCCCGATCGCCGAGACGGAGGAGGTGTACCGGACCCTCTGGGAGCGGCTGAAGGGGCGCAGCAGCCGGAGCGCGGGCCCGCACGGGCAGTCTGGCCAGCCCCCTGCGGCTGAGGGGTAGCTCCGGAGGCTTTGGGCAGCGTGTGAGCCGAGGCAGGGTCAGCGTGTGCGGCTCAGCGTGGCCGTGCGGGCGGCGCCCACCACGCCGGCGCCGCCCCCATGGCCGCGCCGCGCGGGGCGGAGGGATTGCGCCGCCCCGGGGCGAATCCTTCCCCGGCATGGGAGGGATTCGGATGCGGTTGCTCCTGGACGCCGTGGGGCTGGTGCCCGGGGAGTTGGCCGGCCGGGTCGCCGTGGTGACGGGCGCGGCGCGCGGGATCGGCCGCGCGGCCGCCGCCGCGCTGGCGGCCCTGGGGGCGCAGGTGGCCGTGGTCGACACGGCCGAAGAGGGTGAGCAGGCCGCCGGCCAGATCCGGGCGGCCGGCGGAGCGGCCCGGTTCTTCCGGGTCGACGTCGCCGACGAGGCCGCGGTGGCGGACCTGTGCCGCACGGTCCGCGCCGAGATGGGGCCGGCCTCCATCGTCGTGAACAACGCGATGGTCTGCCCGGTGGCGCCGGTGGAACAATTGACCCTGGAGCTCTGGGAGCGGGTGATGGCGGTCAACCTGCGGGGCGCGTTCCTCATCACCCGGGGGCTTCTCCCTCAGCTCCGGGAGGCGGATGCGGGCACCCTGGTCAACCTGGTCTCCACCGACGCCATGCCCGGGCTGAGCGCCTACATCGCCTCGAAGCAGGGGCTGGTCGGGTTCACCCAGTCGGTGGCCGCCGAGGTGGGCGAAGGCAGCCTCCGGGTGGTCGCCTTCGCCCCGGGGATGGTGGAGACCCCGGGGCTGCTGGAGGCTGGGAGGGCGCTGGCTCCTCTGCTGGGCATGACCGAGGCCGAGTTCCGGCGGATCTCGCTGCACCCCGCCTACGGGGGCCCCATGCCCGTCGAGCACGCCGGCCTGGCCCTGGCTTTCCTGGTGGCCAGACTGGCGGGCGAGTACCACGGGCAGGTGGTGTCGGGGTACGAGATCCTGGAGCGGGCCGGGCTGATTGCCCAGGATGGACGTGTGCAGCGCAGAGGATCGCACGAGCAAGCCCCTGCTGAACAGCCGGCGGCTGTGTGCGCACCGGCGGCCGGGCCGGCGGATGCGCTGAGCGGCGGCCTGGCGCGCCTCAGGGACATCCTGGCCGAGACCGCCGCGGACTTCCAGCGGCTGCCGGTCTTCGTACGCCCCCTCGCCCGGTCGGGGTTCCGGGCCCAGACCGGCAAGTCCGTGCAGGCCTGGCAGCAGGAGGCGGATGCGCTCCTGGCCGGCGTGCGCGCCGGGCGCACACTGGACCGCGCCCGGCTCCACGCGGACCTGGAGCGGCTCATCGCCTACGTGGAGAGTGTGCCCGCGGAGACGGCGCGCTTCACCCGCGACGCCGCCGTGCTGGCCCAGGTGCAGGCGCGCATGAACGCCTACGCGCGCGACCTCCGGGCCTTGCAGGCCGCCCTCCGTGAGGACGGCCGGGAAACCGCATCCAGGTAAGTCGGGAGTGGAAAAATGTACCTCTACCTGTTCGTCGCCCTGTTCTTCGCACTGTACGGAGGAATCGGCTTTTACATCGGCCTGCGCGGGGCCCAGTGGCTCGCGGCCGTGCTGCCCCGCCCCGTCCCGCCGGGTCCCTACTGGGCGGCCGTCGCGCTCTTCGCCCTGGCCTTCCCGCTTGCGCGCCTCGCCGGCGGGCATCTGCCGCTGTGGGCGGCGGAGGGGCTGGCCCGGATCGGTGCCTGGTGGCTGACCGCCATCGTCTACCTGTTCCCCGCCCTGCTCGTGGCGGACCTGGCGCGGCTCGTCTACCGGGGGATGCGGCTGCTCGCGCCGGGTGCCCTCCCCGACCTCCATTTCGGGAAGGCCGCAGGCGGCGTCCTGCTGGCCGCGTACGCCATCGTGCTGCTCTACGGCACCTGGGCCGCGCGCACGCCGGTGGTCACCCGGTACGAGGTCACCATCCCGAAGGCTGCCGGTCCCTACCGGGAGCTGAACGTGGTGCTGGTCTCCGACACCCACCTGGGTCTGATCATCGGCCGGAGCCGGCTGGAGCGGCTGGTGGCCGACGTCAACCGGCTGGGGCCGGACCTCGTGCTCCTGGCCGGAGACATCATCGACGACGACTTTCGCCCCTTCCGCGCGCGCGGCATGGCCGGGGTGCTGCGCGGGCTGAACGCGCCGCTGGGGGTGTACAGCGTCCTCGGCAACCACGACGCGGGCGCCAGGGATCTTCCCACTTTCCGGGCCGCCATGGCGGAGGCCGGCGTCCGGCTCCTGGTGGACGAGTGGGTGCTCGTGGACGGCGCCTTCTACGTGGTGGGGCGCAACGACCGCTCGCGCCGGCCGGCGCCCCTGGAGTCGGTCCTGGAAGGCGTCGACCGCTCGAAGCCCATCCTGCTCCTGGACCACCAGCCGGACCGGCTGGACGACGCGGTGGCCGCAGGCGTCGACCTGCAGGTGTCGGGCCACACCCACCGGGGGCAGGTGTGGCCCGGGCGACTGCTCACCGACCGCATCTTTGCGGTGGACTGGGGGTACCTCCGGAAGGGCGGCACCCAGTTCATCGTCAGCCAGGGCTGGGGCACCTGGGGGCCGCCGATCCGCGTCGGCTCCCGCTCGGAGATCGTGCAGATCCGGATCCGCTTTGCCCCGTGATCCCCACACCCGAAAGGCAACCGGCGCACCTCGCCTCCGGGGTGCGCCGTACCTTTTACAGGGCGTGGCACGCGGCCAGGTGGCCGGGACCGACCTCCCGCTCCGCCGGCCGCTCCCGGGTGCAGCGCTCCACGGCGTGCGGACAGTGCGGCGCCCAGGGGCAGCCCGGGGATGCCTGCCCCGCCGTACCGTCGTCGGGCGGCAGGGGCCCCTCCTCCCGGCCGAGGAAGCGGCGGCTGAAGGGGTGCCGCGGGCTCATCAGCACCTGCTCGGTCGGGCCGATCTCGCACAGCCGGCCGCGGTACATGACGCCCACCCTGTGCGCCAGGCGGGCGATCACCCTGAGGTCCTGGGAGATGAGCAGGTAGGCGACGCCCTGCTCCCGCTGCACCTCCGCGAGCAGCGTGAGCAGCTCCTCCCGGAGCCGCGGGTCGACGCCGGCGACGGGCTCGTCCAGCGCCACCAGCAGCGGGTTGAGGAGCAGGGCGCGGGCGATCGCCAGCCGCTGCTGCTCGCCCCCCGACATCTGGCGAGGGGTCCGCGCCAGGAACCGCTCCGGGGGAAGCGCCACCTGCTCCAGAGCCCGCCGGATGCGGGCCTCGCCGTCGGGCAGCTCATAGGCGCGAAGGAGATGCTGTAGCTGCTGGCCCACGGTCCGCTCCATGTCCAGCGACTCCCGCGGGTCCTGACGCACCATCTGCAGCCGGCGGCGCACCCGCTTGCGGTCCAGCCGGCGGACGTCCTCCCCCTGGACGAAAATGCGGCCCCGGTGCAGGGGGAGCTGCAGGGTGGCGGCTTCCGCCAGGGTGGTCTTCCCCGCGCCGGAGCCGCCCATCAGCCCGACGGTTTCCCCGCGGTGAAGGGCCAGGCTGACGCCGTCCACCGCGCGCACCGGCCGGGCGCCCCACAGGCCGAAGGGGCCGGAAGGGTCGATGCGGCGCAGGACGACGACGTCATCCAGCTGCAGGACGGGGTTCTCCATGGCCGCCTCCTACACGAACTGGAACGGGTCGCGGCCGGCCTGTGACTCCACGACCTCGACCGAGTGTCCGTCCCCGGCGAGCCGCTCCCGCAGGTAGGCGGCGAGCGCTCCCATGGCGCCGGCCTCGGAGCTGTAGTGGCCCACGTCGACGAGGGCCAGGCCCAGATCCAGCGCCTCCTGCGCCTCGTGGTACTTTACGTCCCCGGTGACCAGCACGTCCGCGCCCCGGGCGGCGGCGGGCCGGATGAGATCCGCGCCCGCGCCGGCCCCCACGGCCACGGTGGCGACCATCCGGTCCGGGTCGCCCACGATGCGCACCGCCGGCGTGCGCAGGGCGGCCTTCAGCCGCTCCGCGAGCTGGGCCAGCCGGACCGGCTGGCCGAGCCGGCCGATTCGGCCGTGGCCCCGCGCTTTTCCGGGGTTGGCCAGCGGATACAGGTCGTACGCCACCTCCTCATAGGGGTGAGCGGCGATCATCGCCTGCACGGCGCGCGCGGCGACGGACTCCGGCACGATGGTCTCGAGCCGCAGCTCCTCCACCCGCTCCAGCCGCCCCTGCTGCCCGATGAACGGGTTCGTCCCCTCCAGGGGCAGGAAAGTGCCGATGCCGGGAACCTGGAAGGTGCAGTGGCTGTAGTTGCCGATGTGGCCGGCGCCCGCGCCGGCCAGGGCGTCGCGCACGGCGTCCTCGTGCCCCTTGGGCACGAACACGACCAGCTTCACGTACCGCTCCTCGCCGGTCGGCTTCAGCACCTCGCACTCCGTGAGCCCCGCCGCCGCCGCCAGCGTGTCGTTGGTCATGCCCGGAGCCTGGTCCAGGTTGGTGTGCGCGGCGTAGAGGGCGATGCCCGACCGGATGAGCCGGAGCAGCCGGCGGGCCGGCCGGCTGTCGAAGCGCAGGGCCTTCAGCGGCCGGAAGAGCGGCGGGTGGTGGACCACCACCAGGTCGCACCCCAACCGCTCGGCCTCCTCCATCACGGCATCCGTCAGCTCCAGCGCGACGAGGACGCGCTGCACGGCGGCCGCCGGGTCCCCGACCTGCAGGCCGACGTTGTCCCACGACTCCGCCCAGTGAAGTGGCGCCAGCTCTTCGATGTACGCCGCGATGGTTCCCACGGTTGCCATCCCTTACGACCTCCCTGTTTCCGCAGCGGTCGCCCATAAAGATGCGCCGGGACGCTCTACGGTTCGCCCGCGCAGATGCGCCGGGCCTCGATCAGCAGAGCGATGAGCCGGTCCAGCTCGGCCGCACGCGCCCGGGCCTCCGGCCGGCTGGAGCGGGAGGCGCCGGTGAGCGCACGGCGGGCCAGTTCCAGCTTCTCGTCGATGTAGCGCACAACCAGCGGGCCGCCCTGGCGCAGGAGCAGCGGCCCCACCTCTTCTTCCAGGCGGCTCAGGCTCATCTGGCCCGGCTCGGCGACGAGCACCGGGTAGAGCCGGCCGCCGTCCGCCACGATCTCCTCGGCGACCAGGCGCCAGCCGCTCTCCGCCAGCCAGCGGCGCAGCTGCGCCTCGCCGCCCATGGGCTGCAGCACCAGCCGCTCCACACCCGTGAGCGGCCCCTCGGCCAGGATGCGGGCGATCAGCGGGCCGCCCATGCCGCAGATGGCGACGCACGCCGCCTCGCCGGGTGCCAGCACGGTGAGGCCGGAACCCAGCCGGACGTCGATGCGGTCGGTCAGGCCCGCCGCGGCGACGGTGGCCCGCGCCGCCTGCAGGGGGCCGGGCCGCACGTCGCCGGCGACGGCGCGCGGCACCCGGCCGGACTGCACGAGGTGGACCGGCAGGTAAGCGTGGTCGGTACCGATGTCGGCGAATGGCCGCCCGGGCGGCACATGCCGCGCCACGGCGGCCAGGCGCGGCGGCAGCGGAATCATCGCGCGGGAATCCCTCCGATCGCGGGTTAGGATTCGCCCCCACCCCCGGTTCGACGCCCCGAACTTCGGGAAAGCTGAGCAAAAAAGCGGGAGGGCTGACTGTGCAGCGAACGGCCCGACGACGGCTGTCGGCGATCCTTCTGGCGGCCCTGCTCACGGCGCTCGCCGCCTGCGGCGGACCCGCCGCCACGGGCGCGTTCACCACCCTGGCCCGGGGGAGCCACAGCGGCATCACGGCGCAGGAAGCCGCGCTCATCACGAGCCTCGCGGAGTGGGAGGCCCTCTGGCGCCGGCACGCCAGCCGCTTCGACCCGCCGCCGGCCCTGCCGCCCGTCGACTTCAGCCGCTTCTCCGTGGTGGCGCTCTTCGCCGGCGAGCGGCCCACCGGCGGATTCGCCCTCTACATCCTCGACGCGGCCTTGCAGGGCGACACCCTGCGGGTGGCGGCCCTGGAAATCCGGCCCGCCCCGGGGCAGGCTGTTTCGCAGGCGGCGACCCAGCCGTACCACATGGTCGCCGTGCCGCGGGTGACGAAAGAGACCCGCCTGGAGGTCCGGTGGCGGGTGCGGACCGGCCGCGGCGGCCTACCAGCGGGCGCGGTGTTCCTCGGCCCAGCCCACCATTCGTTCGATCGCAATGCGCTCGCCGGCCTCGGTGACCACGGTGCCGGTGAACCGGCCGATCATCTGGTGGACCTCCGAACGCACGACCAGGGCGTCGGTGCGCGCGACGCGCTCGAAGAACGGCTCGAACAGCAGGTCCACCTGGTCGGTCTCCCGCGTGCGGATGCGCCAGGGGCGCATGAAGTTGGACGGGTCGTAATCGAACCGCAGATCGTCGTGGATCTTCGTGACCCGCCCGTCCACCACGATGCCGTTCTCGTTCATGCCGGTGCCGTCGGTCCAACCTCCGCCCAGGTTGAGGCCGATCGTGCGGCCGCCCTGGACCCCTGAAGCGGCAGCCCAGTTCCAGAAGGCCCGGTAGGGCCAGACGCCCCGCCCGAAGTCCAGGCAGGCGAAGCCGTCAAAGGCAATGCGCCGCTCCCCGAGCCGCACCTCGCCCCGAGCCGGCAGCGCCTCCTGCTTGGACGTGAACTGGAACCGGTTCCGGCTCCAGGGAATGACGACGTTGACCGACTCCTGCCCCGGCGGGCGGGTGACGGTGAAGTCCGCCTTCAGGGGCACGCCGCCGAAGTCCGGGCTCTCGGCGATCAGCCGGATGGTCGTCCCGTCGTCGCGCATGTAGAGCCGCAGCCGGCGGTCGTCGAACCGCACCTCGCCCTCGACGTCTTCGGGGAGTGTAAGCCCCCGGCCGAAGGGGTGCAGGACGGTCTGCTCGGTAAACTCCCGGGTCTCGAAGTCGAGGAAGTAGGCGAACCCCAGCCCGGCGTAGTCCAGATCGCTCACCGTGAGGGAGAACAGGTGCGTCTCGGTCGTGATGGCCCAGTAGTTCCACCGCTTCTTGCGCAGCCAGTGCCCGGTCAGGTTGCACCGGTGCAGGGGCCGGCGGGACCAGCCCACCGCGCCGGGATTGAGCCGGCCGCCGGGTATGCAGAGCAGGACCGGTTCCATCAGTTCCGGTTCGGTCTTCACCTACATCGCCCCCAGGCTGTAACCGCACTCCGCGCCACATCGATCCGACCGCGTTCCCGGCTTCATGTGATATCTTACACTTCAACAGCCCGGACGGGTGGACCTGCCGCCCGCCGGGCATCCTGCTCCCCTGCCCGCACGCCAAGGGCCCCGAGAGCCGCTCAGCTCCCGGGGCCCCGGGTTGCGCATCAGCTTCTCCGGAACTGCGGCAGATACGCCGCGTGGGCCTCCAGCATCTCGTCGAGCAGGGGCTTGGCCACCTTCATGCTGGGCACAAACGGGTTCGCCAGCATGGCCTGCAGGGCCGTGTGGTAGTCGCCGGTCACCGCTGCCTCGATGGTCAGCTCCTCGTAGGCCTTCACCTGCTGCAGGAGCCCTACCAGCTGCCGCGGGAACCGACCCACGGTGATCGGCCGGGCCCCGAAGCTGCCCACGATGGAGTTGCACTCGATGACGACGTCGTCCGGCAGGTCGGCGATCGCACCGTTGTTCTGCACGTTGACCACGTGAATGTCGTTCTTGTTGTTGTAGATCGAGTTGATCAGCTCGCAGGCGGCGTCCGAGTAGTAGGCGCCGCCCCGCTGCATGAGCTGCGGGGGCTTGATGTTCAGGTTCGGGTCCTTGTAGAGCTCGAGCAGCTCGGCCTCCACCCGCTTGACCACCTCGCCGCGGGTGCCCTTGCCGCCCGGCGCCGCATCCCGCATCTCTTCGGCCAGCATCTCTTCCCGCATGTAATAGTAGCGGTGGTACGGGCACGGGATGGCATCCAGCGTCTCGAGCAGGCCCTCCGGCCACTTGATCGCGTGGATGTTCCGCATCGTGAAGGTCTTGTCGTCGGCCAGCGCCGCCAGGACCTGCTTCTTGACGTCCTTGCCGTCCAGGCGCACGTTCAAGCCCCAGACCAGGTGGTTCAGGCCGGCGAAGTCGATGTCGACCCGGCTCGGGTCCACATCCAGCAGCTTCGCCACGCTCATCTTCATGCCGATCGGGACGTTGCAGAGCCCCATGGCGTTGACCTTGGAGTACTTGAGCACGGCCTCGGTTACCATGCCCGAGGGATTCGCAAAGTTGATCAGCTTGGCGGAAGGCGCCAGCTTCTCCATCCGGTGGGCGATGTCCAGGACCACGGGAATGGTGCGGAGCGCCTTGAACATGCCGCCGGGGCCGTTGGTCTCCTGGCCGATGACGCCGTACTTCAGCGGGATGCGCTCATCCTTGATGCGGGCGTCCAGCAGGCCGACGCGCAGCTGGGTGATGACGAACTCGGCGCCTTCGATGGCCGAGTCCTTGTCCTCGGTCAGGACGATGCGGATGTCCAGGCCGGCCTTCTGCACCATGCGCTGGGCAAGCGCACCGACAATCTCCAGCTTCTCCCGCCCCTCCGGAATGTCGACCAAGTGAATCTCACGGATGGGCAGTGTTTCGTGCCTAAGGATAAACCCTTCAATCAGCTCAGGCGTATAGGTTGAACCGCCACCGAAGACCGCGATCTTGAGCCCTGACAACAGCATCTTCCCCTTCCGAGCATGGGTGTACACGGTTGGTACGGGCCCGGCCAGGACCGGGCCCGTGCCCAGTTCACACGGCTACTCTCCCAGGAGGCGCTTGTAGAGATCGATCATCTCCCGGATCAGCGCTTGCTCCGAGATGGCCGTCATGAGGTGATCTTGGGCGTGAACCATCAGCAGCCCGAGCGGGATCGAGCGGCCTGCGGCCTCCGCCTGGATGAGCTCGGTCTGGATCTTGTGGGCAGCGTTCAGCTCACGCTCGCTGTTCGCCATGTGTTCTGCGGCTGCGCCGAAGTCGCCCCGCTTGGCGGACCGGAGGGCCTCATAGGCCTCGGAGCGGGCGTTGCCTGCTGCCAAGATCACCTGCATTGCGATCGTTTCTACATCGGCGACACTCTCCGACACCCAGTTCACACTCCCGGTTGTAGCTTAGTCGGCAGGCACCGCGCTGTCGGCTTCCTGCTCCTGCCGGAGCAGCTGCCGTTCGTAGGCCTTGTAGAAGGGCCAGTAAATGAGGCCCGCCACGACCGCCAGAACCACGACCAGGACGGCAGCCCTCCAGTCAGCCGCCGCAATGAACGCACCGAGCGGCGCCGGCGTGGTCCAGGGCGCGTCGGCAAAGATCCGGCCGACCAGGCCAAGCTTCGTGGCGTAGTAGGCGATCAGGCCGCAGATCGGCTCCGCCAGCACGAACGGGATGAACATCGTGGGGTTGAAGACCATGGGCGTACCGAAGATGACGGGCTCGTTGATGTTGAAGATGCCCGGCACCAGGGCGAGCTTGCCGATCTGCTTCAGCTGCTTGGACCTGGACCTCAGGTAGATGAACACCAGGGCCAGCGTGGCGCCGGAACCGCCGATGGTCATGTAGGCAGACCAGAACATCGGGGTGAAGATGTGGGGCATCGGCTCGCCGGCCAGATGAGCGGCGGCGTTGGCGGCCAGGTTAGCCTGCTTGAACGGAAGGATCACCGCACGAACCGTAGTCGCACCGTGGATGCCGACCGCCCACAGGAGCTGCGCCATGAGGCCCGTGATGAAGACGCCGCCAGCGCTGTCCACCGCATTCACCAGCGGAGCGAACAGGTTCATGATGAGCTGCGGGAACGGAACGCCCGTGAGGCTCTTGAGGATGAGGCTGATCGGGTAGGTCGTCAGGACCAGCACAAAGGCGGGAATCAGGGAGTCAAAGGAGTTGGCGATCGCCGGGGGCACACCCTCGGGCATCTTGATCGTCCAATTCTTTTCCTTCAGGAAGCGAAGCACTTCGACAGCGTAGATGCTCGCGATGATGGCGGTAAAAATGCCCTTGCCGTCAAGATAAGTGGCCGGCAGAACATTGCCAATACCCTCCGCCTGCACGACCTGCGCGGCCAGCATCAGGAAGGTCATCGCGGACAGCACGGCGCCGTTCAGCTCGTTGAGCTTGTAGTGCCGTGCCAGGCTGTAGCCGATGCCCATGCAGATGAAGAGGGACATGATCGCCATCGTCATGTAGTAGGGCATCGACAGGTCGAACTTGTACGTGGTGGCGAAGTTGACCCAGGCCTTGGCGAAGCCGTTGCTGGTGTCCGCGCTGAACGGCGGGTTGGCAATGATCAGGGCCAGGCCGCCGATGACGGTGAACGGGATGGACACGACAACGCCGTCGCGAATCGCGGAGATGTGCCGTTGGGTCGCGATCTTCGTGAAAACCGGCATCAACCGGTTTTCGAGGAAATCATAGAAATTCATGCGGGAATTCCTCCTACTTCCGTGTCGCAGCAAGCTTCAGTGCCGTGTCGAGGACCTTTTCGGCGTTGACCGTCCCGTAGTCCACGGGATTGATCACATCGAGAGGAATGCCAAGTTCCGCCGCCAGGGGGGCCCACTCCGCCTTGCGGAAGCGCACCTGCGGGCCCAGCAGGATGACATCAAAATCCTTGTACGTGTCCTGGAACTCCGACACCGGATGCGCTTCGATCTTCACGTCCAGGTTCCTGGCTGCGGCCACCTTCTCCATCTTCTGGACCAGGAGGCTGGTGGACATGCCAGCTGCACAGACCAACAGAATTCGGATCATTCCAGGCTGATGCACCTCCGTCAGTCTTGATTTGCGGAAAATCACGGGAACCGCCGAGTGACCAGACTCCCCTAACCCCGGTTGATCATCCCCCCATCAACAGCGCTTGGTAATTTTCCGTCCTCTTTCTCCCCTTAGCACGTTCCGTGCCAAAGATAGGTCAGACTTGCAAAGCAAAGCCGTTCACGGTCCCGGCCCCTCGGCCAATACACAAAAATACAGGAAAACAGTGACAAAACTCTGCGAGATCGGCATGTGTCGCGTTCCGTGTGTTACACACAGACAAGAGCGGACCACCGCTCGCATGGCCCGCTCTGAAAGAGGAATAATATGGACCTATCCGCGCCAAGGGCCCCGAGAGCCGCTCAGCTCCCGGGGCCCCAGGTTGCGCATCAGCTTCTCCGGAACTGCGGCAGATACGCCGCGTGGGCCTCCAGCATCTCGTCGAGCAGGGGCTTGGCCACCTTCATGCTGGGCACAAACGGGTTCGCCAGCATGGCCTGCAGGGCCGTGTGGTAGTCGCCGGTCACCGCTGCCTCGATGGTCAGCTCCTCGTAGGCCTTCACCTGCTGCAGGAGCCCTACCAGCTGCCGCGGGAACCGACCCACGGTGATCGGCCGGGCCCCGAAGCTGCCCACGATGGAGTTGCACTCGATGACGACGTCGTCCGGCAGGTCGGCGATCGCACCGTTGTTCTGCACGTTGACCACGTGAATGTCGTTCTTGTTGTTGTAGATCGAGTTGATCAGCTCGCAGGCGGCGTCCGAGTAGTAGGCGCCGCCCCGCTGCATGAGCTGCGGGGGCTTGATGTTCAGGTTCGGGTCCTTGTAGAGCTCGAGCAGCTCGGCCTCCACCCGCTTGACCACCTCGCCGCGGGTGCCCTTGCCGCCCGGCGCCGCATCCCGCATCTCTTCGGCCAGCATCTCTTCCCGCATGTAATAGTAGCGGTGGTACGGGCACGGGATGGCATCCAGCGTCTCGAGCAGGCCCTCCGGCCACTTGATCGCGTGGATGTTCCGCATCGTGAAGGTCTTGTCGTCGGCCAGCGCCGCCAGGACCTGCTTCTTGACGTCCTTGCCGTCCAGGCGCACGTTCAAGCCCCAGACCAGGTGGTTCAGGCCGGCGAAGTCGATGTCGACCCGGCTCGGGTCCACATCCAGCAGCTTCGCCACGCTCATCTTCATGCCGATCGGGACGTTGCAGAGCCCCATGGCGTTGACCTTGGAGTACTTGAGCACGGCCTCGGTTACCATGCCCGAGGGATTCGCAAAGTTGATCAGCTTGGCGGAAGGCGCCAGCTTCTCCATCCGGTGGGCGATGTCCAGGACCACGGGAATGGTGCGGAGCGCCTTGAACATGCCGCCGGGGCCGTTGGTCTCCTGGCCGATGACGCCGTACTTCAGCGGGATGCGCTCATCCTTGATGCGGGCGTCCAGCAGGCCGACGCGCAGCTGGGTGATGACGAACTCGGCGCCTTCGATGGCCGAGTCCTTGTCCTCGGTCAGGACGATGCGGATGTCCAGGCCGGCCTTCTGCACCATGCGCTGGGCAAGCGCACCGACAATCTCCAGCTTCTCCCGCCCCTCCGGAATGTCGACCAAGTGAATCTCACGGATGGGCAGTGTTTCGTGCCTAAGGATAAACCCTTCAATCAGCTCAGGCGTATAGGTTGAACCGCCACCGAAGACCGCGATCTTGAGCCCTGACAACAGCATCTTCCCCTTCCGAGCATGGGTGTACACGGTTGGTACGGGCCCGGCCAGGACCGGGCCCGTGCCCAGTTCACACGGCTACTCTCCCAGGAGGCGCTTGTAGAGATCGATCATCTCCCGGATCAGCGCTTGCTCCGAGATGGCCGTCATGAGGTGATCTTGGGCGTGAACCATCAGCAGCCCGAGCGGGATCGAGCGGCCTGCGGCCTCCGCCTGGATGAGCTCGGTCTGGATCTTGTGGGCAGCGTTCAGCTCACGCTCGCTGTTCGCCATGTGTTCTGCGGCTGCGCCGAAGTCGCCCCGCTTGGCGGACCGGAGGGCCTCATAGGCCTCGGAGCGGGCGTTGCCTGCTGCCAAGATCACCTGCATTGCGATCGTTTCTACATCGGCGACACTCTCCGACACCCAGTTCACACTCCCGGTTGTAGCTTAGTCGGCAGGCACCGCGCTGTCGGCTTCCTGCTCCTGCCGGAGCAGCTGCCGTTCGTAGGCCTTGTAGAAGGGCCAGTAAATGAGGCCCGCCACGACCGCCAGAACCACGACCAGGACGGCAGCCCTCCAGTCAGCCGCCGCAATGAACGCACCGAGCGGCGCCGGCGTGGTCCAGGGCGCGTCGGCAAAGATCCGGCCGACCAGGCCAAGCTTCGTGGCGTAGTAGGCGATCAGGCCGCAGATCGGCTCCGCCAGCACGAACGGGATGAACATCGTGGGGTTGAAGACCATGGGCGTACCGAAGATGACGGGCTCGTTGATGTTGAAGATGCCCGGCACCAGGGCGAGCTTGCCGATCTGCTTCAGCTGCTTGGACCTGGACCTCAGGTAGATGAACACCAGGGCCAGCGTGGCGCCGGAACCGCCGATGGTCATGTAGGCAGACCAGAACATCGGGGTGAAGATGTGGGGCATCGGCTCGCCGGCCAGATGAGCGGCGGCGTTGGCGGCCAGGTTAGCCTGCTTGAACGGAAGGATCACCGCACGAACCGTAGTCGCACCGTGGATGCCGACCGCCCACAGGAGCTGCGCCATGAGGCCCGTGATGAAGACGCCGCCAGCGCTGTCCACCGCATTCACCAGCGGAGCGAACAGGTTCATGATGAGCTGCGGGAACGGAACGCCCGTGAGGCTCTTGAGGATGAGGCTGATCGGGTAGGTCGTCAGGACCAGCACAAAGGCGGGAATCAGGGAGTCAAAGGAGTTGGCGATCGCCGGGGGCACACCCTCGGGCATCTTGATCGTCCAATTCTTTTCCTTCAGGAAGCGAAGCACTTCGACAGCGTAGATGCTCGCGATGATGGCGGTAAAAATGCCCTTGCCGTCAAGATAAGTGGCCGGCAGAACATTGCCAATACCCTCCGCCTGCACGACCTGCGCGGCCAGCATCAGGAAGGTCATCGCGGACAGCACGGCGCCGTTCAGCTCGTTGAGCTTGTAGTGCCGTGCCAGGCTGTAGCCGATGCCCATGCAGATGAAGAGGGACATGATCGCCATCGTCATGTAGTAGGGCATCGACAGGTCGAACTTGTACGTGGTGGCGAAGTTGACCCAGGCCTTGGCGAAGCCGTTGCTGGTGTCCGCGCTGAACGGCGGGTTGGCAATGATCAGGGCCAGGCCGCCGATGACGGTGAACGGGATGGACACGACAACGCCGTCGCGAATCGCGGAGATGTGCCGTTGGGTCGCGATCTTCGTGAAAACCGGCATCAACCGGTTTTCGAGGAAATCATAGAAATTCATGCGGGAATTCCTCCTACTTCCGTGTCGCAGCAAGCTTCAGTGCCGTGTCGAGGACCTTTTCGGCGTTGACCGTCCCGTAGTCCACGGGATTGATCACATCGAGAGGAATGCCAAGTTCCGCCGCCAGGGGGGCCCACTCCGCCTTGCGGAAGCGCACCTGCGGGCCCAGCAGGATGACATCAAAATCCTTGTACGTGTCCTGGAACTCCGACACCGGATGCGCTTCGATCTTCACGTCCAGGTTCCTGGCTGCGGCCACCTTTTCCATCTTCTGGACCAGGAGGCTGGTGGACATGCCAGCTGCACAGACCAACAGAATTCGGACCATTCTTGGCTGATGCACCTCCGTCAGTCTTGTTTGCGGAAGATCACGGAACTGCCAAGCGACCGGACTTCCCTAGACCGGGTTGATCATTCCCCCCCATCAACAGCGCTTGGTGATTTAACGATCTGTACTCCTTTCCTGTTAGCACGTTCCGTGCCAACGGCAGGTCAGGCCTGCAAAGTCAGGCCGTTCACGGTCCCGGCCCCTCGACCAATACACAACAATACAGAAAGACGGTGGAGGATACTCTGCGAGCGGACGAGATCGGGATGTGTCGCGTTCAGTGTGTTACACACAGAAAGAGCGGACCACCGCTCGCATGGCCCGCTCTGCAGGAGGAATAAATCGCCGCCAGCGGATACGGCCCCGGCATCCCGTGTCGGTCAAGCCTCGACCCCGGCCCCAACTTCCACGCCCATCACGTATTCCCACTGAAATTGGAAATCAGGTTCAAGCGAATCTTTAAGGACCGGGATTTTACCATTCACGACCCCAGGTTCCTGGCCTGGTGGGACAAGGATACCCATCTGAAATTCAAGGACGCCTACAATAAGATGTGGCGGCGCTTCTTCCGAAGTACACCCGAGCCGACGCCGGAACAGACGGTTGAACAAGCGATCC
>QGVE01000111.1 GCA_003242675.1 Bacillota bacterium | reverse complement strand
GGAGTCAGTCCAACGCACCGGGCGGAAGCACCTCGCAGGGGGGCACCACCCAGACCACTCAGCCGTCGGGCTCCTCTGGCGGCGCCGGGCAATCCGGTGAGAAGGTGATCAAGATCGGCCTGATCGCCCCGCTCACCGGCAGCGTGAAGACCTTCGGCGAGTCCAGCAAGAAGGGGTTCGAGCTCGCGCTGGAGCAGGCCGGGTACAAGGCCGGGGACTTCAAGATCGAGTACGTCCCCGGCGACGACAAGGCCGATCCCACGGAGGGCCAGAACCTCGCCACCCGCTTCATCACCCAGGAGGGTGTGAAGGCGATCATCGGCTCCGTCACCTCGAACGTCACCATCCCCGTCAGCCTCGTGGCCAACGAGAACAAGATCCCGATGATCACCGGCACCGCGACCGCCGAGGGCGTGACGGTGAACGAGGACGGCTCGCGCAAGCCGTTCATCTTCCGGGCCTGCTTCATCGACCCGTTCCAGGGCAAGGTGGCGGCGCGCTTCGCCCTGAACGAGCTGGGCGTGAAGACGGCGGCCGTCTTCTACGACCGGGGCAACCCCTACACCGTGGGCCTGGCCGAGGCCTTCCGCGCCGAGTTTGAGGCGGGCGGCGGCCAGATCGTGGCCTATGAGGCCTACACCGAGGCCGACACCGACTTCTCTGCCGTGATGACCAACGTCGCGGCGCTGAAGCCCGAGATGCTCTACCTGCCCGACTACTATAACAAGGTGTCCCTGCTGGCCAAGGCGGCCAAGGAGAAGGGCCTCGACGTGCCGATGCTGGGCGGCGACGGCTGGGACTCCGAGGACCTGGACTTCGAGGCGCTCGCGGGCAACTACTTCACCGCCCACTACTCGGCGGACGACCCGAGCCCCGCGGTGCAGAAGTTCGTCCAGGAGTTCGAGGCCAAGTACGGCCACAAGCCTGACTCCTTCGCCGCGCTGACCTACGACGCGACGAACATCCTGCTGGAGGCCATCCGCATCGCCAACACCGACGACACGGACAAGATCCGGCAGGCCATCCAGGACCTGAAGGGCTTCCAGGCCGTCGGTGGCTCGATCTCCTTCGACGAGAACGGCAACCCGATCAAGGCGGCGACCATCCTGAAGGTCCGGCCGGACAAGACCTACGAGTTCGTCACGACCGTGAACCCGTAAGGAACAACCGGGGTCGTGCCAGGGCCTGGCCGAGCGCGGCCTGGCCCTGGCGACCCGTTTGATTGAGGGGGAGACGGGCCTATGGGCCAGTTGGCAGAACAGGTGGTCAATGGCCTCCAACTCGGATTCGTCTACGCCCTGATCGCGGTGGGTTACACCATGGTCTACGGCATCATCAAGCTGATCAACTTCGCCCACGGGGATGTCATCATGGTGGGCGCCTTTGTCACCTTCTTCGGGCTGGTCCGGGGGATCCCCTGGCCCGTCGCCATCCTGATCGGCATGGCCGTCTGCGCCATCCTGGGCATGGTGATCGAGCGGCTGGCCTACCGTCCCCTGCGGGTGAAGGGGGCGCCGCGCATCGCTGCGCTCATCACCGCGATCGGCGTCTCGCTGTTCATCGAGAACTTCGCCAGCCTGCGCATCGCCTTCGGCCCCGACTACCGCCAGTTTCCCGCGATGGTTCCGCGCGTGCAGTGGAACGTCCTGGGCGTGACCATCAGCAGCGTCCAGGTGCTGATCGTCTGCGTCACGCTGGCCCTGGTGCTCATCCTGCAGCTGGTGGTCTACCGCACGAAGATCGGCAAGGCGATGCGGGCGGTGGCCCTCGACATGGACGCCGCCCGGCTGATGGGCATCAACGTCGACCGGGTGATCGCCTTCACCTTCGCGATCGGCTCGGCGCTGGCCGCGGCGGCCGGCGCGCTGCTGGCGGCGGCCTATCCGCAGATCTGGCCGTACATGGGCATCATGCCCGGCCTGAAGGCGTTTACCGCCGCGGTGCTCGGCGGCATCGGCTCGATCCCCGGGGCGCTGCTCGGGGCGGTGCTGATGGGCCAGGCCGAGGTGCTGACGGCGGCGTACATCACCACCGACTTCCGCGACGCCGTGGCCTTCGCCCTGCTGATCCTGGTGCTGCTGGTCCGCCCGGCGGGCCTCCTGGGCAAGGCCGGGCCGGAGAAGGTGTAGGGGGTGGCGACCGTGCAGAAAACGAGCCGCGTTCCGGCAGAGGGCGCGCGGCCGGCGGTGTCGGCCAGCGCCATCGCCTCCGCCGTCCTGGTCGTCGCGCTGTATGTCGTGCTCTGGCTGCTCCGGCGGCAGGGCATCCTCTCCCCCTACTGGGGCATGATCCTCGACCTCGCCCTGATCACCACGACCTCGGCCATCGGCCTCAGCCTGATCTACGGCTTCGCCGGCCAGTTCTCCCTGGGCCACGCGGCGTTCTACGGCATCGGCGCCTACGTCGCGGCCTACATCACCAAGGCGTACGGCGGCACGACGCTCAACTTCGTCCTGGGGCTGCTGGCCGGCGCCCTCGCGGCGGCCCTGATCGCCTTCCTCATCGGCCTGCCCATCCTCCGGCTGCGGTCGGACTACCTGGGCATCGCCACGCTGGGCTTCGGGGTCATCGTCAAGGTGTTCCTGGACAACAGCGACAAGCTCTCGAAGCTCCTGGGCGGGTCGATCGGCATGACGGGCATCCCGCGCCTCACCACCTTCCCGTGGGTCTTCTGGTCGGCGGTGCTGGTGATCCTGCTGGCCCGGAACCTGGTCCACTCCAGCCACGGGCGGGCCTGCATCAGCGTGCGGGAGGACGAGGTCGCCGCCGACATCATGGGCATCGACACCACCCGGTTCAAGATGTTGGCGTTCACGCTGGGCTGCGCCATGGCCGGGCTGGCCGGCGGCCTCTACGCCCACCTGTACGCCTTCCTGCATCCGAAGAGCTTCGAGTTCCTGAAGTCGTTCGACGTGCTCCTGATCGTGGTGCTGGGCGGCCTCGGCAGCCTCACGGGAACGGTGGTGGCCGGCATCAGTGTGGTGTTCCTGCAGGAGGTGCTGCGGGACGTGCTGGGCCAGCAGTTCCTCGACTGGCGCGGCGTGGTCTATGCCCTGGTGCTGATCGTCCTCATGATCCTGCGCCCGCAGGGGCTCATGGGCGGATGGGAGTTCAGCCTGGACCGGCTGCTCGGGCGCCGGGCGAAGGGAGGGAAGGCCCGTGGCACTGCTTGAATGCCGCAGCGTCTCGCGCCACTTCGGCGGCCTGAAGGCCCTGGTCGACTTCGACCTCACCCTGGAGAAGGGCGAGCTGGTGGGGCTCATCGGCCCCAACGGCGCCGGCAAGACGACGGTCTTCAACGTGATCACGGGGGTGTTCCCGCCGACGGCGGGCGAGGTGGTCCTGGAGGGCCGGGTGATCAACCACCTGAAGCCCTACCAGATCACGCGGCTGGGCATCGCCCGCACCTTCCAGAACATCCGGCTCTTCAAGGAGATGACGGTGCTGGACAACGTCCTGACCGCCATGCACCCCCGGTGCGGGTACGGGCTGATAGACGCCTTCCTCCGGACGCCGCGCTTCGGCAGCCGGGAGCGGGCCCTGCGGGAGGAGGCGGAGGCACTGCTGGAGCGGATGAACCTGGCGGACCGCCGGCACGAGAAGGCCGGGTCGCTGCCCTACGGCGCGCAGCGGCGGCTGGAGATCGCCCGTGCCCTGGCCACCCGGCCCAAGGTGCTGCTGCTCGATGAGCCGGCCGCGGGCATGAACCCGTCGGAGGTCAGCCAGCTGGTCGAGCTGATCCGCAGGGTGAAGGAGCAGTTCGACCTGACGGTGCTGCTCATCGAGCACCAGATGGGGCTGGTCATGAACCTCTGCGAGCGGCTGGTGGTGCTGGACTTCGGCCAGATCATCGCCAGGGGCACGCCGGCGGAGATCCAGTCGGATCCGCGCGTGCTGGAGGCCTACCTCGGAAAGGCGGTGGGCACATGATCCTGCAGGTGGAGGACCTCTACGTCGCGTACGGCAACATCGAGGCCCTGCACGGCATCTCCCTCGAGGTCGACGAGGGCGAGATCGTGACGCTGATCGGCGCCAACGGCGCCGGGAAGTCCACGACGCTGCGCGCGATCTCGGGGCTGATCCGGCCGCGCAGCGGCGCGATCCGGTTCCAGGGCAGGGACATCACGCGGACCCCCGCCCACGAGATCGTCGCCATGGGCATCGGCCACGTGCCGGAGGGCCGGCGGGTCTTCGCCGACCTCACCGTCCGGGAGAACCTGGAGCTGGGCGCCTACATCGTGAGCCCGTCCCAGTTCCAGAAGAACCTCGCGGAGGTGTACGAGCGGTTCCCGCGCCTCAAGGAGCGCGAGTACCAGCGGGCCTCGACCCTGTCGGGCGGCGAGCAGCAGATGCTCGCCCTCGGCCGGGCGCTGATGCTCCAGCCCAAGCTGCTCCTCCTGGACGAGCCCTCCATGGGGCTGTCGCCGCGACTCGTGCAGGAGATCTTCGCGATCATCGCCGAACTGAACCGGCGGGGCACGACGATCCTGCTCGTCGAGCAGAACGCGGCGATGGCGCTCTCCATCGCCCACCGGGCCTACGTGCTGGAGACCGGCCGGGTGGTGCTCTCGGGCCCCGCGCCCGAGCTGCGCACCCACCCGGCGGTGCGGGAGGCCTACCTGGGCGGTGCCGCCCACGGGGCCTGAGCGGGCGAGGCAAACGGGACTACGCACCCATAAGGAGCAGCAGTGGGGACGGGCGAGGGCCCGTCCCCTGATCGCGCTTGGGATAAATCCTATCTTACAACCATTCTCATCTCGGCTTTTCATTTCGTATAATTGACTCTCGTAAACATAAATACCGCTGAAGTAGGAGAGAAAAGGATTGGGATCGACGATGCACCGAAGGATCGGCGGCTTGTCCATCGCCGTGCGCATTGTGCTGATCACGCTGCTGGCCGTCGCCATCCCGGCCGTGGGTCTGCTGGCGACCGGCGCGTATCTGAACCGGGCGGTTGCGCGGGACATCGAGCGGCAGGCGGAGACGACGCTGCAGCTCGCGATGCAGGTCCATCAGTCGATCATCGAGGGCCGGCTGCAGGTCCTTTACAGCGCGGCCTCCTCCTTCGCGGCCAACGAGTCGGTCGCCCGCGTCGCGGCGGGGGAAGAGGCCGATGCGAGGGCGCTCGACCGACTCGGCCAGTCGCTCCGCGGTTACGCGGACGTCTTCCTCATCCTGGACGAAAGCGGACGAACCCGGTACCGCTATGGGGGTTCCGCCGGCGACCGCGTCTCCTTCGGCGGGCTCGTGGAAGCCGTCGTTTCCCAGGGCCGGGCGGTCACCGGGCCGGTGCGGGTGAGCGGTGCGGAGCTGGCGCAGGAGCGGGCCGAAGTCCGGCAGCAGGTCCTGATCGACGTCCGGGCGACCGAGAATGCCATGCACGATCTGGTGGGGCAGCAGCTGACCGACGCGCTGGCCCTGGCGGCGGGCGCGCCCCTCCGGTCCGCGGACGGCCGTGCCGTGGGGGTTGTGGTGGTGGCGGACCTCCTGAACAACGACCCGGCGATCGTGGACGAGGTGCAGCGGCGCTCACCGGACGGCACGCCCCTTACCGCCACCATCGCCCTGGACGGCATCCGCATCACGACCAACGTCCGCCGGGCCGGCTCGGTGGAGCGGGCCGTGGGGACCCTCTACTCCGATGCCGTGATGGAGCGGCTGCGCCGGGGCGAGCCCTACCAGGGCCGGGCCTTCGTGGTGAACCACTGGCAGCGGACGATCTACACGCCCCTCTTTGACCTGAGCGGGCAGGTCATCGGCGGCATCTACGTCGGCATCCCGGAGTCGCACTTCGAACAGGTGGTGGGCGCGTTCCGCACGGCGGCGACGGCGGGCATCGCCCTGGGCGCCGCCGGCCTCGCCCTGGGCGGCCTGCTGCCCTGGCTGCTGGCCCGGCGCGGCGTCACCCGGCCGCTGCTGAGCTTCGCCGCGGCGCTGGACGCCGGGGACCTCGGCACCACCTTCACGGCGCCGACCCGGGACGAGGTCGGCCGGATGGCGGAGAGCCTGAATGGCCTGCTGGCTCGGGTCCGCCAGGTCACCTTCCGGGTGAACGAGGCGGCCCGCGACGTGGCGCGGCTCAGCGCGTCGCTGGCGGCGTCGGCCGACCAGACCGCGGCCCTGGCGGAGCTCGTGGCCGGCCGCACGGAGAGCGGCGCCGCCGCTGCCGCCCGGGTGAAGGAGCAGGCGACAAGGGTCAGGGAAGGGATGGGCGAGCTCGCCCGGGCCGCAGAGGGCATCGCGCAGGGCGCCGCGGACCAGGCCGGCCACGTCGACCGGGTGACGGCCATGGTCTGCGCGATCGACCAGAGCCAGCAGGAGAGCCTGGCACAGGGCGAGGCGGCGCGCCGGGCCGCGGAGCGCACCTTCCAGCTGGTGCGGGAGGGCGACGAGGCCCTGCGGTCGACCTTGGAGGGTGTGCGGCGGATCGCCGAGAACGCCGACCGCGCCGTCGCCCTGGTGGAGCGCCTGGGCGAGCACTCCCGGTCGATCAGCGACATCACCGCGACGATCTCCGACATCGCCGAGCAGACCAACCTCCTGGCCCTGAATGCGGCCATCGAGGCCGCCCGGGCCGGCGAGCAGGGCCGGGGCTTCGCCGTGGTCGCCCAGGAGGTGCGGCGGCTGGCGGAGCGCTCCGCCCAGGCCACCCGGGAGATCGGCCAGCTCATCGAGACGACGCTGAGCCTCATCGAGCAGACGGTGGAGGCCATGCGGGAGACGAGGGCCCTCGCCCAGGAGGGCGTGGAGTCGGGCAGCCAGGCCCGGGAGCGGCTGGATCAGATCCTCTCGGCCAGCCAGGCCTCCGCTGCGGCGGTGGACCGGATCGTGCGGGAGGCCATCGCGGCCAACGCGGAGCGGGTGCGCGCGATCGCCGAGGCCATGCAGAGCGTCGCGGCGGTCGTCCAGGAGAACACGGCGTCCTCCGAGGAGATGGCCGCGTCCGCGGAGCGGGCGCTGGAGTCGGTGGAGGCCATCGCGGGCGGCATCGGCGAGGTCTCGGCCATGGTGGCGGAGATCCGGGACCAGATGGGCCAGGTGGTGCAGGCCCAGACCGAGCTGCGCCAGGCGGCCGCGCGCCTCCAGGACGTGTCCGTCGGGCTGGCCGACGCGATCGCGGCCCTGGGCGTGCAGGCCGTGCCCCTGAAGTAGCGCCGGGGCTCCGGCGCCTCGGCAAGGGCGCCGCCGGCCGAGGCGGCTCCGAAAGCGGCGAGCGGCGCAGCCGCACCGGCTGCGCCGCCGCTCTTTCACCCCTCACAGGGAGGGGAGGAAACTCGCGATAAACTCCGCCACCCCGTCCGCGTCGTTCTCCGGCACGACCCGCGGCGCCTCGGCCAGCACCGCCTCGTCGGCGTTGGCCACGGCGGCGCCCAGTCCGGCCCAGGTGATCATCGACAGGTCGTTGCGCGCGTTGCCGATCGCCGCCACCTGGCTGCGGTCGATGCCCAGGCGGGCCGCCAGGGCCCGGACGGCCTCGCCCTTGGTCGCACCGGGCGCGGTGATCTCCAGCAGATCCGGCTCGGAGCTCGTCACCTCCATCCGGCCGCCCCAGCGGGCCAGCACCTCGGCCTCCAGCGCGGGCATGTCGGCCGGGTCGCCCATCAGCACGATCTTGAAGGGCGGATCCGTCACGGCGCTCGAGAGCTTGGGCTCGTGCCGGCACTGCGGCCCGAGCCGGCGCATGAAGTCGATCGTCTGTTCCGTCACCTGGTTGATCAGGACGAGCGTGGTGAAGTAGACCCGCGCCGAGAGGCCTTCGCGGTCGACCCAGGAGAGCACCTCCCGGGTCAGGTCCAGGGCGAGGGCCCGTTCCAGGACCGGCTGCTGCTCGCCGGGCGCAAAGAGCTGCGCGCCGTTGCACGGGGCGAGCCAGATCGGCCGGCCGGGCCAGTACTCCAGGTAGGGGGCCGCCGCCGGGTAGGCGCGGCCGGTCGCCAGGAGCACCGTGATGCCGCAGTCCAGGCACGCCGCCACGGCCGCCTGGTTGCGCGGGGACACGCTCCTGTCCGACCGGAGCAGCGTTCCGTCCATGTCCAGTGCCAGCAAGCGGATGGGGGTGTGGTGCATCGACTCTGCCTCCTCCTTATTATCGAGACCAGTCTAACGGTCACGCCGGCCGCAGGTCAACCGGGCAGGGCTCTTTGGCAGGAGGAGCCCCCGGCCGGGCAGAAGCATTGGACGACATGCACGGTGAGGGAGGCGGCAGGCGTGGAGGAGAGCAGGGCGCAGCGGTTTGAGGCGGTGCGGGCGTTCCTGCGGGAGCAGGACACGGCGGCGGGGCTGGTGACCGCGCCGGTCAGCCTGCAGTACCTGACGGGCTGGTCCAATCCCACCAAGCGCTTTGCCGGGCTGGTGATCCCGGCCGCGGGGGAGCCGGTGCTGCTCGTGCCGGCCCTGGAGGTGGAGGAGGCCCGGGCCGCTTCGGCCATCCGGCTGGCGGCCTGGCAGGACGGCGAGGATCCCTTCGCCGCGCTGGCGGCGATCCTGCGGGCGGCGGGAGCCGGGGACGGCCGCCTCGCCCTGGAGCAGGCGGAGCTGTCTGTGGGCCAGCTCCGGCAGATCGCCGGTGCGCTGGGGCTTTCGCCCGCGGCCCTGGTCGGCCTGGCGGCCGACCTGAGCCCGGCGCTCTCCGCCCTGCGGGAGTGCAAGGACGAGGCCGAGATCGCGCTGCTAAAGCAGGCGGCGGACATGCTGAACCCGGCCCTGGACGCCGCCCTGGCGGCGATCCGCCCGGGCGTGACCGAGCGGGAGATTGCCCGGGTGCTGGAGGAGGCCCTTCTGGCCGCCGGGGCCGACGGGGTGGCGTTCGAGACCCACGTGCTGTTCGGCCCCGCGTCGGCCCTGCCCCACGGTTCCACCGGCGCAAGGACCCTGGAGCCGGGCCAGGTGGTGCTGATGGACTTCGGCGCGCGGGTCCGGGGGTATCGCTCGGACATCACCCGCACGGTCTGCTGCGGCCCGTGGCCGGAGGAGCTGGCGCGGGTCTACGACGTGGTGCGCGCGGCCAACGAGGCGGCCATCGCCGCGGTGAGGCCGGGCGCGAGCCTGGGCGAGGTCGACCGCGCGGCGCGGCGGGTGATTGAGGAGGCCGGCTACGGCGAATACTTCATCCACCGCACCGGCCACGGGCTCGGGCTGGAGATCCACGAGGAGCCCTACGTGATGGCCGGCAGCGCCAAGGTGCTGCGCCCCGGCCACGTGATCACCATCGAGCCCGGCGTGTACCTGCCCGGCGTGGGCGGTGTGCGCATCGAGGACGACGTGGTGGTCACCGGGACCGGCTGCCGGGTGCTGACGAGCTGGACGAAGGAGCGGCTGTCGGTCGGTTAGCGGCGGCGCGGCCCGGGGAGGCGCGG
>QGVE01000225.1 GCA_003242675.1 Bacillota bacterium | reverse complement strand
CGGTGGTCTCGGTGGGATCGACCCCCGGCCTGCTCAGCGGGGCCGGCTACCGGAAGGGGATCACCGAGATCCGGCCCGGCACGTACATCTTCCTGGACGCGGCGCAGGCGGCGCTGGCCGGCGGGGTTCAGCACTGCGCCGCCTGGGTGCTGGCCACGGTCGTCTCCCGGCCGGGGCCCGACCGGGCGGTGCTGGACGCGGGGAGCAAGAGCCTCGCCAGCGAGGCCCGCGCCCGCGGGGTCTGCAGGACGTCCGGGTACGGCCTGCTGCCGGACCACGGCCTCACCATCGCCCGGCTGTCGGAGGAGCACGGGGTGGTCGAGGGCGACGGCGTCGAGCGGCTGCGGATCGGGGAGAAGGTGCGGGTGCTCCCCAACCACATCTGCCCGGTGGTCAACCTGTTCGACGAGATGGTCTGCGTGCGGGGCGGCGTGGTGGAGATGGTGCTGCCGGTGGCGGCACGGGGCCGCCTGCAGTAGGGATCGAGCCAAGGGATCGCACTCCCGCGGCGGGCGTCCGTCGGGGTGGACGGACGCCGGGATGGACGGACAACGGGGCGGACAGACGCGGGAATGGACGAAGCTGAGGTGGGGAAAGTGGCTGCGACGAAGCGACCCGTCGTGCTGGTGGTGGACGACGAGCCCCGCATGCGCGAGCTGATCCGGCTCTACCTGGCGGCGGAGTTCGAGGTGCAGGAGGCCGGGGACGGCCTCTCCGCCCTGCGGGCGGTGCGCGCCGCCGAGCCGGATCTCGTGCTGCTGGACGTGATGATGCCGCAGCTGGACGGCTGGGAGACGCTGCAGCGCATCCGGGAGGAGTCCGCCGTTCCCGTGATCATGCTGACGGCCCGCGGGGCCGTGGCGGATCGGGTGCAGGGCCTCCGCATGGGCGCGGACGACTACATCGCCAAGCCCTTCGACGGCCGGGAGCTGGTCGCCCGGGTGCAGGCGGTGCTCCGCCGCGCGTCCGGGCAGGTGGAGGCCCGGGTGCCGATCCGCCGGGGCCGCCTGACGATCCGGCCGGCGGAGCGGACGGCCGCGTACGCCGGCCGCCACCTGGCCCTGACCCCCAAGGAGTTTGATCTGCTGGCCCTGCTCGCGGCGCACCCCGGCCAGGTCTTCTCCCGGGAGAAGCTGCTGGACCGGATCTGGGGGCCGGACTACCAGGGCGACGCCCGCACGGTGGACAGCCACATCAAGAACCTGCGGGATAAGCTCGGCGAAGGGGCAAGGCTGATCGAGACGGTGTGGGGCGTCGGCTACCGGTTCGCGGAGGTGCCTGATGCGCAGCCTTAGTCTGGTGGCCCGGTTCTGGCTCTCGCTCTCGCTGCTCCTGCTGCTGGTGCTGATTCCGATGGAGTACGCCCTGGACCAGCTGCTGGAGCGGTTCTACGCCACCCAGGTGATCGAGCCGCTCCTCTACCACAGCCGGCAGCTGGCCGGCATGCTGGCGGCCGACGAGGGGGCGCTGGCCGCCGCCCCGATGATGGCCGAGATGGTGGGCGGCGAGGTCGTGGTGCTGGACGCGGCAGGGCGGCCGCGCCCGTTCCCGGGCGCCTCGGCGATTGCCGTGCCGCGGGAGGCCGCGCAGGCGGTGATCGCCGGCCGGACCTACACGGGTCCGCTGCGGACGCCGGAGGGGCGCACCTTCATCATCACCGGCGTCCCGGTGCCGGGGGGCGGGGGCGGGGTGCTCCTGCTGGCGCCCGCGGATCCCCTGCGGCAGTCGTTCGCCCTGGCCCGGCGCGGCCTCTGGCTGGCCGGCGCCGCCGCGCTGCTGCTGGGCACCGCCCTGGCCCTGGTGCTGGCCCGGAGCCTCACCCGCCCCGTGCGGGAGATGGAGCGGGCCACCCGCGCGATCGCGCGCGGCGACTTCTCGGCGCGCGTGGCCGCGGAGGGCGCCACCGAGCTGGGCCGCCTCGGCCAGGCGATCAACCAGATGGCGGAGCAGCTGGAGACCCACGAGCGCCGCCGCCGGGAGTTCCTGGCCGACGTGGCCCACGAACTGCGCACGCCGCTCTCCTACATCCGCGGGTACACCCAGGCCCTGGCCGAGGGGCTCGTCACCGACCCGGCGGAGGTGCGCCGCTGCCAGCAGGTGGTGATGGACGAGGCGGACCGGCTGGGGCGGCTCGTGGACGATCTGATGGATCTCGCGCAGATGGAAGAGGGGCAGATGGCCTTCGAGATGGTTCCCCTGGACCTGCACGTGCCGCTGCTTCAGGCCGTGGAGGCGGTGCGGCCCCGGGCGGAGGCGAAGGGCGTCGCGCTGGTGGCGGACCTGCCGGATGCGCTGCCGCCGGTGCGCGCCGACGGCGGGCGGATCCAGCAGGGGGGGGTCAACCTGCTGGACAACGCCCTGCGCCACACCCCTGCGGGCGGCGAGGTCCGGGTCTCGGCAGTGGGGGGGGGCGGCCGGGGGGG
>QGVE01000224.1 GCA_003242675.1 Bacillota bacterium | reverse complement strand
AGCGGTGAGAAGGGTTGAGACACGCGAAACCAGGACGCTCCGAATCGGCGTCCTGGTTTCGTCGCGATCGCACCTGCACGCCGTCCCCTCATCCGGGGCGGCGTGCATGGCGAAAGTTCTCCGGCGCCGGCCCTGCGGGGCGGCCCGCGCCGTGCGGTGGGCCAGCCAGAGCAGCCAGACCGCCACCGCCAGCGGGATGACCCCGGCGAACCCATTCACTCCCCGCGCGCCGCCAGCACCTCCCGGGCCGCTTCCTCCCGGTCCGGCGGCACGAGGATCGATATGTGGCCGCCCACCCGGACCGGGCCCAGGATGAACGGCAGCGCCTGGGCGCCCCGGGCCTTGGTGATCACGGGGATGCCGCTGGCCTCCAGGAGCCCGCGCACCAGCTCGGCCTCGATATGATCCGGCGCCTTATGGACCTCCACCCACTCGACATCCATGGCCATCCCTCCTGGCCGCCGGTCACACGGCGCAACGCTGCTCCGAGGCCCCGCCGGCTTCTGCCCCCACTCTAAAGTGTCCGCCGGGCCGTGTCAAGTGCACACGGCCGACTGCTCACCGCTCACCGCCCACCACTCACCGCCCACCGCCCACCGCTCACCGCTCACCGCTCATTTCAGGCGCGCGCTGACCTCGTGCCAGAGGAGGCTCAGCTGGTCGCGCGCCGAGGTCGAATCCAGGATCAGGGCGGACTTCGCGGCCTCGGCGAGGTCCACCAGCTTCTGCAGGTCCTGCTTGTCCGACTCCGGCGCGGCCTCCAGCGCGGCCCGCAGCGTCTCGTGGGCGATCGCCAGCTCATCCCGGGCAAGGCCGCGGTTCCCTTCCGCCCAGTAGACCTGTGCCAGGAGGATCTCGCCGTGGGCCTTGATCAGAAGCCCCTTCACCGACATCCGGAGCGACAGCGCGGCG
Organism: Bacillota bacterium; assembly: GCA_003242675.1. Next base: position 1,542 of record QGVE01000224.1, on the reverse strand, counting down.
GCCGTCTCCTGCTCCGAAGAGGCCAGCTGCTCTTTGAGCGAAGCCTCCAGGGCCTTCAGCTTGGCGTCCATCTCCTCCCGCGCGCTCTTCAGGTCCTGCTTCAGCGTGTCGATCTCCCTCAGCCGGGCCTCGAGGGTGGTGCGTTCGCCCTCCTGCTCCAGCAGGACCCCGGCGGCCACGGCGGCTTCCTCGACCCGCTGGAGCGCTTCGCGCTGCCGCTCGACCTCCGCCTCCAGCGCGGCGGCGGTGCTCTCCAGCTCCTGGCGCAAGGCCGCGACCTCCTGCAGCGTGGCCTCCCGCAGCGCGCTCAGGTCGTCCGGCGAAGCGGCGGGAATGACCCGGAACCGCAGCTCCACGATGAGGAAAGCCGCGCCCAGGCTGACGGCGGCCATCAGGAGGAGCAGGCCCAGCCCCCGCAGGACGGTGCGGATCCGGCCCGGCTGCGGCGTGCGGTTTTCCGGATGGGGCACGGTGTCCGGCGTGGTCATTGCGCCAACTCCTTTCAACTTTGTATAGCCACAAGCAGGTGCTTTCGGCTTTGTGGCGAAATTGGCTTAAATCATATACACACTTTATCGCGGTAGCGGAACATCGAGACAGAGTGGGGGGTTAAATATTGATGAGAAAGAGTTCCGCTTTCCTCCTGGTTGTCCTGCTCCTGACCGCGAGTCTCCTCGCCGCCTGCGGCGGCCGGCAGACTTCGGAGGGGGGACCGTCCGGCGGCAGCGTCGCGTCCCAGCAGCCCGCCGGCGGCGGTGCCGAGGAGCCGTCCGGGGGCGGGTCGCAAGAGCCGGCCAACTCGCTGGAGCGCATCAAGGCCGAGGGCGTACTGCGGGTGGGCATCGACGCCTCCTATCCGCCGATGGAGTTCGTTGCCGAGGACGGCAAGACGCCGATCGGCTTCGACATCGACCTGGCGAACGCCATCGCCGAGAAGCTGGGCGTGAAGGCGGAGTTCACCATCATCGACTGGGCCGGCATCCAGGTGGGCCTCTTGGGTGGGCACTACGACGCCATCATCTCGTCCATGACCATCACCGAAAAGCGGCAGAAGGAGATGGACTTCGTCCAGTACCTGACCATGGGGATCGCCTACGCCTCCCGCCCGGGCGTCGAGGTGAAGACGGACGCCGACCTGGCGGGCAAGATCGTCGTCGTGCAGGAGGAGACCACGGCGCAGTACTACATCGAGGACCTCATGGCCAACAAGGGCATCCAGCCCAAGGAACTGCGCTCGTTCCCGTACGCCACGGACGCCTTCCGTGAGCTGGAGAACGGGCGGGCCGACGTGGTCGCGATCGACGCCCCGGTGGCCGGCTACTACGCCAAGCTCGACCCCGAGAAGTACCGGATCACCGGCATGGCGGAGATGCCGCCGGATCCCATCGGCATCGCGCTGCGCAAGGGCGAGACCGAGCTGCGGGATGCCATTCAGAAGGCCGTGGATGAGCTGAAGGCCGAGGGCGGCCTGGGGGACCGCCGGGGGAAGGGGTCGGGGACCCGTGCGGGCAGGAAGTTCCCCGGGAAAACCGGGGGGAAGAG
>QGVE01000110.1 GCA_003242675.1 Bacillota bacterium | reverse complement strand
GGCCAGCTCGGCCTCCCGCCGCAGGGCCTCGACCTCGGCCCTGCCGGCCGCCAGCCCTTCCTCACGGCCCCTGGCGAAGCCCTCCTCCCGGGCGGCCGCCTGCGCCCGCTCGGCCTCCTCAGCCGCGGACTGCAGGATGCGGGACGCCTCCATCCGGGCCTCGTCCAGCAGGGCCTCCGCGGCCCTGGCCTGGGCCTCGGTCTCCTCCGGCTTCGGCGGTGCCGGCTTCGCGGGCCTGGGCGGGGCGGGGGGCTCGGGCGGCGGCGGGGGCGGGGTGAGCCGCGGCCACTCCGGGGCCCGGACCTCCACGCCGGGTGGGAGCTTGCCGAATCGACTAGATGTACTCATCCGCGCTACCACCCCTGACGATCTGGATCTCGCCGGCCTCCTCAAGCCGCCGGATCAAGGCGACGATGCGGGCCTGGGCCTCCTCCACGTCCCGGATGCGCACCGGCCCCATGTACTCCACGGCCTCCCGCAGGGCCTCGGCGGTGCGCTTGGAGACGTTGTTCATGATCTTCCGCCAGACCTCTTCCTTCGCCGCCTTCAGCGCCAGCGGCAGATCCCGGTTCATGTCCACCTCGCGCAGGATGCGCTGGACCGTGCGGTCGTCGAGGTTGACGATGTCGTCGAACAGGAACATCCGCTGGGAGATCTCGCTGGCCAGCTCCGGGTCGTCCGCCGAGAGCAGGCCCATGATCGTCTTCTCGGTGGTGCGGTCGACCCGGTTGAGCACGTCGACCGCCCAGTTGATGCCGCCGGCCGCCGTGGACTCCTGGCTGACGATGGCCGACGCCTTGCGCTCCAGCACCTTCTCGGCCTCCCGCAGCATCTCCGGCGAGGTGCGATCGAGCGTCGCCACCCGGCGGATGATGTCGGCCTGCCGCTCGGGCGGGAGGCCCAGCAGCACCTGGGCGGCCTTGTCGGGGTCCAGGTGCGCCATGATGACGGCGACGGTCTGGGGATGCTCGTTCTGGAGGAAGGAGGCCAGGTGCACCGGGTCGGTGTGGCGCACGGCGTCGAACGGCCGGCGCCGGAGGTGGGAGGTCAGGCGGGTGAGGATCTCCCGGGCCCGCTCCTGCCCCAGGGCCTTCTCGAGCATCTCCCGGGCGTAGTCGATGCCGCCCGAGCGGATGTGCTTGTCCGCCGTGGCGACGGTGATGAACTCGTTGAAGACCTGTTCCAGGACTTCCGGCGTGACCCGCCGGGCCTGCGCGATCTCGACGGTCAGCATCTCGATCTCGTCGTCGCGCAGGTGCTTCAGAATCTTCGAGGCCCGCTCCACGCCGATGTTGATGCAGAAGATCGCCGCCTTCTGCCGGCCGGTCAGCTTCTGGTCACGGTCTGCCAAGCCCTAGAACCCCCCCTTCAGCCACTGCCGGATGACCTCGGCGCAGGCCTCCGGGGCCTGCTCGATGAGCACGTCGATATCGGCGAGGATGTCGGCTTCCATGAAGTCCTCCGGCTGCAGGGGCTTGCGCTGGGGCCTGTGCCGCTTCATGACCTCCTCGAACTTCTCGGCCGCCGTCTGCTCCGCCGGGGCGGGCTCCCCGGGCGCCTCCGCAGGCGCCTCCTGCGGAGCGGCGGCGGCTACCGGTTCGGCAGCGGCCGCGGCCTCTTCGGCCGGGAGCGGCCGGTCCAGCCCCAGGGCCACGTCCAGCACCGTGCCTGCGGCCGGCTGGCCGGGCAGGGCGTACTCTTCCTCGGGACGGCGGCGGCGCGTGAGCAGCGCGGCCAGGATCAGCAGGAACGAGGCGATGCCGAAACCGATCGCCAGGGTCGCGGCGTCAAACAGCCGCGGCCCCGCCCCGGCCGCCGGCGCGGGCGGCGCGGCCTCGGCCTGCATCACCGGACGGAACGCCATGGCGAGCACCGTCACGTCCGCGGGCTGCGCCCCGGTGGCGCTGGCCACGTGCTGGCGGATGAGATCGATCTCCGACGGCGTCAGCGTGTCCTGGTTGATCGTCACCGCCGCGCTGATGCGCTTCACCGCCCCCGCCGGCGAGACGGTGACCTGGTTCCGCTCGCCGACCTCGTACCGGGTCTCCGTCCGGGTTTCGTACGACTCGCCGGACTCCGTGGAAACCGCGGGCTCCTGATAGATGGGCACGGCCGGGGTCTGATCCTGTCCGGTGCCCGCCGTGGCGGCAGGGGCCGGCTCCGTGCTGGTACCCTGCGTCTGCGAACCCGATCGATGCGTCACGGTCTCTACCGGCACCCCCTGACCCACGATCCGCTCTTCGGTCCGGGAGGACTGGTGCTCCAGCTCGACGGTCACGGTGGCCGCCACGTTGCCCCGGCCGAAGATGGGCTCCAGCACCTGGAGGATTTTCTGGGTGAGCTGCTCCTCCCGCTGCCGCTGGAAGGCCAGGGCCTCTGCGTCCAACCCTTCGGCGTCCTGTCTGGCCGGCTTGAGCTCCCGGCCCTGGCTGTCGACCACCGTCACCCGGTCCGGCGTCAGCCCCTCGACGGAGCTCGCAACGAAATGGATGATGGCCGTGACGTTGTCGGGGTCGAGGGTGCGGCCGGGCTTGAGCTGCACGAGGACGGCGGCCGACGGCTTCTCCTGGTCCCGGATGAAGACGGACTTGCCCGGCAGGTTCAGGTTCACCTTGGCGTATTCGATGTCCGCGATGCGCATCAGGGAGCGGGACAGCTCGCCCTCGATCGCCCGCTTGTAGTTCACCTGCCGGTCGAATTCGGTCGCCCCGAACTTGGGCTCGTCGAAGATCTCGAGCCCCACGTGCCCGGAGCTGGGCAGGCCCGCCTGCGCCTTCGCCAGGTTGGCCGCGCTGCGCTCGCTTTCGGGCACCTCGACGACGAGCCCGCTGCCCGTGATGCGGTACGGCACCTTCAGCTCCTCGAGGTGCTCCACCAGGGCGGTCACCTCGCCGGGGTCGGTGGCCCTGTAGAAGACCTCCCACCGGGGGCGGTTCAGGTACAGGGTCACGGCCAGCGAGACGACCAGCGCGGCCGCAATCCCCAGGGTAAGCCAGCGCATGGGCCGGCTCAGCGAGCCCCAGAATCGCTTCATGCGCCCTAATACATCCGAGCCCGCAGTAGCCAAGTGGTCTCCCTCCGACGCGGTTGGTGCAGGAACGGACTAGGCTTGCGCTAGAAGGTCATGCGCATGATCTCCTGGTAGGCCTCGATGACCTTGTTCCGGACCTGGATGGCCAGGTTCAGGCTGAGGGTCGCGCGCTCGGAAGCGATCATCACCTGGGCGATGTCCTCCACCTCTCCGGCGGCGAGCCGGACGGCCATCTCGTTGGCGTGGCGCTGGTCCTGCTCGACCTGCCGGATGGCGCTGGCCAGCACCTCGCTGAAGGACGGGCCTTGCTTGACCTCGTCGCGGCTTTCCCGGGTGAGGGTCGGTTCCAGGGACAACAAGGCGTTGATGCGTTGAATGTCCATGTCAGGTCTCCTCTCCTATCCCCTACCGCCCAATCTCCAGGGCCCGCATGGCCATGGACTTGGCCGCGTTGAACGCGGTGAGGTTCGCATCGTACATGCGCTGCGCCAGGATGAGGTCGGTGAGCTCCTGGAGCAGGTCCACGTTGGGCAGCCGCACGATGCCGGTGACCGGGTCGGCGTCCGGATGCGTGGGGTCGTAGACCTCCTTGAACGGACTGGGATCCTCGGCGATCCGCGCCACGCGGACCCCGAGGCCGGGCTGGGCGCCGCGCTCGGTTTCGCGGGCGAGGGCGCTGGCGAAGGTGCCGGGCCGCTCCTCCACCACGACGTACCGGCGCCGGTAGGGCCCGCCCTCGGGCGTGCGGGTGGTGCGGTAGTTGGCCAGGTTGTTGGCGATGATGTCCATCCTGAGCCGCTCGGCGGTCAGGGCCGAGGCGCTGGCTTCCATGGCCTGAAACAGCCGCATCTACTTAGCCCCTCCCATCCGTGATCACCAGGCGCAGCCGGTGGAAGTGGTCGGAGATCTGGCGCGTGAGGGCGGCATACCAGATCTGGTTGAGGGCCATCTTCACCGACTCCGCCTCCACGTCCACGTTGTTGCCGTCCGGGCGGCCGATGGAGTCCGTCTCCTGGACGATCCTCGGCCTCACCTGGTCGGGGTTCGTGCCATTGGCCAGGGCCCGCGCCAGTTCGGTCTCGAAATCGACCCGGGACCGCTTGAAGCCGGGGGTCATGGCGTTGGCCAGGTTGTGGGCCAGGACCCGCTGCCGGAGCGAGGCGGCGTCGATGGCCTGCTCCACGATCCGGGCCGTCAAGTCACGACCGATCATAGGGCTCTACCCTCCCGTGCATCAGACCTTGCCGATCTCCGTGACCGCCCGGGCCAGGGTCTCGTCCTGCGCCCGCAGGGCCCGCTGGTTCACCTGGTAGGCCCGGAGGGTCACGATCAGGTCCGACATCTCCTTGGCCAGATCCACGTTGGAGGCCTCCAGGTGGCGGCTGTGCACGCGGGTGTCGGGCGTCGCCCCATCAATCGCCAGCCGGCCGACGGCCTGACCGTCTGCCAGGACCGTGCCGTCCGGCGCGAAGGCGGGCTCCACCCCGGGCAGCACCAGCGGCACCAGGCCACCGGCGGTCTCCACCAGCACCCGGTAGCCTTCGGCGGTGGTGATGGAGCCGTCCGCCATCTGGTGGAAGGCGCCGTTCCGGGTGCGGAACAGGCTCCCGTCGGGCCGCTGGACCAGGAACCAGCCCGGCCCCTCGATGGCCAGGTCCAGGGCCCGGCCCGTCTCGTAGATGTCGCCCTGGCGCTCATCGACCACCACCTGATCCACGCGGCTTCCGTTGCCCAGGATGCCGACCTGCTGGGGCTCGGGGTCCGTCGGGTCTCCCATGCGGTAAAGCAGCATCCGGTCGAACTCGACCGACGTCGCGGCGGCGCGCTTGAAGCCGGTGGTGTTCACGTTGGCGATGTTGTCCGCCAGCACGTCCATGCGCAGCTGCTCCACCGCCATGCCGGACCTGGAGGCTTCGATGCCCCGGATCAACCTGCCATCCCTCCCGTGTCGCCACCCATCGTCCTGGCGGCGGGGTCGACCTCCCGCAGGGCCAGGTAGATGGTGATCTGACCGAGTTCTGTGATGATCGGTACCGTCAGCATGTTGATCACCGTGTTGGCCAGCCGCACCCCGGTGCCCCGGACGATGCGCGGCGGCGAGATCCGGCTGGGCCAGCCGGCCTGTTCCAGGGTGCCGGAGGCGTAGCCGGTGATCAGGTTCGCCAGCTCCCCCAGCGCCGACTCGGCCATGGGATCCGTGATCGGGAAGTCCTGCCCGGTCATGTTCCGGATGATCCCCTTGGCCACGTGCAGCTCCATGCCGTAGACGACGATGCCCTGGACCGAGCCCATCACGCCGATGACCACGTTGACGGCATGCAGCGTGGCGATCGCCTTGCGCATCTGGGGCTTGTCCGAGACCACGCTCTTCAGCCCCGCCTCCGAGGCCAGGACCTTCAGGCCGGCGGAGATGAAAGGGTTTAGGAATTCAACCTTCATCGCTCCATCACTTCGCGGGCTCAGGTGACCCGGCGGACGATCTGCACGGCCATCCGGTCGCCCACCACGCCGGGCTTCGCCAAGAAGGCGAGCTTGTTGCCGACGAAGACGGGCAACTCGTCGCCGATCCGGGTGTCCAGCCGGATCACGTCGCCGACCTGAAGCGCGAGAAACTCGCCCAGCCGCATGCGGGTCTTGCCAAGCTGAGCCTTCAGCGGGAGGGGGGCCTCCTGCACGGCGCGCCGGAGGCTCTCCTCGTCCGACGGGCTCCTGTGCCTGGACTCAGCCAGCCACGACTGCGGCGAAAGGCGGGAAAGCACGGGCTCCACGGTGGAGTACGGGAACGCGTAGGTCATGTGGCCCAGGTGTTCGCCGATCTCCACCGCCAGGGTGATCGCGGCCACCACCTCGGTGGGGTTTTCCACCTGAATGAAGACGGGGTTGGTCTCCACCGATTCGAGGGTGGGTTCGATCTCGGCCACGTTCCGCCAGGCCTCTTTCATCGGGCCGAAGGCGTCCCTCACGACCCGCTGGATGATGCCCAGCTCGATCTCCGTCAGCTCACGCTGCGGCTGCACATCGCTCCCGGGACCCCCAAAAACCCGCTCGACAATGGCGAATGCAATATTGTGACTGATCTCCAGGAGGCAAATGCCGGGGAGCGGGTTGAGGCGGAAGGACAGCGCGATGGTGGGATTGGGGAGGAGCTGGGTGAACTCCGAGAGGGTGAACTGGTTGGTGGAGCGCACGTTGATCTGGACCCAGGTGCGCAGCCCGGCGGAGAGGTAAGACTGCAGGAGCCGGGCCAGGTTCTCGTGCACCAGCACGAGGGTCCGGATCAGGTCTTTGTTGAACTTGCTCGGCCTGCGGAAGTCGTAGGTACGGATATTGGCGCCTGTACTCATTACGAGGGCGTCAATTTCCGCCTGGCTCAGTGGGTTCTCCATATGTGCAACCCCTCCGTTGACGTGAGGGATCCGTTCGCGAACAAGAGGAAACTGTCGCGCAGCTTTTCTTGCATCATTCGTTTTGTGTTAGAGAATTCCTTCCCAAAAAACCAAGGTGTATCCATATCTTTCAAGGGTAATCCTATACCAAACCCTAGAAACCTTCCGTCATTGGGAAGGACCGCCAAAATTGCCCATGCAAAAAGCACCCTCCAGCAGACGCTGCAGCGCGGGGCCATACAGCGTCCCAAGCGGCAGCCCGGCGAGCATGGGAAGCGGGCCCCTGTCCGGGACCTCCGCTTCCTGTAGCCCCGTAGCTTTGCGACCCCGCCTTTCGACGGGTGTGCCTTTATCGCTGGGGGAAGAGTGCACGGAACAGGTTGTTGCTTTTTTAGTACACTGGTCCAATGTAATATGCATATACCGTACATATCCTGAATCATGAACGGTTAATCCTTTCGCTAATCGAGGGCGAAATACCTCCATATCTTGGACACATTTTTCACGGGTTTTCCTAACGATGGGCCCGGGACCCAGCCAAAACAAAGGGGAGCGGCGTTGCCGCTCCCCGTTTGTCATCCCTCTTCCGCCGCAGGCCCCTCCGGGGGCCTCTCGGCATGCCCTTAGCAGACGTAGTCGCCCTTCTCCAGCAGCCGCTCGGCGATCTTCCGCTTCAGCGCGACCGTGCTCACCGGCGTGTAGCGGCTCAGCCGCCGGAGCAGGGAAAGCTGCGTCCGCAGGGTGTCGCTGTCCTCCTCCACCGCCGGCAGCAGGGTGCGGGCGATGGTGGCGATGCGCTCGAACGCCTCCTGGCAGTAGACCGTCGCCATCTCGACCTTCAGGCCGGGCTGGCCGCGCTTCACGGCCTTCAGGGCCCGGAGGACGGCCGACTCCATGGCGTAGATCTCGATGGCGATGTCGGCGACGCCCAGCAGCAGCTCCTGCTCATTCTCCAGGGCCGTCTGGTACTTCTGCACGCCGAGGCCGGCCAGCATGAGGAAGATCTTCCGCGCCCGGTCGATCATGAACAGCTCCTGCGCGAGGGGCTCGTCGGACTCCTCGAACGGCGTGAGGTTCATCAGCTCGTCCTGGAGGTTGGCCATCGCCTGCATGATCGGCAGCTGGCCCTTCATCGCCCGGCGCACCAGCGTGCCCGGAATCAGCAGCCGGTTGATCTCGTTGGTGCCTTCGAAGATGCGGTTGATGCGGCTGTCGCGATAGGCCATGCTGACGGCGTACTCGTCCATGAAGCCGTAGCCGCCGTGGATCTGGACGCCCTCGTCCGCGACGAAGTCGAAGGCCTCGGAGCCGAAGACCTTCATGATGGAGCACTCCATCGCGAACTCCTCGAGCCGCTTGCCGACCTCGCGGAAGTCGGCGTTCTTGTCCAGGCCGGCCAGGCTGCTGTCCAGCAGGCCCGCCGTCCGGTAGCCCATGGACTCGGTCACGTAGGTGCGCACGGCCATGTCGGCCAGCTTCTGCTGAATCGCCCGGAACTCGGCCAGCGGCTTGCCGAACTGCTTGCGGGTCTTGGCGTAGTCGATGCAGGTCTTCAGGACCATCTTGCTGGAGCCCACCGCACCGGCGCCCAGCTTCCAGCGGCCGATGTTCAGGATGTTGAAGGCGATTACGTGGCCCTTACCGATCTCGCCGAGCAGGTTCTCGACGGGGACCTTGGCGTCCTCCAGGATGAGCGAGCAGGTGGAGGAGGCGTGCAGCCCCATCTTCTTCTCCTCCGGGCCGACGGAGACGCCGGGGAAGTTGCGCTCGACGATGAAGGCCGAGAACTTATCGCCGTCCACCTTGGCGTAGACCACGAACACGTCCGCGAAGCCGGCGTTGGTGATCCACTGCTTGGTGCCGTTCAGAATCCAGTATTTGCCGTCCTCGGAGAGCCGCGCGGTGGTGCGGGCGCCCAGCGCGTCCGAGCCCGCGTTCGGCTCCGTCAGGGCATACGCGGCGACCCACTCGCCCGTCGCCAGCTTGGGCAGGTACTTGGCCTTCTGCTCGGGCGTGCCGAAGTAGACGATGGGCAGCGTGCCGATGCCGGTGTGCGCCCCGATGGTGATGGCGAAGGATCCGGCCCGGGAGTACTCCTCCGTCGCAACGGTAGCCGTCACCTTGTCGAGCCCCATCCCGCCATACTCCTCGGGGATCTCCAGCCCCAGCAGGCCCAGCTCGCCCAGCTCCCGCAGAAGCGGCCGGGAGTGGGTGGGCTTATCCTCTTCGATCTCCTTCAGCCGGGTGAACACCTTCTCCGAGAACTCGCGGGCCGTCTGGCCGATCATCCGCTGCTCCTCGGTCAGGTCCTCGGGGGTGAAGACCTGATCGGGGCTTGCCTGCGTGAGCAGGAAAGAGCCTCCCTTGACGACGTTGGAAGCGATCTCGGACATGCGCGTACCTCCCTCACACACAGTTGTGGGCAGTGAGTTGTGAGCGGTGGGAAACGCATCGGGCCGGGGCGCCACGCCCTCGGCATGGGGCAGCAGTCGCTTCAGGCGCCCGGGCGAAAGAGCGAAGGCGCAATTGCAGGGCGCTAAGTTCAGGCTCCGCAGGCAGTCGCCGCGAGCGCAGCGGAGCGAACTGCGAAGCGAGCACGCCCGTCCGCCGAGCCCCTACCCCGGACTGTGCACCAGCCGTGATCAGTGCACCCCGGGCAGGGGGGCGAAGGCACATTCCCGGCCGAGGCCTGGGGTGCCGAGCCCCCCTGCCCGCAGCAGCCATGGGCCGGGGCGGCCGGGCGCAGAGGCGAAGGCGCATTCCAGGCCGCTTTGTTCGAGCTCCGCAGGCGGACGGCGCGAGCGCAGCGGAGCGAACTGCGAAGCGAGCACGCCCGTCCGCCGAGCCCCTACCCCGGACTGTGCACCAACCGTGATCAGTGCACCCCGGGCAGGGGGGGCGAAGGCACATTTCAGGTCGCTAAGTTCAGGCTCCGCAGGCTGGCGGGCGAAGGCCCGGACGGAGTCCGGGCTCCCGCCAGCCGAGGAGCATTACCTCTTCAGGGGCGACCTGGGGTGCCGAGCCCCCCTGCCCAGGGGGGCACATGAGCGGGCTGGCTAGTGCACGAACTCGAGCACCCCAGCGGCGCCCATGCCCCCGCCCACGCACATCGTCACGAGCCCGTACTTCGCCTTGCGCCGCCGGGCCTCGTGCATGATCGTGACCACGAGCCGGGCGCCCGTGCAGCCCAGCGGATGGC
>QGVE01000109.1 GCA_003242675.1 Bacillota bacterium | reverse complement strand
CGCGGCGGCTGCGGGGGTGGGTGGTTCCTTTCTCTGTCACGGCGCTCCCCCCCCCCCGCCGCGACCTGGAGGAGCTGGTGCGCCAGGCCGGCGGGACCCTGCACGTCGTGGAGGAGCTGTCCGAGGAGTCCCTGATTCGCATCGCCCATCGCGAGCGGCAGCGGCTGACGGCGACCGTCCCGTGAGCGGGTTGCGCAGGCAGGACCCAAGCCTGGCCGGGGGAAGCGCCCTTTGCGCGCACGGGGCAGGGATCGCCGCAGGCCGTCTCGAAAACAGAAGGGTCAGCTCAAGCAGGAGCCCCCCGACAGCCGCACGCTGCGGGGGGCCGCAAATGGTTTCCAGGGAGTGAACGCGGCTTGGCGCGAACCTACCGACCGAAGCGATGGCGCCCGGAGCAGGCGGACCCGGCCGGCGCCCGGCTCCTTTCCCGCCAGCTTTCGATCTCGCCCGTGACCGCGCAGATCCTGATCAACCGCGGGATCACCACCCCCGAGGCCGCACAGGCGTTCCTGACCCCGGGGCGCGAGCGGCTCCACGACCCGCTGCTGCTGCGGGACATGCGCGAGGCGGTCGCCCTGATCCGGGCGCGCATCGCCGCGGGCCGGCCGATCATGGTCTACGGCGACTACGACGCCGACGGCGTGAGCGCCACGGCGGTGATGATGCTCGCCCTGCGCGCCCTCGGGGCGAAGGTGGCGTATTACATACCGGACCGCTTTCGGGAAGGGTATGGGCTGAACGCCGGGGCGTTGCGGGCCATCCGCGAGCGGGGGTACGACTTCGTGGTGACGGTGGACACCGGCGTCGCCGCGGTGGCCGAGGCCCGGGCGGCCCGGGAGCTGGGGATCACCCTCATCGTCACCGACCACCACGAACCGGGGCCGGTGCTCCCCGACGTGCCGGCCCTGGTGAACCCCCGGCGGCCGGACTGCCCGTACCCCTTCAAGGGCCTGGCCGGGGTCGGCGTGGCCTTCAAGCTCGCCCTGGCCCTGGGGGCGCCCAACGCCTGGGAGCTGCTGGACATCGTGACCCTGGGCACCGTGGCCGACATGATGCCCCTGGTGGGCGAGAACCGGGCGATCGTCCGGGAGGGGCTCGCCCGCCTGGGTGAGACCTGCCGGCCGGGCCTGCGGGCCCTGATGCAGGTCGCCGGCGTGCGCCCGCCGGTGACCGCGGGGCACGTCGGGTTCGCCCTGGGCCCCCGCATCAACGCGCTGGGCCGCATGAGCTCGGCCGACGCCGCGGTCGAGCTCCTGCTCACCGAGGACCCGGAGCGGGCCTACGAGCTCGCCCGCCGGCTGGACGCGGAGAACCGGGCCCGGCAGGAGATCGAGGCGGCGATCCTGGAGGAGGCCCTGGCGCAGGCGGCCGCGCTGCCGCCGGAGGAGCGGGAGTACGCCCTGGTCCTGGCCGGCGAGGGCTGGCACCATGGCGTCGTCGGCATCTGCGCCTCCCGCGTGCTGGAGGTCTACCACCGGCCGACGATCCTGCTCTCCATCGAAGGGGATGAGGTCAGGGGGTCCGCCCGCTCGATCCCGGGGTTTCACATCCAGCGCGCCCTGCTGCAGATGGCCGATCTCCTCACCCGCTTCGGCGGGCACGCGGCCGCCGCCGGACTCAGCCTGCGGGGGCCGGAGCTGGTGCCGGAGCTGCGCCGGCGGCTGAACCGGCTGGCTGCGGAGTGGCTGCGGCCCGAGGACCTGGTGCCCGAGCAGCGGGTGGACGCGTTCGTCTCCCTGGACCAGATCGACGAGCGGCTGGTCACCGAACTCACGGCCCTGGAGCCGTTCGGCCTGGGCAACCCCGCACCGGTGCTGGCCACCGACGGCCTGGAGGTGGTGGAGGGCCGGATCATCGGCCGGGACGGCCAGCACCTGAAGCTGTTCCTGCGGCCGGAAGGGGACGGCACGGCGCCCCCCGTGGAGGCGGTGGGCTGGGGCATGGCGGCGGTCAGGCCCGAGCCGGGGCAGCGGGTCGCGGTGGCCTACCAGCCGGAGCTCAACACGTACATGGGCCGTACCCGCATCCAGCTGGTGCTGAAGGACATGCGGGCATCCGCCGGCGGGAGTCCCTACCGCCTGACCGAGGCGCACTGCCTGGCGTGGGATCCGCTCTCCCCGCCCGAAAGCAGCGCCCCGGCCTTCCTGCCGGCGCAGGTGTGCGACGGGCGGAACGGGCGTGCGGCCCGCCTCCTGGCGGCGATGGCGGCGGCGCCCGGCGCCGGGCACGAGGTGGCCGCGGGAATGCTGGGCAACGACCTGCCGGCCGGGGGGGAGGCGGACGGCGCGGAGGAGTGGGGCGCCGGCGAGGAGGCAGACCCCAAACTGCTCTACCTGGCGGCGCTCTGCCGGCCGGCCGGGTCCCGGGTGCTGGCCCTGGCGTGCAGCCCGTGGGCGGCGGCGGCCCTGGCGGACCGGCTGGAGCGGCTCGGCCCGGAGCTCTGGCGCACCGTGAGGCTCTGGCTGCCGGGCGAGCTGGAGCCGGCGGACGGCCGGCTGGTGGTGGCGGCCCACGGCCAGGCGGCCCGCGGCCCGTACAGCGACGTGGTCCTCTGGCACCCGCCGTACGGGGCTGCGGGGTACCCGGCCGAACGGGTCCATCTGCTCTGGGACGAGGCCGACTGGGCCCTCGCGGAGGAATGCCTGGGCTGGCCCTGTCCCGACCGGGACGTGTTGGTCCACCTCTACCGGCTCCTGCAGGCAGGGGAGGCGAGCCCTTCGGCCCTGGCGCGGCGCCTGGGCGAGATTCCCGGGCCGTGGAACCGGCTGCGGTACGAGAGCGGCCTGACGATCTTCCGGGAGATCGGGCTGCTGGACGCCGCAGGGCGGCTCTGCGCGGCGCAGGGCGCTCGCTTCGCCCTCGAGGCGAGCCCGCGCTACCGGCGCGGCCAGGAGATCCGCGCACAGCTCGCCGCGCGCCGCACGTTCCCCGGTTTCCACGACGCCTGATGCGGAAATGTTGGACGACGGCGAACCAGCCAATATAATTGAGGTATAAGGGGGCCAAATTTGATGGATTTTCGGTCGAAGATCCGCACGGTGGAAGATTTCCCCAAGCCCGGGATCTCGTTCAAGGACATCACGACGCTGCTGAAGGACGGCGAGGCGTTCCACGCCGCGATTGAGACCATGGCGGCCCGCTTCGAGCCGTTGGGCATCGAAATGGTGACGGGTCCCGAGGCCCGGGGCTACATTTTCGCCTCCGCCCTGGCGTACCGGCTGCGCGCCGGGTTCGTGCCCATCCGCAAGCCCGGCAAGCTGCCGTGGAAGACGCGCAGCATCTCGTATCAATTGGAGTACGGCGAGGATAGGCTGGAGGTACACGAAGACGCCTTCCAGCCGGGACAGAAGGTGCTGGTGGTCGACGACCTGCTGGCGACGGGCGGCACGCTGAAGGCCACCATTGACCTGGTGGAGTCGCTGGGCGCCAACGTGGTCGGCGTCGCGGTCCTGATCGAGCTGACGGAGCTCGGGGGCCGGAAGCGGCTGGAAGGCTACGAAGTGGTTTCGCTGGTCCAGTTCTGAGGTTCAGCCGACAGGCGGGAGAGGGGGGTGACAGCCGTGATCGACATCCAACCGCTCATCGACAAGGTGCGCTCGTACCATCCGACCGCGGATGTCGCCCTGATTCAGAACGCCTTCGAGTTTGCCAAAAAGGCGCATGAAGGCCAGTGCCGCCGGTCGGGGGAGCCCTACATCACCCACCCGATCGCCGTGGCCGAGATCGTGGCCTCGCTGGAGCTGGACGAGGAGTCCATCGCGGCGGCCCTCCTGCACGACGTGCTCGAGGACTGCGGCGTGAAATACGAGGAGCTGGAAGAGCGGTTCGGCAAGGAGATCGCCAACCTGGTGGACGGGGTCTCCAAACTGGACCGCCTCCAGTTCACCTCGCGGGACGAGGCGCAGGTGGAGAACCTGCGCAAGATGTTCCTGGCGATGGCCAGGGACCTGCGCGTGATCCTGATCAAGCTGGCGGACCGGCTGCACAACATGCGCACGCTCAAACACCAGCCGTCCGAGGCCCAGGTGCGCATCGCGCAGGAGACGATGGACATCTACGCGCCGCTGGCCCACCGGCTGGGTCTCAGCGAGATCAAGTGGGAGCTGGAAGACCTCGCCTTCCGCATCCTGGAGCCCGATCGCTACCAGGAGATGGCGTACCTGGTTGCGCGCAAGCGGCAGGAGCGGATGGCGATCACGCAGGACCTGATGAACCAGCTGCGGGAGGTGCTGGAGAAAGAGGGGATTCACGCCGAGATCTCCGGCCGCCCGAAGCACTTCTACTCCATCTACAAGAAGATGTACCGGCAGGGCAAGGACATCTCGCAGATCTACGACCTCATCGCGATCCGGGTGATCGTGGAGGAGGTCAAGGACTGCTACGCCGTGCTGGGCATCATCCACAGCCACTGGAAACCCCTGCCGCTCCGGTTCAAGGACTACATCGCGACGCCGAAGCCCAACATGTACCAGTCGCTGCACACGACGGTGATCGGGCCGCACGGCGAGCCGTTCGAGATCCAGATCCGCACGCGCGAGATGCACCGCACCGCCGAGTTCGGCGTCGCGGCCCACTGGTCGTACAAGGAAGGCAAGACCGACAAGGAGTTCGACAAGAAGCTGCAGTGGCTGCGGTCGCTCCTGGAGTGGCATCAGGAGATCCGCGACGCCAAGGAGTTCGTCGAGTCGGTCAAGGTCGACATCTTCTCCGACCAGGTCTTCGTGTTCTCGCCGAAGGGGCACGTCTTCAGCCTGCCGGCCGGCGCTTCGCCGCTGGATTTCGCCTTCGCCGTGCACTCGGATATCGGCTACCACTGCGTCGGGGCCAAGGTGAACGGCAAGATCGCGCCGCTGGACACGAAGCTGAAGAACGGCGATGTGGTGGAGATTTTGACTTCCAAGCAGTCGCCGGGTCCCTCCATCGACTGGCTGAAGATCGTCAAGACCGCCTCGGCCAAGAACAAGATCCGCCAGTTCTTCAAGCGCGAGCGCCGGGAGGAGAACCTCGCCCGGGGCAAGGAGATGCTGAAGGCCGAGGTGCAGAAGACCGGCATCGAGCCGCACGAGCTGATGCGGGACGAGTGGCTGGCGGAGGTCTGCCGGCGGGTCAGCGTCAAGGACGTCGACGACCTGTACGTGGCCATCGGCATCGGCTCGCTGAGCGCCAGCTCCGTCGTCTCCCGGCTCCGGGAGATGTACGAGAAGGAGCGGCGCGCCCAGGAGCCGCCCGCGCCCGTCGAGATCGAGAAGAAGGATTGGTCCGGCTTCGGCAAGCCCTCCAACGGCATCCGCGTCAAGGGCGTGTCCAACCTGGTGGTGCGGCTCTCCCGGTGCTGCATGCCGGTCCCCGGCGACCCGATCATCGGCTACGTCACCCGCGGCCGCGGGGTCACGGTGCACCGGATCGACTGTCCCAACATCGAGGACCTGGCCAAGGACCCCGACCGGCTGATCGAGGTCTCGTGGGAGGAGAACTACCAGACCTCCAGCCCGGTGGAGGTGCAGATCACCGCGCTGGACCGCGCCGGGCTCTTGGCGGACGTGGTGTCGATCATCGCCGACGCCCGGATCAACATGCTCTCCACGTCCAGCCGGACCAACAAGTCGAAGATCGCCACGCTCGACCTGGTGCTGGAGATCAAGGACGCCCAGCAGCTGCAGCACGTGCTCAACAAGATCGGCAAGGTCCGCGACGTCCTGCACGTGGAGCGCGTGGTGCGCAGGCGGGCCAAGGCGGCCAGCGCCGCAAAATGAGGGTTCCGCGGAGGGCAGCTGGCGGTGAGGGACCGCCGGCTGCCCGCTGCTTTTCGCCGGCGGGTGTGGCGGCGCCGCTCGGCGGCATCCGCCGGAGGGAGGTGGTGCCCCCGCTGGCCGTCGAATACAGATTCCACGGAATCCGAATGCAGGAAGGAGCAATGCCCCATGCGACCCCGCCGAAACGAGGTTCCCGTGGAGCAGACCTGGAACCTGGAGGATCTGTTCCCCTCGCGCGCAGCCTGGGAGGCTGAACGCCAGGCGATCGAGGCCGATCTGCCCACCGTCACCCAGTACCAGGGCCGCCTGGCCGAAGGCGCGGCGACGCTGGCCGCGGCATTGAAGGCGTTCGAGGCCCTGGTCGCCCGGCTGGACCGCTGGGGGACCTACGCCATGCTGCTCTTGACCGGCGACGGCTCGGACCCGGAGAACCAGGCATTGGCGGAAACGGCCCATGCGCTCAGGGCCCAGTTCATGGCCGCGACGGCCTTCCTCAAGTCGGAGATCCTCGCGCTCCCCGAGGGCCAGGTGGAGGAGTGGATGGCGGCCGACCCGGAGCTTGCCGCCTACCGCCCCGCGCTGGAGCAGATCCTGATCGAGCGGCCCTACAAGCTGCACCCGGAGACGGAGAAGGCGCTGTCGGCCCTGGTCGAGGTCATGGAGGCCCCGTACACGATCTACGAGCGCGCCCGCGCCGCCGACATGACCTTCGAGCCGATCACGGCGCCCGACGGCCGCACCCTCCCGGTGTCGTTCGCCCTGTACGAGGAGGAGCTGGAGCTCTCCGCGGACACCGCGGTGCGGCGGGCGGCCTTCGACTCCTTCACCCGCGGCCTGAAGGCCTACCAGAACACCTTCGCCGCCACCTTCGCCACCGAGGTGAAGAAGAACGTCGTCCTGGCCCGGCTGCGGGGCTACGAGTCGGCGACGCACATGCTGCTGGCGCCGCACCGGATCGACCCCGCCGTCTACCACAACCTGCTGGACATCATCCAGGCCGAGCTGGCCCCGCACATGCGCCGCTACGCCCGGCTGCGCAAGCGGGTGCTCGGGCTGGACGAGATGCGGTACTGCGACATCGAGGCGCCGCTGGATCCGGAGTACAACCCGAAGGTCACGATCGAGGAGGCCCGCCAGCTGCTCGTGGACGCCCTGAGCGTGCTGGGGCCGGAGTACCGGGAGATCGTCGAGCGCGCCTTCCGGGAGCGCTGGATCGACTGGGCGGACTGCGTCGGCAAGCAGGCAGGGGCCTTCTGCACGTCGCCTTACGGGGCGCACTCCTACATCCTGCTGACGTTCACCGGCAACATGCGCTCGGTGTTCACCCTGGCGCACGAGCTGGGCCACGCGGGCCACTTCGAGCTCGCCAACCGGCACCAGCGCCTGCTCAACGCCGAGCCGACCCTGTTCTTCGTGGAGGCCCCGTCCACCATGAACGAGGTGCTGCTGGCGGACCACATCCTGAAGAACACGGACGACAAGCGGATGCGGCGCTGGGTCATCACGCAGCTCCTCATGACGTACCACCACAACTTCGTCCGCCACCTGCTGGAGGCGGAGCTGCAGCGGCGCATCTACGCCCAGGCCGAGAAGGGCGTCCCGATCACGGCGCAGCTGCTGTCGGAGACCAAGGGCGCCATCCTCGAGGAGTTCTGGGGCGGCGAGGTCGTCATCGACGAGGGCGCCCGGCTCACCTGGATGCGCCAGCCCCACTACTACATGGGGCTCTACTCCTACACCTACTCCGCAGGGCTGACCTGCGGCACCGCGGTGGCGCAGCGGATCAAGGAGGAGGGGCAGCCGGCCGCGGAGCAGTGGTTGGAGGTGCTGAAGCTGGGCGGCAGCCTGCCGCCGCTGGAGCTCATGGCCCGGGCCGGGGTGGACATGACCAAGCCCGATCCGATTCGCAAGGCGGTCGCCTACGTGGGCGCGCTGATCGACGAGCTGGAGGCGTCGTTCTGACGGGATTTGCGGAGCGCCCATGCGCGGAGCGGCGCGCGGTCCGGGCGGAGGTGGCCGGCCCGGGGCGAAGCCGTCCTGGCGCAGCGGGCAGGGCAGCCAGGAATCCGGGGATGGTACGGTGGCGGCCCGCGGGCGCCTGGCACTTTGGTACTACTCGAGAATGGCGCGATGGCACTAAACCGCTTTAAGCATGCAAAGGTTATACTAGGAGGGTGCAATCCTAGCGATTGGAGGGTTTTCCCTTGGCCAGGCACATCCGCACCCTGTCTGCGCCGCGGCTTCAGACGACGGTGCAGTTCGCGGGCTGCACGGACTGCGCGGTCTCCTGCCAGTCGGCGTGCAAGACGTCCTGCACCGTGGGCAACATCGTCTGCTCCGTCAGCAGCCTGATGAGCCCTGCGGCTGAGCAGGTTCGGATCCACGAGGCGACCAAGCGCTAGCGCGAGGGGCCGGGCGGATCGCCCGGCCCTTTCCCTCGGATCCCGACGACTGGGAGGGACGCACGTGCAGCACGGGGAGATTCACCGATTCGAAGTACACGGCACCAAGCTGGTGCTCGACGTGGAGAGCGGCAGCTTGCACCTGGTGGACGACGTGGTGTGGGACCTGCTGGAGCACGGTCCGGAGGGGCCCGACGAGGCCGGGCTGGAGCGGCTGCGGGCGCGCCACGGCGCGGGCGCGGTGGAGGAGGCGATGGCGGAAATCGCCGAACTCCGGGCGAACGGCCTGCTGTTCGCCCCGCCGCCCGACTGGGAGCCCGTGATGCCGAAGCCGGGCGATCCGCTGCGGGCGATCTGCCTCAACGTGGCCCACGCCTGCAACCTGAAGTGCACCTACTGCTTCGCCGCCGACGGCACCTACGGCGGCCCGGCGAAGCTGATGCCGTTTGAAGTGGCCCGGCAGGCGGTCGATCTGCTCATCCAGCTCAGCGGGGCGCGGCCCGTCTGCGAGGTCGACTTCTTCGGCGGCGAGCCGCTGCTGAACTGGAAGGTGGTGCGGGAGACCATCGCCTACGCCCGGGAGGCCGGGCGCCGGGCCGGCAAGACCTTCACGTTCACCCTGACCACCAACGCCACGTTGCTGACGCCGGAGATCCTGGACGAGCTGGACCGGGAGCAGGTCAGCCTGATCCTGAGCCTGGACGGCCGGCCCGAGGTGCACGACGCCAAGCGCTCGGGCTCCAGCCGGAAGGTGGAGCAGGCGATCCGCATGGTGCTGGATCGGCGGGCGCCGGGCGGCCGGCCCGCGTGGGAGTACGGCGCGGCCCAGGGCGCGACCGGCCGCGGGGCCTACGCGGTGCTCCGCGGCACGTACACCGCGGACAACCTGGACTTCGCGGAAGATGCCCTCTACATGATGGACGCCATGCGCGCGCCCCACTTCTCGCTGGAGCCGGTCGTCGCCACGCCCGACGAGCCGTACGCGCTCCGGGAGGAGCACCTGCCCCGGCTCTTCGCCGAGTACGAGCGGCTGGCCCTGGAGCTGGACCGCCGGCGCCGGGAGGGGCGGCCCGCCACGTTCCACCACTTCGCCGTGGAGGCGGAGACCGGGCCCTGCCTGCCCCGGCGGGTGCAGGGCTGCGGGGCCGGCGTGCAGTACCTGGCCGTGACGCCCGAAGGCGACCTCTACCCGTGCCACCAGTTCGTCGGGCGGGAGCGGTTCCGCCTGGGCAACGTGGCCGAGGGCGTCGTGGCGAGGGAGCTGCAGGAGCGCCTGGCCGCGTGTCACATCTACACGAAGGAGTCCTGCCCCACCTGCTGGGCTCGGTACTACTGCAGCGGCGGCTGCCACGCGAATGCCGATCTGCTCACCGGCGACATCTTCAAGCCCGAGCCCATCGGCTGCGCCCTGACGAAGAAGCGGATCGAGTTGGGGCTCTGGCTGAAGGCGCAGGCGCTCATGGATGCTGCGGACTGAGAACCTTCTGCCGTAAGGCGCGGCGCGCCGGCAGGCCGGTGCGC